>DATBHZ010000164.1:0-36719 GCA_036557185.1 Acidimicrobiia bacterium | reverse complement strand
AGCAACGGAGCCACCACGACCACCGCCACGAGGAACGCCGGCACGTTGGGCCAGCCGTCCACGACGCGCAACTGGTAGTAGACGGCAGCGGACGCGAAGGCCTGCGCTGCGAACGCCAGGTTGAATACCCCGGACGTCTTGTACGTGAGAACCAGGCCGATCGCGACGAGCGCGAACACGCAACCGAACGGGATGCCTCGGATCACGTAGCCGAGGAGGTCGCTCATCTCATGGGGTCCCCGGGGTCGGACACGCTGGGGCAGGCGTCACGTGCTTCAGGCGCTGGCCTGCGGGTTGGCCGGCATCTCGGTCAGGTCGGAGGGGAAGCAGAGGAACGGCTTTCCCGACTGGCCGTAGACCGGCTTGAACTTCCCGTCGACCACCTTCACCGTCGCGTAGCACTCGATCTGCTTGCTGTGCGCCGTCTTCCAGTTGATCGGCGGAACGAGTCCGTCCGCGGTGTAGTCGGTGATCGCGTTCGTCGCGTCGACGACCTTCTGCCGCGTGAAGTTCGGCCCGGCCGCCTTGAGCCCTGTCACGAACTCGTCGGCGTTGATCCAGCCCATGAGCGAGTTCTCGTTCGTCTTGCCGCCGCTCTTGCCGATCCACTCCTTGTAGTTCTTCATGCCTGGCGGCTCGGGCTTGACCTCGAACGGCGTGAACGTGGTGAACAGGTAGTTGCCGTTCAGGACGTCCGCGTTCTTCGAGATGAGACCCTGGTTGTAGGAATTCGGCAGGACCTGGATCGCATCCAGCCCCTGCTTCTTCATCTCCCGGCCCAGGGTCGTGGCACCGTTGCCGTCGAGACAGGAGATGACGAGGTCGACCTTCTTGTCCTTCATCCGCGCCACTTGTGCGCTGTAGTCGGGCGTGCCGAAGGTGAGGCTCTTGTCCATGAAGACGATCTTGCCGGTCGGGTACTTCTTGAAGCTGTTCTGCAGACCCTCGGCGCATCCCGTCGACTGCGAGACGTTGAAGGCGAGGACTCCGATGTTGTGCCGGTTGAGCTTCTTCGGCAGCCAGGTCTGCGCGCTGGGGAGCGCGCACGTGAAGCAGATGTAGTCACCCACGTTCGTGAAGAAGTTCGCCGGGCCGGGCTTCTGCGTCTCCGAGCCCCATTCCGGGTTGATGTCCCAGCCGTACGTCGGGATGCCTGCCTTGCTCAGCAGCTGGGCACCGGTGAACAGCTGCACCGAGATCGGGAGCGCCGCGAAGACGTTGTCGCTCGTGAGCAGCCCCTGCACCTCGGACCGGTTGTTGGCCAGCCCGTCGTCCCGTTGCGATGAGAGCACGAGCTTGCGGCCGTACACGCCCCCAGTGGAGTTGATGTAGTCGAAGTACGCCTTCACCCCGTCGAACGCCGAGCCGAGGCTTCCTCCGGTCGGGTCGTTCGACACGGTGGCGACACCGCCGACCTTGATCTCGGTGGGAGTCACGCCGGGTTGGTTGACCGCGGGGAACTTCTGGGTCGACGCACTGCCACCCGACGACGTGCTGCTGGTGGACGAGGAGCTCTTGGAGCTCGACCCGCTCGAGCACCCGGCCACGATCAAGCCGACGAGTGCCGCCACGGCGACGAGGCGCCCGGTTCCCTTGCGAGTGCGAATCATTCCCATCCCCCGTGAATCGGCTCGCGGGGCGCGCCCGCCGAGCTTGCTGTGCCCATCCTCGCTCATTCTCACCTCACGACGCCCACACTTGACCGCGGGCCGGCCGGAGTGATCGGCCGCAAATCGGACGTCGACAGGATCCCGGGTGCGGCGGCGCACACGTAGGCAACCGCGTTGACGGGCCGGTTCGCGGTGTACCCGGGCGTGAACGACCCGAGCTCCTCGACCGGAACGGGAAACGGCAGGTCGACGTCCATCGGAGCGTCCCCGCGCACCCGCACCCGCCAACCCGTCGGTCGAAGCTCCCAATCGGGTACGACGTCGCTCGTGCAGTACCAATTCGCAGTGAAGCGAACGGCCTCGGTGCCGTCGCACGAGCCACTGATCCTGGTGCGTTGTGCCGCGACCGTCCCGGAAGCGAGCTCACCTGCCGCGAGCGACGTGGTGTGTCGTGCCGCCGCCACCTCCCCGGTGCAGGTCCAGTCGTCGACCGGGCGGTTCGCCGCGTCGGCCAGCTGCCCCAGGGCCGGGGCGAACTCGCCGAGGAGGTACTCGGGACGTGCCGGGTTGAACGATTCGACAGGCTTGCCGAACCCCATCAGCTCGAAGAGCAGGACCGGTGAATCGCGGCGCGACAGGTCGGCGAACTCCTCGATCTCCACCGAATCGACGCGCCGCTGCAGCGAGAGCAGCGCGAACGGGAGCGCGTCGGTGATGAACCCCGGGCTGCTGCCGGTTGCGTAGATCGACGCGTTGCCGCGCTCACACGCGTCGAGGATCCGGCTCCGGCTCTGCTTGTCGAGCCCGCTCGCCGAGCCGAACACCTCGCCCCGGGTCGTGACGACGTTCGTTCCGGACCCGAGCATGGCCACGACATCGTCCACGTCGAAGACGCGCGGCATGTACAACACACAATCAGCGGCGATCGCGCGCATCGCCGCTCGATCGTCGGTCGCAATGATGCCGGTCGGCTCCTCACCGCACAGCACACCAGCGTCGAGCCCGACTTTCGCGGCGTCGTAGACGAGCACGCCCACGAGGTCGAGGTCGGGATGACGGATCACCTCGCGCAAGGCGCGGGTGCCGATGTTCCCGGTCGCCCACTGCACCACCCGCAGGCGTGGCGCGCCGCTCACGCGGCCTCCGCAAGCGTCTGGCAGCTCGTCACACGCTCCCCCCGGAGTGCGCGTCGGTTCGACGGCAGGTCCCGTCCCATCGGTAGGGCGATTACGCTAGGCGAGAATCGCTCTCTCGCCAAGAGCATGCGGGGTTCTCACCGAGGGGGGCTGCATGGAGACATCCGAGCGCGGTCCGGCCGTCGCCGAGTTCCGCGTCGAGCTCCAAGCCTGGCTCGAGGCACACGGCGACTCGCTCGCCCCTCGACACGCTCCACCGGGTTCGCTGGACGAGCAGGTGGCGCAGATGCAACGCGTCAAGTCGATCCTGTTCGACGCCGGGTGGATGCGCTACGGATGGCCCGAGCGCGTCGGCGGCCTCGGCGGGTCACCGATGCTGCGCACGGAGCTCGGCGCCAGCCTCGCGGCACGCGACCTCGTGGATCCCGGCCTCTTCTCGCTCGTCGAGGTCCTCGCCCCGACCCTGATCGACTTCGCGGACCCGGCGCTCGCTGCCGAGGTCGTTCCCAGGCTCCTCTCGGGTGCCGAGCTGTGGTGCCAGGGCTTCTCGGAGCCCGAGACGGGCAGCGACCTCGCCTCGCTGCGCTGCACCGCGGAACCCGACGGCGACGCCAGCACGGCATCGACCTGGGTCGTGAACGGCCAGAAGGTCTGGACGAGCCTGGCGCAGTACTCGGATCGTTGCGTGCTGCTCGCGCGCACCGGACCCGCCGAAGCGCGCCACCGCGCCATCACCGCGTTCTTCGTGGACATGGCGACTCCGGGCATCACGGTCCGGCCGCTCGAGATGCTCAACGGCGTCCGCGAGTTCGCAGAGGTGTTCTTCGACGACGTCGCGGTGCCATCCGATCGGATCCTCGGGGAGGTGCACGGCGGCTGGTCGGTCGCGATGAGCATCCTCCCGTACGAGCGCTCGTCGTGCTTCTGGCAGAGGGTCGCGTACCTCTACCGGCGTCTCGAAGAGATCGTCGAGACGGCGAGCGCCGACGATTTGAGCGCTGCGACCCTCGGTGAGGCGTACCTCCAGCTCCATGCTCTCCGTGCGCGGTCGCGCACGACGCAGCACCGGCTGGCGGCCGGCGAGACTCTGGGCGCGGAGACCTCGATCGACAAGGTGCTCGTGGCGAGCGCCGAGCAGAGCACCTACGACGCGCTGCTCCGCCTGATCCCCGGCATGGTCGAGCTCGACGACGCGCCAGAGAGCGTCGGCTGGCGGACGGAGTATCTCTACTCCCGCGCCGCGACGATCTACGGAGGGACTGCCGAGGTGCAGCGGAACATCATCGCCCGTCGGCTGCTCGATCTGGGCGAGGAGTGAGGCGATGGAGCCGTACATGCTGAACGGAGCTCGCACATGATCGACTACGACGCGATCGACTTCTTCGGAGGTCGTGAGCTCGTCGCGGACCCATACCCTTACTTCGAGCACCTCCGGCAGCAGTGCCCGGTCCAGACGGAGCCCCACCACGACGTCGTGATGGTCACGGGTTACGACGAGGCGATCGCCGTTCTGCACGACCCCGACACCTTCTCGTCGTGCAACTCCGTGACGGGGCCCTTCCCGGGATTCCCCGTCGCCCTCGAGGGCGACGACGTGAGCGCGCTCATCGAGCAACACCGCGACGAGCTCCCGATGAGCGACCAGATCACGACGTTCGATCCGCCCGTGCACACAGCCCACCGAGGGCTGTTGATGCGCCTGATCACCCCGAAGCGCTTGAGCGAGAACGAGGAGTTCATCTGGCGCCTCGCCGACCGCCAGCTCGACGAATTCGTCGGCAACGGCCGGTGCGAATTCATCAGCGAGTTCGCCAGCCCGTTCGCCATGCTCGTGATCGCCGACCTCCTCGGAGTCCCCGAGTCCGACCATGCGATGTTCCGAAAGGAGCTGGGGGCGAAGCGACCGGGAGCGACCGTCGGGAGCACCGAGCAAGCCATGGTGCACAAGCCCTTGGAGTTCCTGTACGCGCGGTTCACGGGCTACGTGGAGGACCGCCGCAAGAAGCCCACCGACGACGTGCTGACCGGTTTGGCGACGGCGACGTTCCCGGACGGGTCGCTGCCGGAGCCCATCGACGTCGTGCGCATCGCGGTCAACCTGTTCGCTGCCGGCCAGGAGACCACGGTCCGCCTGCTCGCGGGCGCGCTCGCGCTGCTCGCGGAGCGGCCCGAGCTCCAGCGGACGCTGCGCGACGAGCACGGCCGGATCCCGAACTTCGTCGAGGAGGTGTTGCGCTTCGAGAGCCCGGTCAAGGGCGATTTCCGACTCTCTCGGGTCCCCTCGACCGTCGGCGGGGTCGACATCCCTGCCGGCGCGACCGTGATGGTGGTCGCAGGCGCGGCCAACCGCGATCCCCGCCACTTCGAGTCGCCTGCTTCGTTCGCGCCGGACCGGTCCAACGCGCGACAGCACCTCGCGTTCGGGCACGGGATCCACACGTGCCCGGGCGCTCCGCTCGCACGCGCGGAGGCGCGGATCGGCATCCAGCGCATCCTCGAGCGCATGTCCGACATCGCCATCGACGAGACCGAGCACGGTCCGGCGGGTGCTCGTCGATTCGATTACGCGCCGACGTACATCCTGCGCGGGTTGAACCGACTCCACTTGACGTTCACGCCGCTAGGCGGCTGACGCGCCGGGCGCCGGCACGGACGCTGCCGGTCTCAGCGCGGTACGTCGCCGCCCAGGCTGATCCTGTGCATCACCCGCGTGTACCCGTGGTAGTCGTTCACCGGGTTGTGCATCGCGCATCGGTTGTCCCAGAGCGCCAGCGAGCCGGCCCGCCACTGGAAGCGGCACGTGAGCTCGGGCCGCACGGACTGCTCGAAGAGATACCGCAACAGCGGCTGGCTCTCCTCCTTCGTCATGTCGACGAAGCGGAGCGTGTGCGCCACGTTCACGTAGAGCGCCTTGCGCCCGGTCTCGGGGTGCGTCCGCACCACCGGGTGCTCGGCGAGGTACTCGTCGCTTCCATCCGCCCCGCTGTCGCGGATCCGGTCCTCACGGGTCGCGGACACGTCTGCCAACGCCGAGCTGTGTACGGCACGCAGCCCGTCGAGCAGCCGCTGCATCCCCGGAGAGAGCGCCTCGTAGGCCGCGTACATGTTGGCGAACATCGTGTCGCCGCCGACGGGCGGAACCTGCCGGGCGAGGAGCAGTGTTCCCATCGGCGGCCGCTCGAGGTACGCGGTGTCGCTGTGCCAGATGCCGCCGAAGTTCACCGTCTCGTGGGGCAGCTTCGTGACGGCGATGATCTCGGGGAATCCGTCGATGCCCTTGACGAAGGGGTACTCGACCGGGTCGCCGAGCCGGCACGCGAACGCCTGGAGCTTGTCCGGGCTCAGGAACTGGTCGCGGAAGAACACGACGAGGTGCTCCAGCCACGCCCTCCGGATCTCGGCCACGGTCTCGTCGACCAGGTCGGTCGCGAGATCGACCCCCGTGATCTCCGCGCCCAGGGCTCCGGCGAGCGGGAGGACCGCGATGTTGCGGTAGCCGCCCGAGGTCACGGCGCGTCAGCCTGGCTGGCGCCCCGGCAGCGCGCAAACGCCCGGATGGCTCTCGAGAATCCGACTGGCACCAGGCGAGAGTAGAGTTATCACCCGACATGGCGCCAGATAACGAGGATGGCGAGCCCCGCGCGGACGGGAAGGCCGCCGTCGAGACCGCGCCCGCGGGTCCCGGCACGACCACGCCGGATTCCATCGTGATCCGGCTCGATCGCCGCAAGCACACGGTCGACTATCGGGCCGGTGACACCCTGCTCGAGACGGCGCGACGCGGTGGCCTTCGCCCGCCGTCCTCGTGCGAAGCGGGCAACTGCGCGACGTGCATGGCGCATCTCGACGTGGGGAGCGTCGCGATGCGAGCGAACAACGTCCTCACGGCGAACGAGCTCGACGAGGGATGGGTGCTCACGTGCCAGTCGATCCCCACGAGCGCCGAGATCGTCGTCGACTACGACGCCTGATCGCGTCAGATCTCGGGGCAGAGCGCCGACAACATCTCGAGCGTCCGGTCGCGCGAGTCGATGCGTGCCGCCCGGTCGGGTCCGAACGGCAGCACGCGCACGGCGAGATCCGTCACGCCGGCGTCGCGAAAGTTGCCCAACCGTTCGAGCACGGCGGCTTCGTCGCCCGCGGCGAGGAGATCGCCCACGTCGGTCGCGTCACCGTGCTCGAGCAGTCGCTGGTAATTCGGCGAGAACTCTGCGTGCGCGAGCGCGTGGTTGGCCCAGCTGCGCGCTGCGTCCACCTCGCTCTCGAGACACAGCGCCACGGGAACGCCGGCGACGACCCGCGGCGCAGGCCGGGCGGCCGCCGACGCTGCCGCCTCGATGCGTGGGAGCACGTGACCGGCGATCGCGCGCTCGTCGGCCATCCAGAGGATTGTTCCCGACGCAAGCTCCCCCGCGATCTTGAGCATCAACGGAGCGAGCGCCGCGAGGAGGATGGGTGTCGGCGTGATGTCGGTGACGTCGAGCGGGTTGTGGACGCGGAAGTCGTCGTTCTCCACGTCGACCGGGCCCGGGCCGGCGAACGCCGCGTCGAGGACCTCGAGGTAGTTGCGCACGAGGGACGCCGGGCGCTCGTACGGCAACCCGATCATGTCCGTCACGATCCAGTGGTGTGACGGACCCAGCCCGAGCGTGAACCGGCCTTCGCACACGGCCTGGTCCGCGAGCGCCTGTTGCGCCATCGCCACCGGGTGGCGTGTCTGGATCGGCACGACCGCAGTGCCCAGCTCGATCCGCGACGTCGCCGCGCCCATCAGCGCGACCGCCGTCATCGCATCGAAGTCGTCCGGCACCTGCGGTACCCAGATCGACGTGAACCCGGCTTGTTCGGCCGCCACCGCGTCAGCGACGAGCTTCGCGACCTTCTCGTGGTACCGGCCCCGTTCGGGACCGACCATCAGGCCGATGCGCACCGAGTCCCCTTCCGACGGACGCGTCGGGAGGACACTAGCCAGCCCGTCTTCCGGGCGACAATGACGTTCTCGCCCAGCGAGAGCTACCTTGCACACCCGGTTCGGCCGCGCAATACTGCGCCGCGACGCGGATCTCCGGGGGAGACGAGACGACGATGAGCCGGGTCGCCGTGATCACCGGCGCTGCATCAGGCATGGGACAGGCCGTCGCCCGCCGCCTGGCGTCGTCAGGACACGCAGTCGCCCTGCTGGACCTCGACGGTGACGCAGCGGTGGCCGAGGCCAAGGCGCTGGAGGCGACGGGAGCCCGTGCGATCGCCGCACGCGTCGACGTCGCGGACCGAGCCGCAGTCGACGACGCCATGGCGACGGTGCGCAGCGACCTCGGCCCGATCGCGATCCTCGTCACGAGCGCCGGGCTCGACGAGTTCCGATCCTTCACCGACATCACGCCCGAAGCGTGGGACCGAATGCTCGGCGTCAACCTGACCGGCACGTTCCACTGCGTGCAGTCCGCCATCCCGGACATGGTCGCGGCAGCGTGGGGCCGCGTGGTCACGATCTCGTCGTCGAGCGCGCAGTCGGGCGCGAACCGCATGGCGCACTACGTCGCGTCCAAGGGTGGCGTCATCGGCCTGACGAAGGCGCTGGCGCTCGAGTACGCACCTCACGGCATCACGGTCAACACCGTGCCGCCCGGCTTCATCGACACCCCGATGGTTCGGCGCGCGGAGGAACGGGGCGACCTCCCGAGCCTGGACGCGGTCATCGCCCGAACCCCTGTCCGCCGTGCCGGAACTCCCGACGACATCGCCGCCGCGTGTGCGTTTCTCTGCTCGGACGACGCGGGATACATCACGGGCCAGGTGGTCGGTGTCAACGGCGGTTGGTACCTGTGACGGAGCCCGAGCCGCGGCTCGTACCCCTCCCACCTGAGCAGTGGGGCGAGGAGCAACGCTCCGCTCTCGTCGCGGCGTTCGGCGACAAGGTCGCGAACGGATTCCTCGCCACCGGTCCGGACGCTGCGCCCGTCCCCAACGCGGTGGGCGCGCTCATGCACCATCCTGCACTGACAGGTCCGTTCCTCGTCTACAACAGCGCGCTCCTGCGCACGCCGGCGCTCGACCCGCGCCTGCGCGAGCTCGCGGTGCTGCGCGTCGCGTTCCGGACCCACGCCGACTACGAGTGGGCGCAGCACGTACGCCTCGCGGCGCGGATCGGCATCACCGACGAAGAGATCGACGCGATCGCCGTGGGGGCCGACGCGGCCGGCTGGTCCGACCTCGAACGCGACGTGCTCGCCGCTGTCGACCAGCTCGTCACCGACTACCGAATGAACGACGACACGTGGGAACGCCTCGCCGAGCGCCTCGACGAGCGACAGCTCATCGAGCTCGTCTTCGTCGTCGGCACGTACACGGGCCTGGCGATGGCGTTCAACAGCTTCGGGCTCGAGCTCGACGAGGACCTGCGTCCGAGCGCGACCCCGTCACGTTCCGAGATCGAGGAGTAGCAATGGCTCGCATCGAGAAGCCGCCCGAGGGCAGCTGGACCGCGCACTACCCGGAGCTCGGCACCGAGCCGATGTCGTACGAGGACTCGATCGACCCCGAGTTCTACGAGCTCGAGCGTGAGGCCATCTTCAAGCGGACGTGGCTCAACGTCGGCCGGGTCGAGCAGCTTCCTCGTCGAGGCAGCTACTTCACCAAGGAGCTCGCGTTCGCCAACACTTCCGTCGTCCTCGTTCGCAGCATGGACGGCGAGATCCGTGCGTTCCACAACATCTGCCGGCACCGGGGCAACAAGCTCGTCTGGACCGACTTCCCACGTGAGGAGTCCAGCGGGAACTGCCGCCAGTTCGTCTGCAAGTACCACGGATGGAAGTACGAGCTGGACGGCGCGTGCTCGTACGTGCAGCAGGAGGGTGAGTTCTTCGACATCGACAAGGCGGACTACGGCCTGGTGCCCGTGCACTGCGACACATGGTCAGGCTTCATCTTCGTCAACCTCGAGGAGCAGCCCAGCCAGCCGCTGCGCGACTTCCTCGGACCGATGATCACTGCGATCGAGGACTATCCATTCGACCGGATGACCGAGCGCTACTCGTATCGCGCGGTCGTCGGGAGCAACTGGAAGCTCTTCATGGACGCCTTCCAGGAGTTCTACCACGCGCCAATTCTGCATGCGCGACAGTCACCGGTGGCCGCGCGGCCCGAGGTCCAGGCCGCCGGGTTCGAGGGTCTGCACTACGAGATCGAGGGCCCGCACCGCATGATCACGACCTACGGCGGTCAGGGCTGGCGGATGCCGCCCGAGATGCTGAAGCCGATGGAGACCCTGACGCGCAGCGGGCTGTTCGGACCGTGGGACGCGCCCGACCTGGGCCCCGACGGCATACCGCCCGGCGTGAATCCGGCGAACAAGGAACCGTGGGGCCTCGACTCGTTCCAGCTCTGGCCCAACTTCGTGATCCTGATCTGGGAGCGCAACTGGTACCTCACGTACCACTACTGGCCGACGTCGTACAACACGCATGTGTTCGAGGGGAACCTGTACTTCGTTCCCCCGAAGAACGCGCGCGAGCGGGTCGCGCAGGAGATGGCCGCCGTGACCTTCAAGGAGTACGGCCTGCAGGACGGCAACACGCTCGAGGCGACCCAGCTGATGCTCGAGTCACGCGTCGTCAGGTCGTTCCCGCTCAACGACCAGGAGATCCTCTGCCGTCACCTGCACAAGGTGGCCGCCGACTGGGTGGCCGACTACAAGGCCGAGCACGCGGGGGCCGCACGATGACCGAGACCCTGCTCCCCGACCAGTTCTCGGAGCTCGAGCCCTTCGCCCGGACGTGGTGCCTCGCGACCGAGCGGGAGCGCTTCGCACAGCGGATGGCGAGCTCGATGGACGAGATCCAGGCGTTCTACGACGCGTTCTTCCCGCGGGCCGAGGAGGCCATCGCCTACTGCGATCAGTTCCCGCTCGACGACATGCCCGAGGACGCGACCCGGCTCCTGCAGCTGCTCTACTCGCTCGTCATGGCGTCGTTCCCCGTCGAGGCGTGGCGGCAGCCCCACATCCCCGATTCGGGCGCCGCGTATCTCGACCTCGTGATCGAGCCCGTCCCGTGAGCGCGCCCGTCGTACTTCGCGCGGACCGCTGGGTCGACGTCGACGCGGGCACGGTGCGATCGCCGGCGGTGATCGTCGTCGAGGGTGAACGCATCTCCGCTGTCGATCCGTCCGAGCTGCCGAGCTCTGCGACCGAGATCGACCTCGGCGACTGCACGCTCCTCCCCGGGCTCATGGACATGGAGCTCAACATGGTCCTCGGGGGTCCGAGCGGCGGGAACAAGCGCAGCGACGTCCAGGACGATCCCGCGTTCCGCACTCTGCGCGCCACGCTCAATTGCCGGACGACCTTGCTCGCCGGCTTCACGACAGCGCGCAACCTCGGGCTCTTCGTGAAGACCGGCGGGTACCTCCTCGATGTCGCGCTCGCCCGTGCGATCGACAACGGGTGGATCGACGGGCCGCGCCTCGTGCCGGCCGGGCATGCCATCACGCCGACCGGCGGGCATCTCGATCCCACGATGTTCCAGCGACTCGGACCGGGCATCATGCCGCTGAGCGTCGAAGAGGGCATCGCGAACGGCGTGCCCGAGGTCCGCAAGGCCGTCCGCTACCAGATCAAGTACGGCGCGCGCCTGATCAAGATCTCCGCGTCCGGCGGCGTGATGTCGCACAGCGGGCTCGCCGGCGCGCAGCAGTACTCCGACGAGGAGCTCGCCGCGATCGTCGACGAAGCCCACCGCGCCGGCCTCAAGGTGGCCGCACACGCGCACGGCGACGCGGGCATTCGTGCCTGCATCCGATCGGGTGTCGACTGCATCGAGCACGGCTCGCTCGCGAGCGACGACACCATTCAAATGATGGTCGACCACGGGACGTTCCTCGTGCCGACGAGCTACCTCTCCGAGGGGCTCGACGTCTCGCGCGCCGCACCGGAGCTCCAGGCGAAGGCAGCAGAGGTGTTCCCCCGCGCTCGGGCGATGTTGGGGAAGGCGATCGTGGCCGGTGTGAAGATCGCCTGCGGGACCGACGCCCCCGCGATCCCGCACGGCGAGAACGCCAAGGAGCTCTGGGCGATGGTCGACCGGGGCATGACTCCCATGCAGGCCATCCAGGCCGCGACGGTCGCGAGCGCGGAGCTGATCGACGTCCAGGATCGCGGCCGGCTCGCTGCCGGGCTGCTCGCCGACATCGTCGCGGTGCCGGGCGATCCGTCCGAGGACATCACCGTGACCCAGGACGTGTCCTTCGTGATGAAGGGCGGCCGTGTCTACAAGGGTGGCGCATGAACAGGGCTCGAGCCCGAGAGGAAACGTCGTTCTCGCTCGATGGCGCTGGTACCCTCTCGCAGCGTGAAGGCGATTTCCTGAGATGACGGACCTCGAAGCCACCGCGCGCAACGACCCGCCATGGCGGGAACGGGCCGTCTCCCGGAGCCTCAACGCCGCGCGTTCCCGCGCCGAGCTGCGCGTCCAACGATTCCTCGACGCGGCCTTCGAGCTCATCGACGAGAAAGGGACGACCGAGTTCACGATCCAGGAGGTGATCGACCGCTCGCAGCAGTCGTTGCGCGGCTTCTACCAATACTTCGACGGCAAGGACGAGCTGCTCCTCGCGCTGTTCGAGGAGACGCTGCGAGAGGCCACCGACGACCTCCGGTCGGTCGCCGAGTCGGAGGAAGCTCCGATCGATGCGCTGCGTGCGTTCACGATCCGGCTCTACGAGTGGTGCGATCCGTCCGAGAGGCCCAGGCGACGCTCGACGCACAGCCGTCGCCCGATCATGGACTTCGCAGTGCAGCTCACCGCCGACTACTCGGAACGCGTGAAGGCCGCGCTGGCGCCGATAGCGCGCATGATGGTGCAGCTCGTCGATGCGGCCAACGCCGACGGCTCGATCACCGTCCCCGACGTGCGGCGCGCCGCCGCGATCATGCAGCAGACGGTCATGTACAGCTGGTTCGGGAAGGGCCTCGCGGAGAACGTGCGCACGCGCCTCTCCGCCGAGGCGACCTGGGAGTTCTGCCTCTACGGACTCGGGGCCCCGCGGGAGCGGTGACCCACCGGGTGGACGACGGACACCCCGTGTCGAGGGATCAACCGGCCCCCGCGCCGCCTGCGTCGCCGAGCGGATCGTGCTGACGGCCGGAGTCGAACCCGCCGTGCTTGCGCATGAACGTGGTCGACCTCCGGCGGATACGCCATCCGTCGGCGGTGCGCACGTACTCGTCCCGGTACCAACCGAGGCGCATCGCGTGCGTCTGCTGGTCGATGAACACGAAATGCTGCATGCCGGTCGCACGGTCGCCCTCGAGCTCGACCACCGGCATGTTCCCGATGAACTGCCCGCGCGGCGCGGCCGCGAGCAGCGCCGGGAACCGGTCGAGCGTGTACGCGGTGCCGAACGCGTTGTACTCGGCGTCCGCGCTGAACACGTCGAGCCACCGGTCCTGCACGAACTGGCTGGTGTACGCCATGTAGCGCGCACAGAGGGCGTGGAGCTCGACCAGATCGGCCGTCCGGTCGTGATGCTCGGTCATCGGAGCCCCCGGGCCCGCGCCCTCGGATCAGGAGTGGTGCACGCACGAGCGATGGCCGACACTAGGCGCGAGAGCAATACTCTCACCATGCGGATATCTTCCTCTCGGCCCCGCCGCGCGACGCGGCGAGCCCGAATCGGCCGCGGTCCAGACCGCCGTACGGAGCCAGCGCAATGACCCTCGCCAGCCGCGACCTCTACTACGACCCCTACGACTTCGAGATCGACACGGATCCGTACCCCGTGTGGAAGCGCATGCGGGACGAGGTGCCGCTCTATTACAACGAGAAGTACGACTTCTACGCCTTGAGCCGCTTCGACGACGTCGAGCAGGGACTCCTCGACTGGGCAACGTTCAGCTCGGGTCGGAGCGACATCCTCGAGATCGTCAAGGCGAACGTCGAGCTCCCGCCCGGACTGATCCTGTTCGAGGACCCGCCCATCCACGACGTGCACCGCGGGTTGCTGTCGCGGGTCTTCACTCCCAAGCGGATGAACGACCTCGAACCGAAGGTCCGCGAGTTCTGCGCGCGCTGCCTCGACCCGCTCGTCGGCACCGGCCACTTCGACTTCGTTCGTGATCTCGGGACCGAGATGCCGATGCGCACGATCGGCTACCTCCTCGGCATCCCGGAGCAGGATCAGGAGGCGATCCGCGATCACCTCGACGAGGGACTCACGCTCGAAGAAGGCGAGGAGCTCACGGTGCCCGAGATGGGCGCGGAGATCTTCGCCGAGTACATCGACTGGCGCGCGCAGCACCCCTCCGACGACCTGATGACCCAGCTGCTCAACGCCGAGTTCGAGGACGAGACCGGCACCACGCGCACGCTCTCGCGGGAAGAGATCTTGACGTACGTCAACCTCCTCGCCGGGGCCGGCAACGAGACGACGACACGGCTCATCGGTTGGACGGGCAAGGTGCTCGCGGAGCACCCGGATCAGCGCCGCCAGATCGCCGAGGACAGGTCACTCGTCCCGCAAGCGATCGAGGAGCTCCTGCGGTACGAGGCACCCTCGCCGGTGCAGGCCCGCTATGTCATGCACGACACCGAGCACCATGGGCAGACCGTGCCGGAGGGAAGCGCGATGTTGCTGCTCGTCGCGTCGGCGAACCGCGACGAGCGGCGATATCCGGATGCCGACCGGTTCGACATCAACCGCAAGATCGTGCACAACCTCACCTTCGGCTATGGCATTCACTTCTGCCTCGGCGCGGCGTTGGCGCGCCTCGAAGGCCGCGTCGCGCTCGACGAGGTCTTGTCGCGCTTCCCCGAGTGGGAGGTCGATTGGGAGCAGGCCGTCCAGGCTCGGACCTCGACCGTCAGGGGCTGGGAGTCAATGCCGGTGTCGACTGGCTGAGCCGGAAGGGCTCGACCCGGGAGGCTCGAGCAGCTCCTCGGCGAGGCGCAGGAGCTCCCTCCGCAGCGTCTCGTCGTCGACGTCTGCCACCAGGGGGTGCACGACGGCACCGCCGAGGGCTGCCGAGACCATCGCCCCGCGCAGTCGTGACTCGACGTCCGTGTGGTCCGCGGTCAGCACCGCGTACAACCGTTCCATCGTGTCGGCGAACGGCCGGTGACGAGCGAGGTGCCGCACGATCACAGGATCGTGCTGCACCGCGCTGATCATGCGGCGTTGCGCGACCGCCGAGTGGATCACCTGTTGGAGCACGATGCGGCGCGCGAGTGTGCGGTCGGGTTCGGCATCGGCGGCGTCGAGCGCGACCGCCAGCTTCTCGAGCTCGACCTCGACCGCCGCGACGACGATCTCGTCCTTCGTCGGGAACTGGTGATAGACGGCGGCTTTGGTGACCCCGATCGCGTCGGCGATCATCTGGAGCGATGTGCCGTTGACCCCGTGCTGGGCGAAGAGGTCGAGCGCGGCGAGGACGATCCGGGTCTGGGCGGCGCTGCGGACGGTGGGCTGCTCCGAGGTGCGCGGCACGCGGGCAAGCTAGCCGATCGGCTACCCTCCCGAGCAGCGGCCGACGGGCCCGTCGGCGCGACCCCGCGAGGAGGACTCCCGTGGCAGAGCCGGTGCACGGAGCGACGCCCGAACCCGAGCTGGACGAGTTCCTCGAGATCCGCAAGCCGGGTGCGCACCTCGCAGAGGACAGTGTCGTGGCCGACGACTTCGTCCTCATGCTCGGCGTCGACCTGACGAACTTCCCCAAATTCGCGCGCGTCGACGACAACGTCACGTACGCGAAGGACGCGCTCGACATCCGCCAGCAGCTCGACGTCGACTCGGGCGCCGAGCTTCCCGACTACGCCGGGCCGTACCGCGCCGATCTCCGCTTCACCGACTTCTCTCGCGACGCGCTCGCCGCGAAGTTCGTGCCGTGGTCCGCCGCGTACATGCAGGTCTGCGTCGACGGGTGGGCGACCGAGGTGGCGAAGCGGTACGGCAGCGAGACGATGGCGGAGATCGAGTGGGCCGCTTGGAACGATCAGGTCGCGCCGGAGCTCGAGCGGATGCGACACGAGTTCCTGCCTGCCGGCACCGAGTACGCCGACCCGAACGTGGGCGTCGCCGAGCAGGACCGGACCAGCACGCGTGTCGTGTACGGGGGCCTCTTCACGCCGCGAGCCGGCATGGCCGAGCTCTCGAAGCAGCAGCTCGTGACCTGGTTGCTCGGCAGCCACGAGTACCTGCTGCAGTGCATCGAGGCGTGGGCCACGCAGATCACGGTCCGCTACGGCCTCGACGTGATGTTCGACATCCAGTGGACGCTCTGGGGTGAGTCGGTGCTGCCGACCGTGAAGCACCTCAAGGCGGAGTATCTCGGCATCACCGGCAACACGGTCGCCGACTGGATGAAAGACCTGCAGATCGACGCCACGGCGATGCCCGGCAAGGCCTTCGACGTCTCGTTCGAGATGCCCGAGCCCGACGTCGGCATCATGACGTTCAACCGGTGCGTCGCAGCGGATCAGTGGGAGCAGATGGGCCGGCCGGACATCCTCGAGAAGAACTGCCACTCGACCTGTCCGAAGTCGATGATCGAGACCACCCGGATGTACCACCCCAACATGAAGGTCGACATCCTGGCGATCCCTCCGCGCCGCGACCCCGGCGATGTGTGCTGCAAGTGGCGCTTCAGCATGCGTACCGAGGACGACCCCGAGTACGTGCCTGTCGAGATCACCAAGAAGGACGATCGCTCAGCAGGCTGACTCCTCGCCGGCCAGGCGCTGCAACCACGCGTCGACTTCGCGGGCCGCGCGCCTGCTGACCGCGGCATCGGCGAAGAGCTGGAAGCCGTGCGGTGCGCCGGCGTAGACGTGCAGCTCGGTCGGGACGCCGGACTGGTTCAACCGCGTCGCGAACTCGATCGCCTCGTCACGGAAGCCGTCGATCGTCCCGACGTTGACGAACGTCGGGGGCAGGCCCTCCAAGTCGACAGCGCGCGCGGCTGCGGCGAACTGCGGTACGTCGGGCCGGCCATGCAGATCCCCGAGGTACGAGCGCCAGCCGAACTCGTTCGACGCCCGGTCCCAGATCGGCAGACCCGCGAGGCGACTCGACGCCGTTCGGCAGCGGTCGTCGATCATCGGTGCCTCGAGCAGCTGGAACGCAGGCAAGGCGACGCTGCGCTCGCGCGCGAGGAGCGTGAGTGCGGCTGCCAGCCCTCCACCCGCACTCGTGCCGGCCACTCCTGTCAACGCCGGGTCGATGCCGAGCGCGTCGGCCCGCTCGTGCACCCAGGTGTAGGCGGCGAAGCAGTCGTCGAGCGGCCCGGGGTACGGCGTCGAAGGCGCGAGCCGGTACTCGACCGAGGCGCCGATCCATCCGAGCTCTGCCGCCCGGCGTCCGAGGTGCGCGTCGTCGAGGTCGCGGCTGCCCATCACGTAACCGCCGCCGTGGATCGACAGCACGCACGGGCGCGGACCCTCGACGCCGCGCGGCACATGGAGTCGAACGACGACACCGCGGTCCGGGTCCACGACGTGATCGGTTCGCTCGACGCGATCCGTCGAGAGGGCCGGCCCGGCGCGCGTCGCCACCTGGAGGTCCGCCACGTTGTCTGCGGAGACCGTGAACCCCGACAACGCATCGAGCATCGCCGCGAAGTCGGGGTCGACCTGACCCAAGGTCACCATGCCGACCTCGTTGTGACGATCGCGTCGGTGAGCATCGGCCCGTTAGTGTACTGATCGGTACAACGAAAGCAGCAGGTGGATGCGGAAGCGGAACGACATCCCCGCGTCGTTCGCGCGGGGAGCGGACGTGACCGGCAAGCGCGTCGTGATCACCGGCGCAGGCCGGGGGCTCGGGCGGCTGCTCGCGTTCGCGTTCTCCGATGCCGGCGCCGAGGTCATGCTCGTCGCGCGCACCGAGACCGACCTGAAAGCCGTCGCTGCAGAGCTGCCGGGCCCGTCACTCGTGCACAACGGCGACGTCACCTCGGCGGAGCTCAACGAAGCGGTCGCGGACGCGGCGGTCGCCGAGTGGGGCGGGATCGACGTGTGGATCTGCAACGCCGGCATCTCGCCGATCGTCGCGGGCCCGCTCGAGACGGATCCGGCCGTCTGGCGCGAGATCCTGGACGTGAACGTCACCGGCGCGTTCCTCGGCGCCCGCGCCGCCGCCAGGGTGATGGCCGACGGCGGACGGATCATCTTCACCGGCTCCGTCCTGGGCGAGCGACCGCGCGCGGGGCTCAGCGCGTACAGCACCTCCAAGGCGGGGCTCGTGGGCTTGGCCAAGGGCCTCGCGCTCGATCTCGCTCCTTCGGGCATCACGGTGAACGTCGTCGCGCCGGGTTGGTTCGACTCGCCGCTCGCTCGGCAATGGCAGGACGATCCGGCGCTCGAGGCCGACGTGCTCGGGCACACCGCACAGCGACGTTGGGGCGCCGCCGAAGACCTCGCCGGTGCCTACCAGTTCCTTGCGTCCGACGCCTCGGCATTCGTCACCGGCACCGTCCTCACGGTCGACGGCGGATACCTGTTGGCATGACGCCCGATCTGAGCTGGGTGGCCGTCCTGGAGCATCACGCGCTCCGGACGCCCGACAGTCCGCTCGCGATCTTCGATGGCGCTCCGGTCACCTACAGGGAGATGGCCGACAGATCGGCGGCGCTGGCAGCCGGGCTGCAGGAACGAGGCGTGGCCGCCGGTGACGTCGTCGGGCTGCTCTCGTTCAACTGCGTGGAGTTCCTGGAGACGATCTTCGCGGCGAACTACCTCGGTGCGATCGCAATGCCGATCAATTGGCGCCTCGCTGCGCCCGAGCTGCAATACATCCTCGACCACTCGGAGGCCCGCGCTCTCGTTTGCGACGCGTCGCTGCTCGACTTGGCCGACGCAGCGATCCATGGCATGGATGCGGCGCCTCTCCGGATCTGCATCGCCGGGGACGCCCCCGAAGGATGGATCGCGTTGCCCGAGCTCCGGTGCACCGAGAGCATCTCTCCGAGGGTGCGGGTGGCGGCCGACGACGTGCACCGCCTGATGTACACGTCGGGTACGACCGGACGCCCCAAGGGCGTGATGCTCACGCACGCGAACCTGGCGTGGAAGAACCTCGCGCACATCGTCGAGTTCGCGTTCACGAGCGCCGACCTCGGATTGGCGTGCGGCCCGCTCTACCACGTCGGCGCGCTCGACCTCACGACGACGTCGCTCATCGCCGCCGGAGCGACGACGATCATCCACCGCGGGTTCGACGCCGCCGCCGTCGTCGACGAGATCGAACAGTCGCGCGTGACGACCGTGTGGCTCGCACCCGCGATGGTGAACGCGATCATGGCACTGCCCGACATCGAGAGCCGAGACCTCTCGTCGGTTCGGTTGGTGATCAACGGCGGCGAGAAGATGCCGATCCCGCTCATCGAGCGGATCCAGCGCGTGTTCTCCGAGGCATGGTTCGCGGATGCCTACGGTCTCACCGAGACCGTCTCCGGCGACACGTTCCTCGACCGCGACAGCCTCGTGCGCAAGCTCGGGAGCGTCGGCCGCCCGTGCCTCTACCTCGAGCTCGACATCTGGGACGAGCACGGGAGCTCGGTCGTCCCCGGCGAGCGGGGAGAGGTCGTCCTGCGCGGCCCGAAGGTGTTCAAGGGCTACTGGCGAGATCCGGAAGCGACGGCCTCGGCGTTCGCGGGTGGTTGGTTCCACACCGGCGACATCGGCACACGGGACGAGGACGGGTACCTGTACATCGTCGACCGCCTGAAGGACATGATCGTCTCCGGCGGGGAGAACATCGCGAGCTCCGAAGTGGAACGCGTGCTCTACGAGCACCCTGCGGTCGTCGAGGCCGCCGTCGTCGGGGCACCGGACGAACGCTGGGGGGAGGTACCGGTCGCGTACGTGGTCGTGCAGCCGGGCGCCTCGACCACACCTGCCGAGCTCGTCGAGCACTGCAGCGGGCAGCTCGCGCGCTTCAAGGTGCCCAAGCGCGCTGTGCTCATCGACGCGCTGCCGAGAAACCCTTCCGGCAAGGTGCTCAAGCGCGAGCTTCGCGACCGGGGAGTCTGACCCCGCAGCCCGGCGGAAACGCCGCAACCGGCCTACGCGCTCGGGCCACCCTCCGAGAGGTGCGCCATGAACGCGGCCGACCAGTCCATCAGGTCGCGTGGGACGGAGTACGTCGTCGGATCGTTGATCGACGCCCAGTGCGCGGCGACGTCCTCGATCGTCGGCACCCCTTCGGAATGGAGGTAGCCCGCCGTCTCGGCGATGAAGATGCGCGCGAAGCGGCCGGCCCCGGCGGTGTAGATCTCGCCACTGACCGGGCACGACTCGTGGGCGAGGAACGCGACCATCGGGGCGACGAGCTCGGGCGCCATCTGCGCGGCTCCACCTCCAGACGCGTCGTCGCCGGCCCCTCCCGCCATGCGCGTGACGGCCGCGGGCGCGATGGCGTTGACCTTGATCCCGAGCGGCGCGCCCGCCGTCGTGAGGCTTCGCGTGAGACCGATGACCGCACCTTTGGCCGCCGCGTACGACAGGTTGGCGGGCAGCCCGAAGAGCCCGGTCGACGTCGTCATCACGATCCGGCCGTATCCGCGCTCCACCATGTGCGGCCACACGGCGCGGGCAGTGTTGAACGAACCGGCGACGTGCACGGCAAGGTGCCGCTCGAGGTTGTCGGCATCGGCGTCGGGGAAGCCCGCCCACCGCATGATGCCCGCGTTGTTGACCAGCACGTCGACACGCCCGAACCGCTCGACGGCGGTCGACACGAGCGCCTCGGCGCCTGCTTCGGTCGCCACGTCGCCGCTGTCGGCGATCGCCACACCGCCGCCCTCGACGATCTCCGCCACCACGCTCAATGCCGGTGCGGCGTCGCGCCCGACGCCCTCCATCGACCCGCCGAGGTCGTTCACGACGACGCAGGCCCCTCGCTCGGCGAGGAGCAGCGCATGGGACCGCCCGATCCCGCGCCCGGCGCCCGTGACGATCGCGACGCGCCCCTCGAAGCTGTGCTCGTGCACCCGCGCGGCCCTTCGATCCTGTACCGACCAGTCACTATAGTTTTCGCCCGCGTAGGCCTGGAGAGGAGCGCGCGTGCAACGGACGCAGCCGAGCGACACACCGGGACGGAGCGACAACTGGAAGGCGCGCCGCGACCTGATCGTCGACATCTCGGCGGGTGTGTTCGCGCGCCGCGGGTACCACGCCACCGGCATCGCCGAGCTTTGCGCGGTGAACGGACTCGGCAAGGGCGCGTTCTACTACTACATCAGCTCGAAGGAGGAGCTCCTCGCAGCCATTCACGACCGCGTGATGGACGAGGTCATGCTCGGAGCGGATCGCGTCGCGGCAACCGACGGATCACCGTCTGACCAGCTGACCAGGTTGGGCGACGAGCTCCTCGACGTGATCCATCGTTATCCCGACCACGTCTGGGTGTTCCTGCACGAGTTTCCCGCGCTGACGGACGAACGCGCCGAGCAGTTCCGCGTTCGCCGGCGCGAGTACGAGCGGCGCGTCGAGGCGATCTTGCAGGCCGGCGTCGACTCCGGCGAGTTCCGCAGCCTCGACACGAGGCTCACCGCGCTCGCGTGGCTCGGCATGCACAACTACACCTACCTGTGGCTCAAGGCCGGCGGTCCGGTGTCCGCGCGCGAGATTGCGGGGCCGTTCGCCGACATCTTCCTGCGCGGCATCGAGGGCTCGACCGCCTGAGCAGCGGCCTCGGGCCGGCTATCCGGCGCTGATCCGGGCGTCGTAGCCGAGTAGATCTGCGAGCGTGCCCCCGACCATGGCCGCGCGCTCCTGCGCGGGGAGACCGCCCAGCTGCTGCTCGATCAGCTCGCGGCTCCCGCCGAAGGTTCCTTCGGCGTGGGGGTAGTCGTTGCCCCAGACGATCGTCGACAGCCCGGTGACGTGGCGGCACGCGACCGCCACGGGGTCGTCCTGGAACGACACGTGGAACTGGCGCCGGACGTACTCACTCGGCATCAGCGGGTACGGCCACTTGTCGTTCAGGCGGAACAGCTGCGCCATGTTGGGCTGGTCGTCCGCGGGGCGGGAATCGTCCCAGTGGCCGAGCCACCAGTCGGCATCCTGGCCGACCCCGGTGACCCAGCACTTGTCCATGCTCCCGACGAGTGACGCGAGCCAGTGCGCGTTGAACTCGATCAGCGCGAAGTGGAGATCGGGATACCGCTCGGCGACACCGCCGCCGATGAGCTCGCAGATGACCTGCTGCGGGATCATCGGGCCGTAGACGCACTGCGTGATCATCCGCTTCGACGCCGATTTCTCCGTCATCGGCTGGTTGACCTGCGCGGCCGACTCCATCACGACCTTGAGCGTCGTGGCGGTGGGGTCGTTCACCTTCACCCCGCCGGTCTGGGTGTGGATGAACACGTGGACGCCGTTGTCCAGGGCTGCGGCCCACACAGGATCGAAGTCGCGCGAGTAGTAGGGCTTCGGCGGGATCGCGGGCAGCAGCACGGCGCGGAAGCCGGCGGCTGCGACGCGCTCGATCTCGTCGACGGCCTCGTCGACGTCGGTGATCGGTACCGGAGCCGTGGGCGCGAGGCGATCGAAGTGCGGAGAGAAGCGCTCGACGACGTAGTCGTTGTAGACGCGCGCGTGCGCCATCGAGAGCTCGTGGTCGTCGGAGTAGAGGCCGAAGAGCGACAGGTTCGGGTGCATCACCTGGACGTCGACCCCGTCGAGGTCCATGTCGGAGAGGATGTGCTCGGGATCACCTTCGGGCATCCGGCCGCGCGTCTGGCGGTAGCGGGAGATCGTCCAGCCCTCGTATCCGGGCGTGTGCAGCCGCCTGAAGATCCGGGCGCCGCCCTCGACGAATGGCTCGATCTCGAAGTCCTCTTCCCACACCGCGCGGTCGCGCAGGTGCTTCGGCAGGCGGGTCTTGAACAGGTCGGTCGGCTCGAGGAGATGCCCGTCGGCCGAGACGGTGAAGTCTCTGTGCGTCATGCTGAGCTCCTGGCCGTGCCGCGCCTCGGCCCCCCTCGGGGCGGAAACGCAGTTCGCGAGTCTCGCGAACCAAGATTACGACCGTACGCGTACCGATCGGTACATTGCAACGAGCCTGGAAGGGGGGCGCCGTGACGGACCGATGGAAGCACCGCCCGGAGGGTTCGACCTGGGGCGATTGGGGCGACTCGGACGAGCTCGGCCGGATCAACCTCCTCACCCCCGACAAGGTCCTCGAAGGGGTGCGGGAGGTCGAGGCGGGCGTGAGCTTCTGCCTGAGCCTGCCGCTCGACTACCCCGGTGGCACGGCCCTGAACCAGCGGCGCTACCCGCCGGTGCTGCGTCCGACCGAGGACATGGAGCACAACCCCGACACCTTCTACAACGTCCACATGAGCGAGATGAAGGAGTGGGGCGACCCTCGATACGTCGACGTGTGGGCGGACGACGTGGTCACCCTGTCACTGCAGTACTCGACGCAGTGGGACTCGCTCGCGCACGTCGGCGCGGAGTTCGATGCGGACGGCGACGGGATCGAGGAGGCCGTCTACTACAACGGCTACCGCGCCGGCGTCGACCTCGTCGGTCCGCAACCGGACGCGGGAGGTGACGGTGGTGCGCATCACTGCTTCGCGCGGCATCTCGGTCTCGAGCACATGGCGTTCCACGGCGTGCAAGGCCGGGGTGTGCTCGTCGACCTCGCACACCACCTGGGCCTCGACTGGCGCGGTGTCGATCGCGACACGCTCCTGGAGATCATGGCGGCCGACGGTGTCGTGGTGGAGCCGGGCGACATGCTCCTGCTGCACACCGGGTTCGCCACGGAGATCCTGGCGATGGAGCGCGACCCCGACCCTGTGAAGATCCACACGATGTGCACCTACCTCGACGCGCGCGACGAGGCGTTGCTCGAGTGGATCACCGACTCGCAGATCTCGGCGCTCGTCGCCGACAACTACGCGGTGGAGGGCCTCCTCGGCAAGGACCGCGATCCGAGCCGGCACTCGTTCCTGCCGATCCACAACTTGTGCCTGTTCAAGCTCGGCGTTCCGCTCGGGGAGATGTGGTACCTGCACGAGCTTGCTGTGTGGCTGCGCGCGCACGATCGCAGCCGCTTCCTGCTGACCGCGCCGCCGTTGCGGATGCCCGGCATCGTGGGTTCCCCGTTGACCCCGGTTGCGACCGTCTGACGGGCAAACGCGCTCAAGGGCTCCCGGCGATGCGTGAGAGCCGGAACGCGCTGTAGTCGCCTGCGACGACCCTGTCGATCTCCTTGAACAGCTTCGGGCGGCCCGCCGAGTTGAGGAGGTAGCGCTTCGGCTTGCCCGGGATGTTGGCTCCGTAGAAGTAGCTACTCCGCCCGAACGCAGCGGGCGACTCCTCGGCAACCCGGTCGATCATGGCGGTCCACGCCTCCTCCTCCGAGGGCTCCGGTTCCATGACGTCGATCTCGTGGTCGCGCAGGTACACGAGCGCATCTGTGACGAAGTCGACCTGATCGCCGTTGTACCGCGGGTTGTTCCCCGCGGCAGCGTGCGGTCCGCCGGGGAAGAAGAGGTTCGGGAACCCCACGGTCTGCACGCCCAGGAACGTCGTCGGACCGTCAGCCCAGTGCTGCGCGAGCGAGACGCCGTCGCGTCCGCGGATGCCCATCCGAGTGAGCGCGCCCGTTCCGAAGTCGAAGCCGGTCGCCCAGACGACGATGTCGAACTCCTGCTCGCCGTCGCTCGTCTCTATCCCCGTCTCGGTCATCCGCACGATGGGCGTCCGAGAGAGGTCCACGAGCGACACGTGCGGCCGGTTGAAGGTCTCGTAGTAGCCGGTCACGAACGGGGGGCGCTTCTCGCCGAAACGGTGGTCCTTCGGGATGAGCGCCTCGGCGGTCTCCGGGTCTTCGACGAGCGCGCGCACCTTCTCGGCGATGAACTCGCACCACTCCGCGTTCGCCTCGGGGTCGAGCAGCAGGTCGGTGTAGTTGCTCGTGAGCTTGGAGAATCCCGGGCTCGCCCACATCTTCTCGAAGAACGCCCAACGCTCCTCACGAGAGTCGTCGAAAGCCGCGCGATCGTGCGGTGGATGGTGGAACCCGTGCACCGAGGTGTTCAGCGTCTCGCGCAGCGCCTCGAAGCCGGCCCGCAGCGCGGCCTGCTGATCAGCGGTGATCGGCGCGTTGTTGAGCGGTGTGCACCAGTTCGCTGTGCGTTGGTACACCGTGAGCGACGCGACGTCTCCCGCGATCGCAGGGATGATCTGCACGCCGCTCGACCCGGTGCCGATCACCGCCACGCGCTTGCCGGCGAAATCGACGGGCGCGCTCGGCCAGAGGCCCGTGTGGAACGACTCGCCGCGGAACGCGTCCCGCTGCGCGATGTCCGGGAAGTACGGCACGGACAGCACGCCGGTCGCGGCGACCACGAAGCGCGCGCGATAGCGGGCGCCGTCGCCGGTCTCGACTGTCCACGTCGCGGTCAGCTCGTCCCACGTTGCAGCCGTGACCGCCGCGTCGAATCGCATGTGCCGCCGGAGGTCGAAACGGTCGACCACGTGGTTGAGGTAGCGCTCGGTCTCGGGCTGCTCGGCGAAGTGCTCCTGCCACTCCCACTCGTCGAACAGCTCTTCCGAGAAGAGGTAGCCGTACGAGTAGCTCTCCGAGTCGAAGCGGGCGCCCGGGTACCGGTTCCAATACCAGGTGCCTCCCACTCCGCCGCCGGCTTCGAGCAGCAACGCGGTGAAGCCGGCCTCGAGCGCGCGGTGAAGCTGGTAGATGCCGGTGATCCCCGCGCCGATCACCAATACGTCGACGTCCGCCACCACCGAAGCGGCATTGTACCGACCGGTTAGTATCCCGAGCCGAACGACGCTCTCCCGAGGGAGGGGAACGCAGCGTGTCACTCGGAGATCGGAGCCGAGACTCGAGCGCGTCGTTCGGCTCGGTGCCGTACGCGATCGACGTCCCTGACCGCGTTCCGAAGGAGCGCTACTTCGACCGCGACTTCTACGACCGCGAAGTGGCGCTCCTGTGGCCGCGCGTCTGGCAGATGGCGTGCCGGCTCGAGGAGATCCCGAACGCCTACGACTTCGTCGAGTACGAGATCCTCGACCAGTCCGTGGTCGTGATGCGTACCCCCGACATGGGAGTCCGCGCGTTCCAGAATTCGTGCCGTCATCGCGGCGTTCGGTTCGCGGAGGGTCGAGGGACCTGTGAGCACGGCTTCACCTGCCCGTTCCACGGATGGAGCTATGCGCCGGACGGCACGAACAGCGCGATCCCGCAGCGCCGGTCCTTCGACGCGCACAACCTCGCCTCCGGCGACATCGACCTCGTGCCGGTGCGCTGCGAGGCCTGGGGTGGCTGCGCGTTCGTGAACTTCGACAGCGCGGCACCGCCTTTGCGTCAGTGCCTCGAGCCGATGGCCGGCTCGCTCGACGCCTGGAAGGTGGAGTCGCTGCGCACCGAGTGGTGGTACGCGTGCCGGCTCCCGGTGAACTGGAAGCTCGCCGAAGAGGCCTTCGTCGAGATGTACCACGTCGTGCAGACGCATCCCCAGCTCGTCATCCCGACGCGCTACGGGATGCGCAACGCCGCCGAGTTCGACCCGCGGGCGTTCGTGGATGCCGACCTGCGCTACCTCCGCACGATGAGCTACGGCATGGCCGGCATGGTCCACGCGCGCGACGTGCTGATCGCCGAGGGCCTGCGCGAGATGGAGCTTCCCTCCGACCAGGCCGAGGCGATGCAGACCTGGAACCGCGCGCTGAACGACGCGGTCGTGGGGTGGCACCGCGGCCGGGGCGCCGACATGCCCGATCTCAATGCCCTCGACGCGCAAGGGTTGAACTTGCCGTTCTTCCACGGGTTCCCCAACTACTTCGTGCTGCCGATGTACAGCAGCGCGGCGTCGTACCGGTTCCGACCGGTCGGGCCGGAGGAGACGATCATGGAGATCTGGTCCCTCACCCGCCTTCCGGACGGCGAGAAGTACGAGCCGCCGAACCCGCCTGAGGTCTGGGAGTGCGACGACCCGCGCTGGCCGCCCATCCCGACTCAGGACTTCTCGAACCTCCCGCGCCAGCAGCGCGGACTGCATGCCCAAGGCTTCGAGTACATGCGGTTGTCGGCCGGCCTCGAAGGGCACATCTCGAACTTCGAGCGGACCATCGACGGCTTCCTCGCCGGCCTCCCGCACGAGCGTCTGCGCACTGCGCTCGAGACCGTGAACGTGTACCCGTTCGAACAACCGATCAGCGATCTCGGCCTGTGACCATGGACGGTGCAACCAGGTACGCGGACGTCGTCGAAGGCGTGCGCGCGGTGATCGCGGCGTACACGCACGCCCTCGACGACGGCAGGACCGACGACATCGTCGCGACCTTCTGCGCCGACGGGTCGATCGAGATCCCCGGGATGGGGACACATGTCGGGAGCGACGCGCTTCGTGCCGCGTATGCGAGCTGGGCACCGCGGACGCCGCAGCGGCACCTCGTCCTCAACACGCACGTCAAGGATTGGAACGATCACGAAGCCGCGGCGATCAGCGACGTGGTCTTCCTGCTCAAGGGAGAGAAGGGCTGGACGGTCCAGCTGGTCGGCCGGTACCACGACATGCTCCACTGCGACGGAGACACCTGGCGATTCCACCGGCGGGTTGCCGAGTTCGTGACCTAGGAGGGATGTGGTGACCGGCTGGGAGACGATCGACTACTTCAGCGACGAGACCCTGCTCGTGAACCCCTACCCGTACTACGACGAGCTGCTCGGGGAGTGCCCGGTGCTCCCGCTCCCGCACCTCGGCGTCGTCGCGGTCACGGGGTACGACGAGATCAGCGAGGCCTACCACGACACCGACTCGTTCTCGTCGTGCAACTCCGTGGCCGGTCCGTTCGCGCAGTTCCCGGTGCCCCTCGAGGGCCACGACGTCGGCGCAATCATCGACCGCTACCGCGATCAGCTCCCGATGAACGAGCACATGGTGACGATGGATCCGCCCGCGCACACCCGGGAGCGCGCGCTGCTGATGCGGTTGATCACGCCGAAGCGATTGAAGGACAACGAGGCCTTCATGTGGCGCCTCTCCGACCGCCAGTTCGACGAGTTCCTCGACAACGGTCGCTGCGAGTTCATCAGCGCGTACGCGCAGCCGTTCGCCATGCTCGTCGTCGCCGACCTGCTCGGCGTACCGGAGTCGGACCATCAACGCTTCCGCGATGGCTTCGGGCTCGCGGGCGTGCCGGGCGAGCTCGGAGCCGACGAGGACCACGGCGAGCTCAATGCCATCGGATGGCTCGACGACTGCTTCGTCGAGTACGTCGAGGACCGCCGGCGCGCGCCGCGCCAGGACGTCCTGACGGAGCTCGCGCTCGCCACGTACCCCGACGGGACGACGCCCGATGTCACCGCCGTGGTTCGCACGGCGACGTTCCTCTTCGCCGCCGGGCAGGAGACCACGGCTCGGCTCCTCGCCGCCGCGCTGAAGCACCTCGCCGAGCATCCCGAGCTGCAGGACGAGCTTCGCGAGAACAAGCAGCTGATCCCGAACTTCATCGAGGAGGCGCTTCGGGTCGAGAGCCCGGTGAAGACGGACTTCCGCCTCGCGCGCCGCGATACGAAGGTGGGTGACGCCGACATCGCGGCCGGGACGCCCGTGATGCTGCTCAACGGCGCAGCCAACCGCGACCCGCGTCGGTTCGAGTGCCCGCACGAGTTCCGCGTCGACCGGCCCAACGCGAAGGCTCACATCGCCTTCGGTCGCGGCCCCCACTCCTGTCCCGGTTCACCTCTCGCGCGCGCCGAAGGCCGAGTCACGATCGAGCGCCTGCTCGATCGCACGCGCGACATCCGGCTCTCGGAGGAGCATCACGGCCCCCCGGGTGCGCGCCGGTTCCGCTACGAGCCCACGTGGGTCCTCCGCGGCCTCAGGAACCTGCACCTCGAGTTCACCCCGGTCGGAGCGTCGCGAATGTGAGGGGGGTGCCGCGCTCGTCCCGACGCGGTCAGGCCTCCGCGAGGTCCAGCATCCGCATCGCGTTGCCGCGCAGCACCTTGTAGCGCTGCTCGTCGGTCAGCCCGGCGGTCATGCGCTCGACCTCCTCGCGCACGAACGGCCACGTGGTGTCGGTGTGCGGGTAGTCGGTCTCGAAGCACACGTTGTCCTCACCGACCTCGTCGATCGACTGCATGCCGTGCAGGTCGTTGGTGAAGCAGCCGAAGATGCGACCCCGGTAGTAGGTCGACGGCGGTTCGGGGATCGTCTCCTTCGCGTGTGTCCAGTTGGAGTGGTACTCCCACGTGGTGTCGGCGCGTTCGAGGGCGTACGGGATCCAGCCGATCTGGCCTTCGGAGTACGCGAGCTTCAGCTCGGGATAGCGGACCAGCACGCCCGAGAAGATGTAGTCCGCCAGCGACGCCATCGAGTTGTTGAACGACAACATGATCGCGGTCGACGGCGGCGCATCGGGCGACGCTGCCGGCATCTTCGACGAGGACCCGATGTGCATGCAGAGCACGGTGCGCGTGTCTTCGCACACGGCGAACAGCGGTTCCCAGTACCCGGAGTGGATGCTCGGGAGCCCGAGGTGCGTCGGGATCTCGCTGAAGCAGATCGCCCGTGCGCCGCGAGCGGCGTTTCGCTTCACCTCGGCGACTGCCAGCTCGACATCCCACAGCGGGATCAGGCACAACGGGATGAGGTGCCCACCCGAGGGCTCGCACCACTCCTCGATCATGAAGTCGTTGTACGCGCGCACGCACTCGAGCCCCAGCTCGAGGTCGCTCCCTTCCATGAAGGTCTGCCCGCAGAACCGCGGAAACGTCGGGAAGGCGATCGAGCCGTCGACGCCCGCCAGCTCGAGGTCCTCCACCCTTGCGGCCGGGTCGTAACAGCCGGGCCGCATCTCGTCGTAGGTGATCGCGGAGATGTCCATCTTCGTGCGGTCGAAGCCGTACACGTCGTCCGTCGGCGTGGCGTCGAGTGGGATCGCCACGTGACGCTTGTGGACGTAGACGAGCTTGTCCTCGTACAGCCAGTAGTCGCCCCACTGGCCGTCTTCGGTCATCTCCTGCTTGTAGGTCGCGCCCGTCGACAGCGACATGTCTCCCCATCGGGCGCGTTCGACGCGCGGGCCCCGCTCGCGCAGCTTGGCGGGCAGTCGCTCCTGCCACAGGTGTGCCGGCTCGACGATGTGGTCGTCGACGCTGATGATCTTCGGGAGCTCGAGGGCTGTCATGGCGTGGTCCTTCACGCGTTGCCAGGTCGCCGCGGCGTGACCTGGATGGACGGAACAGTTGCAGCGGCGCCGCAGCGCAGCACCGCCTCGACCATGTCGACGAGGTTCTCGATCTCCATCAGCGAACCGGAGAGCAGGCGGCGTTGGAGCCACTCGGTGAGCAGCTCGCCCGCGAGATCCTGGTCCCAGTCAGCGGCGAATTGCGAAGCACCGATGCCCTCGCCGCCGGCGCAGTCGCCGACCACGACCCTGGTGAACCCGACTTGCGGGTGCTCGGCGCGCCACGCCTCGACGAGCTTGTCGAGGGCCGCTTTGGAGACCGTGTACGCAGCGAGACCCGGCCACGGCTCGGTGACCGATGCGCTCACGGAGGAGAGGTACGCGATGGCTCCGCGCGATTCCGCGAGGTGCGGGAGCGCAGCCGCCGTGAACAGGGACGCGCCGACCACGTTCGTCTCGAAGGAGCGCATCCAGCTCTCGGCGTCGAGATCCTCGATCCTGCGAAGCACGCCGATCCCCGTCGAGTAGACGACGGCGTCGATCCCGCCGAGACGCGCCACAACCGCCTGCACGGCGTCCTGGCACGATGCCGCGTCGGTCACGTCGCACGTGACGGCGAAGGCCCCGTGCCCTGCCTCCCCCGCCGCCGCCTCCAGCAGCTCCTGGCGGCGCGCCAGCAGCGCCACCTTGGCGCCACGCTGCGCGAGCGCGATCCCGAGACATCGCCCGAGGCCCGTGGAAGCGCCGACGATCACCGTTCTCATCTGTACCTACTTCTTGTCGCGATGGAGTGCGCTGTCGAGCTTCGCCCGCACCTCGGGCGAAGTGAAGGACCGATCCTCGGCGGCGAGCGCGAAGTCGAGCGTGGCGGTCACGGCGCGCTCGAGGTGCAGGTTCACGATGCGCTTCGTGTCCTGCACCGCCCGCCGGGGCAGCTTGGCGATGCGCCGTGCGCATGCGAGCGCCTCGTCGAACACGTCGTTGTCGGCGCACACGTGGTTCACGAGGCCGATCTCGGCCGCGCGCGCAGCCGCGATGCGATCGCCGGTGAGGACGTACTCCTTGGCGAGCTGCAAGCTCATGAGCAGCGGCCAGGTGATCGGACCACCGTCGCCGGCGACGAGCCCGAGCGCGACATGCGGGTCGGCCAAATGCGCGCTCTCGGCCATGTACACCACGTCCGACAGCGCGACCAGGCTGCACCCGAGCCCGACTGCAGGTCCGTTCACCGCCGCCACGATCGGGATCCGGCACGCGGCCATGCCGGTGACGATCCGCTTGCCGTCGGTGAGCGTCTGCTCGCGCAGCGCCGAGTCCTTCGTCAGCTCGTCGAGGTAGGCGAAATCTCCCCCGGCCGAGAAGGCCCGGCCGTTCCCGGTCAGGACCGCCGCGCAGGCGTCCTCGTCGGCGTCGAGCTGCGGGAACAGATCAGCGAGGGCGTGATGCAGCTCGTGGTTCGTCGCGTTGAGCTCGTCGGGCCGGTTGAGGCGCACGATTCGGATGGGGCCGTCGTGCTCGATCCGGATCACATCGGGGAGGTCGTAGTGGCTCATGCGGTGGGCAGTCCGAGGATGCGTTGGGCGACGAGGTTGCGTTGGATCTGCGAGGTGCCGCCCATGACGCTCTGGGCGCGGCTGTAGAGATACACGTTGCGCCACGTGTCGTGCATACCCTGGTGGCCGGCGCCGCCCACGGAGAGCGCAGCGTGCCCGACTTGCTGCTCGACTTCGGTCATCAGGAGCTTGTCGATCGAGCCGTCGGGCCGGTGAACGATCCCGTCGAGCCGGTCGCACAGCCTCCGACAGACGTGGAGCCGCAGCATCTCCGATTCGACGATCGCCCAGCCGAGCTCGCGGACCTGCTCGGCATCGAAGGCGCCGGGTCGTCCTCGTACCTGCGCGACGAGCTCGTTGACCACCTTGCGGTACCGCGCGACGTAGCCGAGCTCACCCGGCTCTCGTTCGTGGCTCACCACGGTCATCGCGAGGCGCCAGCCCTCCCCCGGAGCGCCGATCATGTTCTCCACCGGCACTCGCGCGCCGTCGAAGTGGACCTCGCCGAACTCCTTCGTGATCCCGTTGATCATGCGCAGGGGGCGCCGCGCGACTCCGGGCTGGTCCATCGGCAGCGCGAACGCCGAGATGCCCTTGTGCTTCGCGACGATGTGGTCGGTACGGGCGAGCACCATGCACCAATCCGCGTCGTCGGAATAGCTCGTCCAGACCTTGTGACCCGTGACCACGTAGCTGTCGCCGTCGAGGTCGGCGCGGGTGCGAAGCGACGCGAGATCTGACCCTGCATCCGGTTCGCTGAACCCCTGGCACCAGCGGTCGCGGCCGTTCACGATGCCGGGCAGGAACCGACGCGCGACGTCCTCACTGCCGTGCTCGAGGATGCCGTGCACGAGGTAGCCGAGGCTCGGGCGCGGTGGTGCGCCGGCGGCGGCGAGCTCGTCGTCGACGATCGCGTCGAAGGTCGCCGGCAGTCCGTGTCCGCCGATCGCTTCCGGCCAGGACAACGCGAAGAAGCCGGCGTCGTAGAGCGCGTGGTGCCACGCGGCCTGGCCGCGCCAGTACTCGTCGTCGGTGGACGACGCCGGGAGCCCGGGGTTGTTCGTCTCGAGCCACGCGCGCAGCCGGGCACGGAACTCGGCCTCCGTCGGAGAGTCAGCGAAGTCCATCTGCGCCCACGATTCCGTGATGCTCGAGCACGCGCGCGAGCGACGGCCCGACCCCGCCGAACGCGTCGATCGAGAGCAACGCCCGGCGCAGGTAGACGTGCGCCAAGCACTCCCACGTGTTGCCGATCCCACCGTGCACCTGGATCGAGGTCTCGCACACGGCACGCGCGGCACGCGCGCAGTACGCCTTCGCAGTGGAGCCCGCGGCGAGAGCGTCGACAGGTGCGAGCGCGTCGACAGCCCACGCAGCGTGCAACATCACGCTCGCCGCGCCTTCGGTGGCGACGAGCGCGTCGGCCAGGAGGTGCTGCACCGCCTGGAACGACCCGACCGGGACGCCGTACTGGCGACGCTCCGCGGCGTACGCCGTCGCGAGCGCGACCGTGCCGCGCATGACACCCACGAGGTCCGCGCAGGTGAGCGCGAGGCCGAGCGCGATCCACTTCCGGTGCGGATCGGCACCTAGCGACCGCTTCGCGCCCGCGAGGGGCTCGGCGATCGCGCCGCTGATGACCCGCGCGGACGGACGTGTGAGGTCGACGTCCGCAGAGGATGGTTCGACAGGGACCTTGCCGATCTTCCCGTCCGGCATGCCGATGAGGCCGTCGGAGCTCCCCGCCGTATCGATCGCCAGGGCGCCGGCGAGATCATCACTGGCGGAATCGGTGCGTGCCAGGTCGGTGAGCGAGGCGTCGAGCACCACGGTCTCGGAGGAGGTGGCAGCGGGGGCACCCGCGAGGCGTCGCAGCTCCGCGCCGAGCGTCGGACCGACGAACGCGGCGTCCGCAAGGCCGCGGCCGAGCTCTTCGGCGACGATCGCGGTCTCCACACCGGATGCCCAAGGGCGGCCGTCGTCGCCCTCGACCCGCAGCTCCCGCCATCCCGCTGCTTGCACGGCCGCGTCGAGCTTCTTCGACCGTTCGCCATCGCCCAGCTGCGCCACGGTGTGCGGGCCGAGCTGATCCACGACCCGAGCCGCTGCGTCGCGCAGCGCTTGCTGCTCCGGGGACAGGCGGACGTCCATCAGAGAAATTTGAGTTCGACGTCGATATCAGTGACACTACCTGCCGACGTCTCCAGGCTCCAGACCGAAGCGCAGCGACGAGGAACATGAGGAAGTGCGCGTGCCAGACATGCCCGAGACCGCGTTGGGGCACCGGCGATCGTCACCGAGCGGCACCCACAGCGGCCCGCGATCACGGAAGGGCGAGCAGACCCGAGCGCGGCTCATCGAAGCGGCACGGGTGGTGTTCGAACGCGACGGGTTCCTCACGGCACGGATCGCCGACATCGCCATCGGCGCCGGGATGTCTCAGGGAGCCTTCTACCACTACTTCGATTCGAAGGAGCAGATCTTCCGCGAGGTGGCCGATGCCCAGGAGCAGCGGCTCACTGCGCCATCCGACGCTGCGCGCGTCACGACAACCGGCAGCGACACGGATTCGCCGCGTGCCGTCATCGGCGCTGCCAATCGCCGGTACTTCGAGCGGTACCGCGACGCCGCGGGCCTGATGGGCGTGATCGAACAGGTCTCGCGCTACGACGAGCAGGTGAACGCAGCACGGTTCGCAACGATGCAGCACTTCGTCGTGCGCGCCGAGGGCTCGATCAGGCGCCTCCAACGAGAAGGGCTCGCGGACCGGAAGCTCGACGCGACGATTGCCGCCGACGCGCTCGGCGCGATGGTCGCTCGCTTCGCGGAGCTGTGGCTCGTCCAGGGATATCGCGACTACGAGTTCGAAGAAGCCGTCGACCAGCTCACTCGGTTGTGGGCGAACGCGCTGGGGCTCGCAGACCGATGATGGACGCCGCCGAGCGCTCGCTCCTCGCCGACTCGGTTCGGAGTGCCCTCGATGACGCGGCCGATGCCGACGCGGCGCTCGCGGGTGTCGGCTGGCCGGACATGCTCTCGACGGAACCCGACGACGCCATTGCGATCGTGTTCGCCGCGCTCGGACGGACATGTGGCACCGCGTCGGCGATCGACGACGTCGTCGCGCATGCGCTCGGGGCCTCGCATCGAGCGCGTTCGGCAGTGCTGATCCCGACAGTGCTCGTGCGGGCGAGGGCCTCCGGCTCTGCGGGAGAGATCGCGGGCGTCGCGACGTCGCGCGTGCTGGTCGCGGACGAGCTGCTGACGCTGTGCGACGGGACGGCCTGCTCGATGGCCGTCGGCGACGCCGAGGTGGAACCTCTCGGCGGCATCGATCCCGACGCCCGGCTGCACAGTGTGCGCGCTGACCGCACGTCTCTCTCCCAAGTGGGACGAGAAGGCGCTGCGGCCGATGCCGTTGCATTGTCGCAGCGCGCCATCGCCCACCAGATCTCGGGGGCCTGTCGCACGATGCTCGATCTCGCGCGTGAGCACGCGCTCACGCGCGTGCAGTTTGGTCGACCCGTCGCCCGGTTCCAGGCAGTCCGCCACCGCCTCGCCGAGGCGCTGGTCGCGGTGGAGGCGCTCGATGCCGTGCTCGACGCGGCGCGCGACGCGCCCGGGGTGCTGACCGCGCAGCTGGCGAAGGCGCACGCCGGCCGAACAGCGCGTTCCGTGTCGGCCCATTGCCAGCAGGTGCTGGCCGGCTTCGGCTTCACGACCGAGCATCCGTTCCACCGCTACCTCAAGCGCACGATGCTGCTCGACACGCTCTTCGGATCGTCCGACGATCTCCTGGTCGGCATCGGCCACACCCTGCTCGCGCAGCGGGCAGTCCCGACGCTCATCGAGCTGTAGAGGTCGCTGAAGGTGCACCGCGAAGCCAGCTGGCCGACCATCCCCGCGATGCTGCGCGACGCCGTCCGCCGAGACGCCAGTGGCGAGGCCGTCGTCGCCGGCGATCGACGCGTGACGTTCGCCGAGCTCGAGGAGAGCGTCGCCGCGAGCGCGCGTGCCGTCATGGCGTGCGGGGTCGAGCCCGGCGAGCGGATCGCCGTCTGGGCCCCGAACTCGATCGAGTGGATCGTTGCGGCGCTTGCGGTGACGACGGCGGGTGCAGTGCTGGTCCCGGTGAACACGCGGTTCAAAGGGACCGAGGCGGCGTACGTCCTCGCGCGGAGCGATGCACGTCTGCTGTTCACGGTCCGCGGGTTCCTCGACACGGACTACCCGGAGCTGCTCGCCGGTGCCGGAATGGCGCTCCCCTCGCTCGAGGAGACGATCCTGCTCGCCGGGCAATCCGGCGACGGCGCCGTCGCGTGGAACGACTTCTGCGCTCGCGGCGATGCCATCACCAGCGCCGAGCTCGACCGTCGTGTCGACTCGATCGCTCCCGGCGACCCGAGCGACGTCGTGTTCACGTCGGGAACGACCGGGAGCCCGAAGGGCGTGGTGATGGCGCACGAGCAGACGCTGCGTGCGTACGAGGACTGGTGCGAGTGGGCGGGGTTGCGCCCGCGCGACCGCTACCTGATCGTGAACCCGTTCTTCCACATCTTCGGATACAAGGCGGGGGTGCTGGCATCGTTGATGCGCGGCGCCACCGTCTTCCCCGTCGCGGTGTTCGATCCCGGCGAGGTGTTGCAGCTCGTCGAGCGTGAACGTGTCACGGTGCTGCCGGGGCCACCGACCCTGTACCAGTCGTTGCTCGAGCACCCCGATCGCGCTCGACGCGACATCGCGAGCCTGCGCCTCGCGGTCACCGGCGCAGCGGACATCCCTGTCGAGCTCATCCGGTGCATCCGCGCCGAGCTCCCGTTCGAGCGGATCCTCACCGGTTACGGGCTCACGGAAGCCGGGACCGTCACGGGGAGCCGGCCCGACGACGACTTCGAGCACATCGCGTCGACGGTGGGGGTTCCGTGGACCGGTTTCGAGGTCAAGAACGTCGACGGCACGGGCGCCGAGGTCCCCACGGGTGAGCCCGGCGAGCTCGTCGTGCGCGGCGAGACCGTCATGCGGAGCTACTTGGACGATACCGACGCGACCGCCGCGGCGATCGACGCGGACGGATTTCTCCACACGGGAGATCTCGCGACGCTCGACGACGACGGCTACTTCCGCATCGTGGGACGTATCAAGGACATGTTCATCGTCGGTGGCTTCAACGCGTATCCGGCGGAGATCGAGAACCTGTTGCTCGGCCATCCAGACCTCGTGCAGGTCGCGGTGATCGGCGTTCCCGATGAGCGCCTC
>DATBHZ010000163.1:0-3337 GCA_036557185.1 Acidimicrobiia bacterium | reverse complement strand
ACGCGCCGGGTGAGCAGCGCCGATCAGGGTTCGGGCCGAGCTTGCATGCGCTCGTCTTCGTGCGGCTGCCGAGCAGCACGGTGCGGCCGAGGTCGACATAGGCTCGCGGCGGAACCGGCGTGCGGCTCCCGCTCGTCGTACCAGGAGCGCCGCCCCCTTCGAGCCACTGCTGCACCCCACCGTGGTGTGAGCACGTCCCGGAGTGAGTCTGCGAGAAGCTATAGGTGCCGTCGCGGCAGAGCGCCGTCGCGCCCGGAGGCGGCGCCGTCCCCCGTGTCGACGCAACTGCAGCCGTGGCGACACCGGTAGCAAGCGCGAGCACGACGGCCCCGACCACAAGCACGGGCCCCACCGCCGGTGAAGCGAGGAAGCGCCCGCTCACTCGGCGTCCCTGCGGCACGCGCCGTGCTCGCTCCTTCAGCCTCAGGTAGATCTGCATCTCGTCCCTGCCGGTTCGGTCGATTGACGATTCGGGAGAGGGCCGCGCCCTCGCAGTGACTATCGGCAGCCGGTCGCTCGGCCTCCATGACGCCCGTGCGCCACACCGCGGAGAACAAGCCGTCCCGGACCCGCTCCTCGCGCTCGCGCGGGAACGTGAGCCGACGATCGTCCTCACTGCGCCGTGGCACGAGCGCGACGCGAAGACGCTCGTCGAGCAGCTCGACGCCGCGGTGTTCGCGCCGCCGGCCGACACTGCGCAGGACCTGATCGACAAGTACGGCATCACCGCCGAGCAGGCCGGGGACGGCAGCCCTGACCCGGAGTGGCTCCGGAGCGCCGGCAACGCCCACTGGTATGCGGGCGGCGACCGGCTTCCGGTCGGGATCGAGGCGTATGCGGGCCGCGAGCACAACGACCTCGTGCTGTGGATCGAGAGCGTCCGCGCAGTCGTGGCGGGAGACTGGCTCGCCGACTTCGGCGATGGTCTTGCGATCCAAGAGCAGTGGCTGCGGCAGGGCGTGACGCGCGAGCAGCTCGCCGAAGGGCTAGGGCCGCTGCTCGCTTTGCCCGTCGAGCTTGTGCTCCCAGCGCACGGAGAACCGACAGATCATGCCGCCCTCGAGCGTGCGCTTTCGTGAGGGTTGACCTCGCCCTTCAGGGCGTGCACAGATCGACGCAGAGGCCGAAGTGGTCGCTCGCCCAGACGCCGTTCACGGGCCCGTCGAACAGGCGACGGCAGTCGACGATCTCGAGTGTCGGCCCCTCGTGCTCGCCGCAGCGCACGAAGACGTAGTCGATGCGCCTGAACGGCCAGTCGCGGCCGATCATGATCGGTGTCTCCGGCGTGAAGGTGTGTCCCGGCTCAGCGGGGTGAACGCTCTCCCATGCGTCGCGGTAACACACGCTCATGCCGCCGAGCGACTGACGACCCGTCCAGAAGCGCACGCTCGCCGACTCCGGATCCGCGTCGAGATCGCCTGCCATCACGACGTGCCGGGCCTCGCGGCGGCGCGCGAGCTCGTCGAGGAACCGTGCCGCGGCGACCGCCTGCTGCTCGCGCTCGTGCTCCTGGTCGAGCTTCCAGCTCGGGAGATGCGACGCGAACACGAGCGGCCCGATCGGCTCCGGTGCGAGCACCTCGGCGGCGAGCGCGCCGCACGCGAAGCCCTCGGTGCGCGGCGTTACGTGCAGATCGAGCTCGCGCACCTCGCCGAGCGGCCACCGGCTCGCGAGCGAATGTCCCTGCCCGCGCTCGACGTCCTCGCCGTCGCCGGGCTCGCGCGCCCGTTGGTGCAGGATGTGGTACTCCCCGCCGAGCAGGTCGACGACCTGGTCGTACGCGTCGGTCACAACCGCCTCGACGAAGACGACGAGATCCGGGCGCAGCTCGCGGAACCTCTCCGCCAGCACCGCGCGCCGCGCCTCCCAGTCTCCCCTCCGCCCCCACAGGTTCTGCAGCACCACGCGCACCGACGCCATCGGGCCTATCTGACCGCGGACGACGAGCCCAAACCGGCGACAGGCGATAGGCTCCGCGCCGGTCCGGAGACCCGTCGCCCAGAGGAGGTACGAGGATGGTCGTCGACTATCAGAGCCACTGGTACCCGGAGGCGTATCTCGAGACGATCCTCGACCGCGACGCCTTCCCCCGCACTCGCCGCGGCGAGGACGGCGGCTACGTCTGGCAGTCGAATGCGAGCGACATCGAGTGGCCGATCCCGCGCCACTTCGTCGATCTGGAGGTGAGCATGGCGCAGGCGGAGGCCGACGGGATCGACGTCGTCGTCTGCAGCCCGAACATGGTCGGCGACGTCACGTGGTACGACGTCGGCGAGGCGCGCGAGACGATCGAACTCGTCAACGGCGAGATCGCGCGTGCGCAGCGCGAGTACGCGGGACGCTTCGTCGGCCTCGCGATGCTGCCGCTGCAGGACACGACCGCCGCGCTCGAGGCGCTCGAGCACGCGATCGGCGAGCTCGAGCTCAAGGGCGTCTGCGCGATCGCGAACATCCGCGGCGGCCCAATCGCGACGCCTGACACGCTGCCGGTCTACGAGCGCATCGAGGAGCTCGGTGTGCCGCTCTTCCTCCATCCCGGCCACCGCTCGATGTCGTGGGACCTGCTGCAGCGCTTCGGCATGACGATGGAGGTCGGGCTGAGCTGGATGTTCGACACGAGCGCCGCAGCGCTGTCACTCGTCTACAGCGGGACGCTCGATGCATGTCCGACCCTGCAGGTGGTGCATCCGCACGCAGGCGGCGTGCTGCCGTACCTGAAGAACCGCATCCTCGGCATTCCCGCCTTCCACAAGGACCTCCAGCCCGTCAAGCTCGAGCGTCCGGTCGAGCAGTACTTCACGGATCAGTTCTGGGTCGACAGCGTCGCGCCGACGCCGGGATCGCTCGAGGTCGCGCGCGAGCTCTACGGCGCCGACCGGGTCGTCTTCGCCTCGGACTTCCCGTGGCTGCCTCGGACCGTCGTGATGGAGCATCTGCGTGACAATGTCGAGGAGGGCTTCGTGCGGCAGATCTACGACAACCAGGTGGCGGGCCTCGCGCTGCCCGCAGCGGCATGAGCGCGGCGGACGAGCAGGTCCCCGTCCTCGTCGTCGGCGGCAGCCTCGTCGGTCTCACGACCGCCCTGCTCCTGCGTTGGCACGGCATCGAGACGCTCGTCGTCGAACGGCACGCCGGCACGGCGATCCACCCCCGCGCGGGGCACTTCCACCTGCGCACGCTGGAGATCCTGCGCTCAGTCGGGCTCGAGGAGAAGGTGCGGCGTCGCGCCCAGGAGCAGTACGACCCGAACGGCGGCATCAACAACGTCGAGTCGCTCGCGGGCAAGGAGATCTCGCACATCATCGGCAACCTCAACGAGGGCGTCGAGGAGTTCAGC
>DATBHZ010000162.1:0-27979 GCA_036557185.1 Acidimicrobiia bacterium | reverse complement strand
ACCGCAACGACGCGCGCATGGTCGCGGCGCTGGTCGCGGGCGGCGCGGCCGACGCCGCGGTGCTGCTGCGGCCGGTCGACGTCGGCGCCATCCGTGCCGCGGCCGCGGCCGGCGTGCGCATGCCCGAGAAGACGACCTTCTTCGCGCCGAAGCCCCGCACCGGCCTCGTCTTCCGCTCGCTCGATCTCTCGGCATAAGAGGGATGCGGCACGCGTGGGTCAGCTGGAGCAGCGGCAAGGACAGCGCGGCCGCGCTGCAGGCGGCGCGCTCGGACCCTTCGCTCACCGTGACCGGCTTGCTCGTGACGACGAACGCAGAGGCCGACCGCGTGGCCATGCACGGCGTCCGTCGTGCACTGGTCGACGCGCAGGCCGACCGCCTCGGGCTGCCGCTCCACGTGGTCGAGCTGCCGTCGCCCTGTCCGAACGAGATCTACGAGGAGCGCATGGCCGCCGTCATGGACGAGGCGGCTCAGGCAGGCGTCGGAGCGGTGGTCTTCGGCGATCTCTTTCTCGAGGACGTCCGCGCCTACCGAAAGCGGGCGCTGGCGGCGACTCCGATCGAGCCGGTCTTCCCGCTGTGGGGAAGACCGACCGGAACCTTGGCGCGCGACATGCTGGCAAGCGGCATTCGTGCCGTGCTCACGTGTGTCGATACCGCGCAGCTGCCCGCCGATTTCGTTGGGCGGGACTTCGACGATGCGCTGCTCGACGACCTGCCGCCCGGGGTCGATCCGTGCGGCGAGAACGGCGAGTTCCACACCTTCGTGCGCGAGAGCCCGGGCTTCTCACGGCCGATCGAAGTGCACGCCGGGGAGATCGTGACTCGCGACCAGTTCGTCTTCTGCGACCTCATCCTCGGACCGTGAGCGAGTAGACGGGATCAGATGGAGCGAGCACGGCGAAGCCGCGCGCAGCGACGCCGCGAGGCGAGCGCCCGCGGCGCAGGTACCCTGCGCCGCAGCGAGCCCGAGCAATAAGTCAGACAGTCCAGACCGCAGCGGACTCGATCAGGGCCCGCAGGTCGCCGGGGCCGTGCTTCTCCTGCGAATCGGCGAGCTGCGCCTGCACCTCGGAGTCGTAGGTGGGCCGGTGCACCGACCGGAACACGCCGATGGGTGTCGGCGTCGCAGGGTGCTCGGCGAGTCGCGACAGGGCGAACGCCACGGTCGGATCGCTGCGGCTCTCGTCGTGCACGAGCAGAGCGTCCTCACCGACGTCGGCAACCTTGACGATCTCGGCCTCGCCGGTCCGGTTGATGATCACGCCGAGCTCCTGGTCGGCACCGAAGCGGATCGGCGCGCCCTGCTCGAGCGGGATCAGCATCTCGGCCCGCTTGTCGCGAGCGGTGATCTCCTCGAACGCGCCGTCGTTGAACACGTTGCAGTTCTGGTAGATCTCAACGAACGCCGCACCCTTGTGCTCGTGCGCGCGTCGGAACACGTCCTGCATGTGCTTGCGGTCCATGTCGTGTGTGCGCGCGACGAACGTGGCCTCGCTGCCGATCGCGAGGGAGAGCGGGTTGAACGGGTGATCGAGCGAGCCGAACGGCGAGCTCTTCGTGACCTTGCCCAGCTCGCTCGTGGGCGAGTACTGGCCCTTGGTCAGGCCGTAGATCTGGTTGTTGAACAGCAGGATGGTGAGGTTGACGTTGCGACGCAGCGCGTGGATCAGGTGGTTGCCGCCGATCGACAAGCCGTCACCGTCGCCGGTGATGACCCACACGTCGAGGTCTGGCCGAGCGAGCGCGATCCCGGTCGCGAGCGCAGGCGCGCGCCCATGGATGCTGTGGATCCCGTACGTGTTCATGTAGTACGGGAACCGGCTCGAACAGCCGATGCCGCTGACGAAGACGGTGTTCTCGGGACGCACGCCGAGCTCCGGCATGAGGAGCTGCACGGCCGTCAGCACCGAGTAGTCGCCGCACCCGGGACACCAGCGAACCTCTTGATCCGACGAGAAGTCCTTGCGCGTGAGGGTGACTTGGTCAGCCATCGATCATCTCCAGGATCTTGGCCTCGATCTCGGCGGCGCGGAACGGGAGGCCTTGCACCTTGCAGAGGCTCTGCGCGTCCACGAGGTACTCGGCGCGCAGCAGCTTCGAGAGCTGCCCGAGGTTCATCTCCGGAACCAGCACCTTCGGGTACTTGGAGAGGACCTCGCCGAGGTTCGGCGGGAACGGGTTGAGGTGCACGAGCTGTGCGAACGCCACCTTCTTGCCGGCGGTTCGCACACGCCGGGCCGCGGCCTTGACCGCACCCCAGGTGCTCCCCCACCCGACGACCAGCACTTCGGCGTCGCCCGTCGGGTCGTCGAGCTCGACCGGCCCGATGTCGTGCGCGATACCGGCGATCTTGGCGGCGCGCAGCTCCACCATCTTCTGATGGTTCGCCGGGTCGTAGTTGACGTTCCCGGTGCCGTCCTCCTTCTCGATGCCACCGATTCGGTGCATCAAGCCGGGGGTGCCGGGGATCGCCCACGGTCGCGCCAGCGTCTCCGGATCGCGCAGGTACGGCCAGAAGGCCGGCCCGTCGGGGCCGTCGTGGTTCATCTCGGTTGCGAACGGCACCGAGATGTCGGGTAGCGCGTCGACATCGGGGAACAGCCAGGGCTCGGCCCCGTTGGCGAGATATCCGTCGGTGAGCACGATCACCGGCGTGCGGTACTTGAGCGCCAGGCGCGCGCCCTCGAACGCCGCGTTGAAGCAATCGGACGGCGACTTCGCCGCCACGATCGGCAGCGGAGCCTCGCCGTGGCGCCCGTACATCGCGAGCAGCAGGTCGGCCTGCTCGGTCTTCGTCGGCAGCCCGGTGGAGGGACCACCGCGCTGGACGTCTACAAGGAGGAGCGGCAGCTCGAGGCTCACGGCCAGGCCCAGTGCCTCGGACTTCAGGTCGACACCCGGGCCGGAGGTCGCGGTCACGCCGAGCTGGCCGGCAAACGCCCCGCCGATCGCGACTCCGATCGCGGCGATCTCGTCCTCGGCCTGCATCGTCCGGACACCGAAGTTCTTGTGCTTCGACAGCTCGTGGAGGATGTCGGACGCGGGGGTGATCGGGTACGACGCGTAGAGGATCGGCAGCTTCGACTGCTGGCTCGCGGCGATGAGGCCGTATGCGAGCGCCACGTTGCCGCTGATGTTGCGGTACCGGCCGGGCGGCAGCAGGGCCGCCTTCACCTCGTAAGGAGTGTCGAACAGCTCGGCCGTCTCGCCGAAGTTGTATCCCGCCCGGAACGCAGCCAGGTTCGCGTCGTGCACGAGCTGCTTGCCCGCGAACCGCTCGTCGATCCAGGCGAGGATCGGCTCGACGGGGCGGGTGTACATCCACGAGATGAGACCGAGCGCGAAGAAGTTCTTCGAGCGCTCGGCGTCGCGCGGCTTCGCCCCCGTGTCCTTGGTCGCCTCGACCGTGATCGAGGTCATGGGCACCGAGTAGACGGTGTAGGCCGACAGCGTGTCGTCCTCGAGCGGGTTCGCCTGGTACCCGGCCTTGACGAGGTTGCGCTCCTCGAAGGCATCGCTGTTCGCGATGATCGTCGCCCCGGGGGGCAGGTCGCCCACGTTGGCCCTGAGCGCCGCCGGGTTCATCGCCACGAGCAGGTTCGGCACGTCACCGGGGGTGACGATGTCGAAGTCTGCGATGTGAACCTGGAAGCTCGATACTCCGGCGATCGTGCCCGCTGGGGCTCTGATCTCTGCCGGGTAGTTCGGAAGGGTCGCCAGATCGTTCCCGAACGCCGCACTCACGTCGGTGAACCGGTCACCGACGAGCTGCATGCCGTCGCCCGAGTCACCGGCGAACCGGATGACGACCCGGTCGAGCGTTTCGGGCTTCTTCGCCGTTGAAGTCGCCTCGGTCACGCTATTCCTTTGTCAGTCTCTCGAGTTCCCCCGCCCCTGGGCGTTGCTCCCGGCGTCGGCCGGGCACCCGGAGCCCATCGTCGTGCCCTCTTGTTTCGTCTTCTTCTCGGTGGTTCTTTCTGCTCTCTTGGAGCTGTCGTACCCGGGGATGGTTACCCACCACCGCTCGTGACCAGTGTAGTTCCAGAGGACCAAGGAGTAGGACCAGAGCCCGGGAATTCGGGGCCGATATGCTCACGGCGCGCCACCCTGCGTCACCAGGGCGTGCGCCCGCCAGGTCAGGGGCTCATCGCCCGCATTGGAGGACTCACCGATGCCGCTCGGCTACGACCGCAAGCTCTTCATCCTCGCGTTCGACCACCGAGGCTCCTTCCAGAAGAAGATGTTCGGCATCGAGGGCGACCCGACCGCCGAGGAGACGGCGACGATCGTCGACGCGAAGTCCGTGATCTTCGACGGCTTCTCCCGGGCCGCCTCGGAGGGCGCGCCCTCCGGTGAGGCCGGGATCCTCGTCGACGAGCAGTACGGAGCCGAGGTCGCCCGGAAGGGGCTGGCCAACGGCTGGACGGTCGCGATGCCCGTCGAGCGGAGCGGCATCGACTTCTTCGACTTCGAGTACGGGAACGATTTCGCCGCCCACATCGAGGCCTTCGATCCGACTTTCTCGAAGATCCTGGTGCGCTACAACCCGGAAGGCTCGAAGGCCAACAACGCGAAATCGATCACCGGTCTGAAGAAGCTCTCGGACTGGCTGCACGACCACGACCGCAAGTTCCTCCTCGAGCTGCTCGTGCCGGGCGAGCCTGAGCAGCTCGCGAAGGTCGACGACGACGAGGGCCGCTACGACACCGAGCTGCGCCCAGCCCTGATGCGCGGTGCGATCACGGACATGCAGGGCGCCGGGATCGAGCCCGACGTCTGGAAGATCGAAGGGATCGACCGCCGCGAGGACTGCGAGATGATCGCCGACCAGACGCGGGCGGGCGGCCGTGACGGCGTCGGCTGTGTCGTCCTGGGTCGCGGCGCCAACGCCGAGAAGGTGGACCACTGGCTCCGCACGGGCTCGGGCGTGCCCGGCTACCTCGGGTTCGCCATCGGGCGAACCATCTGGTGGGACCAGCTGAAGGGCTACCTCGACGGATCGCTGTCGCGCGACGAGGCCGCGGCGCAGATCTCCGCCAACTACCGGCGCTCGATCGACGTCTACAACGGCGGCTGACGCGCGAGACGCTCACCCCGCGAGCAGCTCGAGCGCTCGCTCGGCACGACGCAACGCCGCGTCGCGCTGTCGCCGGTTGGCAACTCGCCCGACGAACGCGGCCTCGACGTCGACACGCGCACCGGTGCCGCCCGTGGTTCGATAGAAGCGACGCCGGACCGAGCCCACGACCAGGAGCTCGTCGCCCTCCGCCAGCTCTTCGACCCAGGCCTTCGGCTCCCAGACGGTGACCGGCACCGAGGTGTGCGCCCCGGTGTCGCTCGGGACGCGGACCGACAGGCTCGCGACCCGGGTTCCCGACTCCAGCACCCGAACCTCGACACCTGCAGAGCAGCGGCCCGCCAGCACCGCGAGGTTCACGCCCTCGCCCGCCCCGACGTGCTCGGCGCTCTGATCGCGCTCCGGTTCGCGTTCCGACATGACGACTCCTCCCATTGACGTGCGGACGACGGGGGAAGCCGCGTCGGGGAGGTCGAGAGGAAACGTAGCGCCGGGCTGCGACAGCTACCGGCGCGGGGCGCACGGCTTGGGGAGCCAGTACGCGATGATCCGCTCCGGTCGGCGAGTCGGCGCGGTCGACTCGGCGCTCGCGATGATCCGAGCGGGGAGATCTCGTCGCGGGGCCACCGACACACGCACGCAGAACGGGGCCTCGAACGCCGCGAGGATCCGGCGCCGATCCGAGGCAGCGAGGAATCGCCCGACGGGTGGCCCGGTCCGGCGGTGCCACGCCACCCACTCGAAGCCGCCGTCGATCTGGGTCGAGTGCAGCCCGGACACTTCCGTCGCACGCTGCGCGACCGCCCAGCGCGTGGCGTCGAACGAGGCGGAATCAGCCGCGAACGCCACGCCGACCGCGAGGAGCAGCACCAGCGCCGCGCCGGGCACGAACAGGCTCGGCACGCCGCTCCGTGCCGGCCGCGGATCGCGTGCCGCGGCACGAAGGATCCCAATCGCGACGAGAGGGAGCAGCGGCAGCACATAGCGGTCGTCGGTAGGGAGACCGACGAGACCGACGAGCGTGAACATCGCGGCGAACCCCGCGAAGCACCAGCCGCACACCGCCATGGGTCCGGCGTCGCCGCGCAGGAGCGCGGCCGGGTGCGCACCTTCACGCCAGAACCGGACCACCACGGGAACGGCGGCGAGCAAGACGATGACGGCGCTCGCCATCGCGATCCAGACGAGCAGATCGAACCACAGAGCGGGGATGACGCCCGGCCGGTTGCCGGCGAGCACGTCCTGGCCGAGCACGCCGGAGCGCGTGACGTAGTTCCCGACGAGCGGCGTGTTCGGGTACTTGGCGTACTCGAGTACGAGCACGATCGCGGTGACCGAAGCGACGGCAGCCGTCAGCCCGGCACTCGCGTCGACCGCGCGCCGCACGATGCGGACGGGATTGGCGAGCAGCACGACGGGCAGGAGCAGCAATCCGACCAGCCGGAGGTAACCGAGGTCCAACTGCACGGTGGACCGCAGGCGCGTCGCGTTCGGGAACGAGAGCGGGAGCGTGTCGAGCGTCGGACGCTGGCTCCACCACACCAACAGCACCGTCACGACGACAGCGGCCACGACGAGCACCACTGCGACGACGCGCATCGTGCGGCGGTCGCGCGCGGTCCACGCGCGGCCGACGGCCACGATCGCGCACGCGATCACTGGGACGAGTGCATACTGGCGGATCGCGATCGCGACGACACCGGCAGCCATGCTCGCGGTGAACCAACCGGGCCGCACCGTCTCGGAGCGGCGAAATGCCTCGAACGCAAGCGCGAGCGAGAGCATCTGGAACGTGAACGCCCAGTTGTCGGTCATGAACGTCGCGGCGAGCGGCAGCCACAAGGGGCTCACCGCAATCGTGAGCGCGACCACGACGGCCCACGAATCGCGCATCACAGTCCGGGCCATCCAGACGACCGCGAGCAGACCGATCCAGCTGACGATCGCGCTGGTCACGTGGATGGCCGTGATGCTGCGCGGGAACAGTGCCGCCACGGGTGCGGCCAGCGCGAACTGAGCGATGAGCGTGGTCCCCGCCCAGTTGTTGAATCCGAGATGGCCCGTGTCGACCCAGCGGAAGACCGACAACAGGTAGGACCAGTCGTCGCTGCGCGGGAGATCGAGGGCGCCGTAGTGCGACGCGACCGCGACCGGTAGCACCACGCTGACGACGGCGAGCAGCACGGCGCCCGCGACCAGCGTCGGCCGGGAACGCCCCGCCGATGGCCCGTCCTGCTCACTCGTGTCCGGCTGCGAACCCCGTGCCGCCGCGTCGAGGCTGACCGTCATCGCTTCCGAGCTCGTCGCCATGTCGCCTCGATGATCGCGTCCCCGACCAGCAGCGCGATCGCTGTCCAGGTGGGCGTGGAGGCGGCACTGAAGTTCGTGGGCCAGTCGAAGCGCGGCGGGTAGTGGTGCAAGGCCTGCGTGGCCGTGATCCCGAACGCCACGCCGATGACGATCACGGCCGGTGCGAACCGCAATGCCGTGCGCACCCACCGGTTCCGCGTCGCCGCGAACACGAATGCCGCAACGAGCACGCCAACCCACGGGTGAATGAGCAGGGCGGCAATGAGACCGGACGACGCGACGGCGACCACGGTGCCCGCCGTGCTGGGAGCGAGAGCATCCGGCGTCGGAGAGAGGCTCGGTGGGGTCGCGGCCACTGACCCTGCGTCGGCGTTCGCACCCGCCAGCTCAGGACGCCGCCGCCGGATCAGCGCGAACAGCACGAGCCCGAGACACAGCAGCACGGCGCCGACCGAGACCAGGATCAGCTTCCACACGGTCTGTTGCGGCGTCCACGTCAGCGTGACCGTCGACGCGGAGTGAGCCTCGGACGCCGGGATGCGCCATCCGTTCGCGTACCCGTCGACCAGCTTCGGCGCGCCGAGGTCGTGACCGTCGATCTTCGCGGACCAACCGCTGTTGAAGCTCTGGCCCAGCACCAGCCAGTACGGCTTCGAGCTCGCGGCGACCGACAGCGTCATCGACGCACGGCCTTGCTTCACCACCTTCACCTTTGGTGACGGTGCGGTCGCAGCCGCGGTCAGTGTCGCGGTGCCCTCGTGCTGGGGCGTGGACGAGAGCTTGATCTGACGGACATCGAAGCCGGTGTCGTTGCGGGGCTCCATCATCGTGCGCACCTGGTGCGACCCGGGCCCGAGGTCGAGCAGCTGGGCCGAGTCACAAGCGGACAGCGAGACCGGGAGGCCCCGGAGCGCGTCGGCCGTGGTGCCGCTGACACGCACACCGAACGGCTTGCCGTCGACGGTCACGAGCCCGTACGTGCAGGTCGCGGGCAGCTGCGCGGGAGGCGCTGCGACACGGACCCCGGGAATACCGAGCTCGGCGATCCCGACGGGCGCGGTGGCGCCTTGCAGGCCCAGACGCGTGAACTGTGTGATCGCGACGCTGAACGTGTTCCCCGTCAGCGGCGCGAACTGCACTGGTGAGACGAAGGTGTTCGACGGCGACCGCAACGGGAGCGGCGGCGCGTTCACGACCCGCGTGGCCCCGTTGTCCGACGTGATGCGGAGCTGCGTCGGCAAGGAGTGGTGCCCGTCGGCGACGACTTGCAGGTTCAGCCGGTCGAACGTGATGGGATGCCCGACTTGGACCGTCATCGTCTGCTCGGGCTTGTTGAGCGGCGTGGTCCACGCCGTCCGGGGGTTACCGTCGAGTGCCGCGGATGCACGCGCCCGGACGTCGCCGTAGTTGTCGCCGGAGGTCGCGGTCACTCCCCCCTCGGCGACGTTCGGCAGCCCGAGCGCGCGGTCGAGCGTGTCGTCGTGAGCGTTGGCGCTCATCGCAGCAGTGCCGGAGAACACGAACGACCGGGCAGTCGGCACGGTGAACTCCCGGTTCATCGAGGCCTCGTCCATCGTGAGGTCCCGGGAGAGCAGGATCTCGAGCGGGTGCGAAGCAGACCGGGCGCCCAGGGCGTGGAGGAGGTCGCGCGGCAGCTCGGTCGTCTCGGTGACATGCACCGGCTGCGCGCCGGGCCGGTTGTCGGCAACACGGATCTCGGAGAAGCCGACGGGGTTCTTCTGGACCGCGATGTTCGTGGTCCTGCCCGCAACGCGATCGATGGTGAGCTCGAGCGTCTTGAACGTCCGGCGCGGGAACGTGACGGCCTGGCCGGCGAGCGTGCGCGACGGCTTGCCCAGCGCACGCGTCACGCTGCTGTCACTGTTGAAACGGAGCCCGACCTGCGAGATGAAACGACGGAACTTCTGCCCGGGAGCCGGCACCGTGCCGTACTGCATGAGGTTGATGTGGTCCGTCGTGATCGGGTGGTCGAAGGTGATGCGGAGCTTCTCGTGGCCAACGGCCTGGCCGCCGGCGACCGCCCACGCCGTCTTGGGATCGTCGTCGAACGCGCGCGTCGGCCGGAAGTCGGGCTCGTACGAGAGCCCGGCGGTGCCGTAGTCCGTTGCCTGGACGCTCTTCGCGCCGGTGAGGATCTCGACGCTCTTCGAGGTGTCCGTCGAACCGGGGAAGAGATCGAGACGCTGGTCAGTCGGATCGGAGACGAGCGGCTTCTCCCCCGCTTGCTCCGTGTAGCCGAAGTTGTTCTGCAAACCGGTCCAACGCAGCCCGCGCCGGCGGTTGGTGTCGGTGATCACGAGCGCCGCGCTCGACGGGAGTGCTCGGAGGTACTTGGGGTCCGTCTGGTACGTCGGCGAGTAGATCATCAGATCACCAGCGTCGAGCGAGCGCGCGGCCGCCATGTCGACGAGGCCGACACCGTCGCCGTCCACGACTACCGGGGTTGTCGCAGACTTCGTCCGAACGATCGGGAGCGCGTGCTGGACGGGGAAGACCGCGACGGGAGGCGGCTTGACCGGCTCACCTCCGGGGACCGCGAGCTCCGGGAGCGGATGAAGCTTGAGCGAGCCCGGGATCTTCTTCCCGTAGGTCGTCGGCGTACCGAGGCCGGTGGGCTGGCGCTGAGTGAACGAGCGCCAGAGGGAAGTGGCCGGGATGAGGCCCCACTTGTCGGTCTGCAGGTCCATGCGCAGCTCGACGTCGCCGACACCCATGAGCCTCGCGACGGGAGCGACGACATCCGGCGACGCAACGCCCGAGGCGTCCGGGGAGCTGGCTGCCCCATCGAGCGCCTGGAGCAAGTTCGCGGACTGCGCGGACCCCCAGGGGACGAGCTCGCGCGCCACGTATGGGCGGTCCATCAGCCCGGGTTCGATCGGGTCACGTGTGTCGCCCCAGCGATACGACGCGAAGTCCGAGCCGGGAAGCGCGAGCACGCGCGTGTTGTGCGAGCCGGCGTTGAGCGCGGCAATCGCCTGCTGCCAGTACTTGGGGATCTGATCGCTGCGCTCGAGATAGCTCTGGTAGTACGCGCCCGAGAGCGCAGGCGCCGCGTTGGCGAGCACGATGCCCATGATCACCACCGCCACACCGACGCCGAGAGGCCGGAGCGACCGGCTGCTCAACCACGAGATCAGGCCGTTTGCGGCAACACCCACGAGCACCGCCAACCCGAGCGCCAGCAGGGGTATCGCACGGGCTGTGTTCCGGAGCGCGAAGCCCACGTTCGAGGACAGCGCGAACGACTTGTAGAGGCCGCCCGCGAGCGACGGGTTGCTGTACGGCTCGGCTCCTACGGCCATGGCAAAGCCGACGAGGATGAGGAGGACGAAGAAGGCGCGATACCTCCATCGCAACAACGCGGCACCGATCAGCGCGAGCGCCGGCACGGCGAAGCTGATCAGCAGGATCGGGACGCGAGTCGTGTACGTGACGACGGCCGACGTCCAACGTGTGACGGCGTCCGCCCCATAGAAGAACCAGTAGCCGAGCCCCCGCAGCACCTCGTACGGGTAGGAGGTCGCCGATACCGTCTGCACCGACTCGGTGAAGCGCAGGATGTTGAGGCCGTACTTCCCCTCGATGACGAGCGGGCCGAGCCACCAGAGCGAGGTGAGCAACGTGAGGAGGCCCGTCCGCCACGTGGCGGCCCAGGCCCTCCCCCAGGTCGATTCCTTGACGACGATCACCGCGAACAGGACCCACAGCGCGGGCCCGACGAGGCCGAAGAACAGCGCGCTTCCGTTCAGGGACCCGACGAGCTGCACGCTCAGTGCGAAGAGCGCGGGGTAGTACCAGCCGCCGCGGCGCAACGCCCGCGCCGCGATCGCGATCCACCACGGAAGCGCCACCCACGGTCCGAGCAGCATGCTCGTGAACCCCGCGTAGCCGAGCGCGTACGGGGTGAAGGTGTACGCGAGCACGGCAACACCGACACCCCACCCGCGCAACCCGAGAGTGCGCAGCAGGTAGCGGACGCCGAGGCCCGCGAGGAAGAGGAGCGTTCCCAGCCAGATCCGCTGTGCGACCCACGCCGGCAGCCCCAGCGCCGTCTCGGTGAGCCAGTAGAACGGCCCCATCGGGAACAGGTAGCCGATCTGCTGGTGGCTGAGCGTGCCCATCGCGATGCTCGGGTCCCAGATCGAGGTGGCGCGCTGGAGCAGTCGACCGGGGTCGAGATAGAGGTACGCCTTCGTGTCGCCCTCGACGCGCCCCGGGGAGGTCAGCAGCACGGGGAGGTAGACGAGAAGAGCGAAGCCGAGGATCCCGAGCAGGTCCCATCGTCTCGGCTCGGCATGCCCGCCCGCGCGTTGACGCCCGCGCTCGAGCACGCGCGCGCTGCCGGCAGGCTCGGCGAGCTTGGTCACGCCGTGTGCGCTCGAACCGGAACGGCCTGCGCCACCGGCGGACAGCCTTCGCGCTTCACGCCCGTGGCGATTCTGCGGAACACGATCACGAGGTTCCACGTCACGATCTCGCGCAGGCCGGGAACGCGCACGATCCAGCGCGTCCAGTCCGGTAGGTAACGCGGTCCGAGCCAGAGAAGCTCGACGTCCGGTTGCGCTGCGAACCAGTCCAGGACTGTGGCGATGTGCAGCTCGAAGAGGCTCACGCCGTACTCGTTCTTCGGCCGGGCACCGTGCGTCTCCACATACCGGTCGACGGCGCTCGCGCCACCGAGGTAGTGCCACGGCGACGTCTCGTGCCCGCCCCACGGAGAGAACCAATTGGTGAAATTGAGGTAGCCGACGCCGGGGCCCGGCTCGAGGACCCGGACCATCTCGGAGAGCATCGCCCTCCAGTCCGGCACGTGTTCGAGCACGTTGGAGCTGTGCACCAGACGCACCGAGCCGTCGCGCAGCGGAAGCGCCTGCCCGTCACCCTGCACCGCCTCGTCGGGGGTGCGGTCGTGCAGCCCGAGCTCGTCGAAGTTGTACTCGACCACCAGGCAGCGCGCGCCCGCGGCTTTGAGGGCCTCTGCCGTGTACCCGGGCCCGCCCCCGATGTCAACAGCGGTACACCGGTCGAGGGCGACGTACCGGCGGAGCTGACGGAGCGTGTCGGCCGCGAGGTAGTGGTAGAAGCGATCGGGATCCACGGGCTCGCGCCGGAACAGCTTGAAGAGGTGCACGCTCCGCTTCAGACCCTTGGTCGGGCCTGCGGCGAGCGGGTGGTGCACCAGGTCGTTCTGTGGCGTGGCGTGCTCGCCGATCGCGCGCTGCGCCACTTCGAGAAAATCGTCGACGTACGCCTCCCAGGTGAAGCTCGCTGCTCTCGCTGCCGCCGCCTCCCCCATCACCTGCAGCCTTGACGGATCGCGAGCGAGCGAAATCCACGCGTTTACGAACTCCTCGTCGGAGGCCGCGACGATCCCGGTCTCACCGTCGACGATCGCATCGCGAACCCCTGCTACGTCGAACGCGACGGACGGTGTGCCGCACAACCCGGCCTCGATGATCCCGAGGCCCCAGCCCTCCCGCTCGGCGGTGTGCACCAGGAGAGTCGCCGCTGAGAGGAGCGCGGCCTTGCGTTCCTCGCTGACCTTGCCCTCGATCGAGACGCTTGCCAACCCCGGTTCGCGACGAACACGCTCGGCGAGGTGCGCGCGCTCCGGCCCGTCGCCCGCGATCACAAGGCGGCCGCCCGTCACAGGCGCGACGCGCTTCCAGAGGTCGAGCAACAGATCCAGCCGCTTGTTCGGCGCGAGCCGGCCCAACGCGACGAACAGCGGCTCGGCGCCGGGCTCCAGCGGCTGCACCGGAGGGACGACGCGCGCGCCGAGGTAGAGGACGTGGATGCGCGACGGTTCGATCCCGAGTCCCTCGAGCTCCTTGCCGCTCGACTCGGAGATCGTCAGGACGTGCGTGTTCCGATACGCGAGCGGCAGCCCCGTCGACTCCAACCGGCCGGCCGTCGCGGCGACAGCCGGGGGAAAGTACCGGTCCCACTGCTCACCGTGGACGTGGTGCACCATCACGACGCGCGGGCCGTGCCGCCAGACCGGGCTGAAGAACGGCATCCCGTTGGCGACCTCCACCACGAGGTCCGCGTCGCGGAAGTGACGCGCATAGCGAAGCGGTGCCGTGAGGTACTGCGTGTAGTCGCCGCCGTTGGCGATCACCGGGTAGGGCCGGGAGCCGACAGGTCCGGCGCTCATGACCGTCACCTCGTGACCACGCGCGATCAACCCGCGCGCCAGCTCGTCGACGACGACCTCGGAGCCGCCAGCCTTCGGATGCGCGAGCTCTCGCCACGACACGAAGAGGACGCGCATGCGTGCCTCCGGTCCTAGCCTGCGGTCCCGATCGAGGAGCTCTCGCCGTCGGCCTGCCCAGCGCGTCGTTCCTCGAGCTCCGGCAGGCCGTCGACGACGCCCAGCTGGACTGCGAGCTTGTGGATGTCGACGCCGGGCATCGTCGCGGATTGCCGCAACCCACGCGGGGGTCCGGCGACCTCCCAGATGTACCGGCCCGAGAGCTTCTCGATGCGACGGCAACGGCGCCGAGTCCGCATGAGGTCGCGCAGCATGACCAACGGGTCCCGTACCGGGTGGACGGTCGTCCCCACCGACTCCACCCACTCGATCGGAACCTCCGTGACGCGCAGGCCGAGCAACTGTGCGAGCGCGAGCACTTCGACGTCGAATGCGAAGCCCTTGCCCTCGCAGAGGTGGAACAGCAGCTTGCCGGCGTCGGCACGGAAAGCCTTGAAGCCGCACTGCGTGTCGGACGCGACGACGTTGACCATCGCGCAAGCGACGCCGTTGAAGAACTTGCTCTGCGCCTTCCGCATGCTGCGGCTCTGGTTGTAGACGACTCGTGAGCCGGCGATCGAGCGCGACCCCAGCGCGACGTCTGCCTCGTCGAGCGCGTTGACCAAGCGCGGAAGATCGGCGAGGTTCGCCGAAAGGTCGGCGTCCATGAACACGAGACGCTCGCCGCGCGCCACCGCGACCCCGGCCTTGATCGCACCGCCCTTGCCCTGGTTCCACGGGAGACGGATGTAGCGAGCGCCCCACCATCCCTCGATCTGGGCCGGCACCACCTCACCGGTGCGGTCGGTGCTCCCGTCGTCGACGATGATCAGCTCGACGTCGTGTGCGTCGCAGAACTCGGCACGCAGTCTCGGCAGTGTCTGGCGCAGATTCTCGGCCTCGTTGTAGGCCGGAACGATCAACGTCACTGCCGGTGGCCGGCCGACTTCGGGCTCGCGGACTCCCCCGCTGCTGTCCATGTTCCCGGTCCCCCCGGTTGCCCCTCGACCGACCCGAGGAGAATCCCGCCCCCAGGTCAGGCCGGAGATTGTAGACGGGCCAGGGCCGGGACCGTCAGCGGCGGCGGCCCCGCCGCGCGCGCTCGGTGGGTGCCGCTACGGAGCAACGGTTCCGGCCCGCGCGGCCGAGGCGTGGCGTTGCGTCGCAATTGCGACCCGCGCGACCCAGCTCCAGACAAATCGCCCGCCATTCGCGGACAGCGAGACGCCGTCCGGCCGGAGCTCGGCGCCTGCTTCGACGACGTGCGCGCTGCCGTGCGGGCAGAGCACGGAGCCGAGGTCGGCGATCTTGACCCCCGGATGAGCATGCGCGTAGTCGCTGAAGACCTCGTCGAGCCACCGCGTCCGTGCGCGATCGGCCAGCGCCGTCGCGTAGTCGGCAGGCACTTGAGGTCCCGGGTCGAGGCAGGGCACCGTCGTGAGCACCATGCTGGCGCCGTTCGCCGTGAGGACGCTGCGCGCGCGGTCGAGCTGGTCCTCGAGGTAGTGCTCGAGCTCGGGGGTGCCGGTGCGCAGAACCTTGCCGTGGATCTTGCGGTCGAACCCGGTCCGCTGGCCCACCATCAGGACGCTCACATCCGGGTGGAACATCTTGACGGCGCTCGAGAACATGCTCGGCCAGTTGGAGCTGCACTGCACGTTCGGGAGCTTCGAGCCCTGCACGAGTGCGGTCCCGCCGGCGATCCCGCAACCCGAGTTCGCGACGGCGAGGCCCTGGATCCCGCCGATGTGGATGGGCGGCGGCGATTCGACCAGGGCCAGTGCGTACGCAAGATCGTCCCCGGCGACGAGCACCCGCGGGGCGTCGCTCGAGCTCGTCTGCGCCGCGAACGTCGACGGCGCGGGAGCAGTCGTGCTGACGAGCAACACGACGATCGCGGCCACGACGGCCACACCACCGAGCGCGACCTTCGGCCGCGTCCACGACACACCGCGCCGGATCGGCTGCTCGACGAGCAGGTACGAGAGCGTCGCGACACCCAGCGTCACGATCCAGCGCACGAGAGTGAGCGCGTTGCCCGACATTCCCGTTCGGCTCTCGCTCATCACCATGAAGATCCCGAGGTGGTACAGGTACACCCCGTAGGAGATGAGCCCGAGCGCCACGAGCGGGCGCCAGCTGAACATGGGCCGGAGGACCGGCGATCGGGGTTGCACGACGGCGGCGATCAACGCGACGACCGAGAGGATCACGAGAAGGAGGCCGCCGCGCGTGTACTGCCACGAGTCCGCGCCCCAGCTGTGGAGGTTGAACGCAGCCCAGATCAGGTATCCGAGGCCGGCGATTCCGGCCACCTCGAGGGCCACGCGGCCCGCAGCGCGGCGTACAGGCGCTCGACCGAGCATCACCACGGCGAGCGCCGCACCGGCGAGCAGCTCCCACGCGCGCGTGTCGGTGCTGTTGTAGATGCGCGCCCACGTCGACAGCGAGTACATGAACGTCATCTCCGCGTAGGACACCGCCGCGAGCGTGAGCACGCCGACGAGCAACCAGACGCGCCGGCCTCTCGTGAGGAACAGCAGGCCTGCGAGGAGGAACGGCCACACGACGTACCACTGCTCCTCGATGGAGAGGGTCGTCGCGTGCGAGAGGGGTGTGAGCACCGGGCTGCCCTGCACGTACCAGTTCTGCACGTAGAACAAGGTCGCGAGCCCTTGTCCACGGATGGCGCTGGCATCGCTCGCGGGAGCGAAGATCACTGCGTACGCCGCGGTCGCCAGGACCGCGATCACGATCGCAGGGAACAGCCTGCGCGCGCGACGGATCCAAAATTGCCCGGAGATGGGTTTGCCGGTGCTCGCGCGCTCGAGGAGCAGGATCGACGTGATCAGGAATCCCGAGAGGACGAAGAACACGTCGACGCCGATGTATCCACCCGGAAGCTTCTCGCGAACGAGGCTCCGCCCGATGCCGTCGTGGTAGATGACGACGAGGATGATGGCGAGGGCACGGAGACCGTCGAGCCCAGGCTCGTAATTCAGCCGTTTGGGAAGAGAACTCGTCCCGAACACAACCCCAGCCCCTCGGCGCGGATCTGCACGATACTGCCGGGCCGCGTGCAACCCCCCGACGCGTCCGCGCGAATGGTACAGAGAACGCACGCGGTCTTCGTATCGCGGGGCGAGCTCATGCTCGTCCGGGCTGCCCGCTCCGGCCGTGGGCGCGTGGACCTACCGCGGGGTGGGCGATTCGCCGACCGGGGCAGGTTGCGCGAGCGCTGCACCCGGCGTGACCGTCTGCACGTCGGTGAGCGCGGCGAGACGCGCTGCAATCTGCTGCTGCTCCCGAGCCGGATCGATCCTCCCGAATCGGCGGGCATACCGCAAGAAGGGTTGCTCCACCCAGCGCCACGAGGCGCTCGCCACCAGGATGCTCGCCGCGATCCAGACCGTGATCACCAGCGGCTCCGACCAGTGGTGGCGTGGGTAGATGTAGTTCCAGGACGCCACCATGATCGGCAGATGCCACAGGTAGATGCCGTACGCGATCCGCCCGGTCGATTCGAGAGGTTTCACGCTCAGGGCGCGTGTGAGCAGGCTCTGCGGCTCCTGCACGACGTACGCGAGGAGCACCGCGAACGACAACCCCGCGAGCGTGAACATGCCGTGGTACATGAGCGGATCATCGATCTGGGCCCACAGCAAGAGCGCGACAACGATCAGGAGCGCGGGCCACACCAGCACACGCACAGCCGCGCGCGCGACGGCGCCACGGAACACGAACCCCGCGGATGCGGCGAAGGCCAGCGCGCCGCCGATGAGAAACCCCTGCGCGCGCGTGTCGGTGCCTTGGTAGAGGCGCACGACGACCGAACCCTGCTCCGACAACACCACCATCCAAATCGCCGAGGCAAGCGCGCAGACGAGCACAACAGCAATGGCGCGGCGGCCGCTCCATCCGATGGCCAGCATGCCGAGCGTCACGAACGGCGCCACGGCATAGAACTGCTCCTCCACCGAGAGGGACCAGCCGTGGCCCAGATACAGCGGCAGGCTGTTGTGCCAATGGATCCCAACCCAGTTGTTGACGTAGAGCAACGTCGACCAAACCTCGCGCCACCCGACGACGTGGCTCCACGAGGGGGCGAACGTCAGCAACCACAAGGCCACGGCCGCGCACACGACGAAGAGCGCGGGGAAGAGACGGAGCGCTCGGCGTGCGTAGAAGTTGAGGATCCTGATGCGACCGGTTCGATACCACTCCTCGATCAACAACGAGATGATGAGGAAACCGCTCTGCACGAAGAACATCTCGAGCCAGAAGAACGCGCCCGGCAGCACCCTGACGTTGCGAGCGCTCTGGAAGATCGCCTGACCGTGATAGATCATGAAGGTGACGATCGCGAAGCCACGGAGACCGTTGAACGCCGCTTGGTAGCCGATCCGGAAGTCGATCCAGCCACCTGCGTCGCGTGAGCCCGCGACCTCCGGCGCCTCGGTCGCGCTCAACAGCTCGGCTTCCCGGAGCTCCCGCCGAGCTTGTCGCCGACCAGGATGCCGATCGCCGCGTTGTTGGTGGCGACCATCCAGTTCTGCCCGCGTGTGATGTAGTAGGTCTGGCCGGTCAATTTCTGCGAGTGGCAAGTCGCCTGCTCGAAGTACGCGATGTTCTTCGAGGCGGACTTCGGCGTGAAGACGGCGAAGCTCGTGCTCTCCCCGCTCGCCCCGCAGTTGGTGCCCAACGCCGACTCCTGCTGCTCGACATCGAGCTTGCGCGCTCGCTGGCAGCGCGCTTCGTCCAGGTTCGCGGTCAGTGTGCAGGTTCCGAACTGAGCTGCGCTCGTGGATGAGGCAACTGCCTTGTAGTCCGTGCAGCCGAGACCACGTGACTGCGCACGCTGCGCGAACGCGCTCGCGGAAGCGATTCGGCTCCCCGATGAGCCGCCTCCTCCGCACCCTGCCATGCAGATCGCCGCTGCCGCGCAGACAGTGGCGACCACGGCGCTGCGTATTCCCCATCCCCGCAGGCCCACAACAACCCCCGATGCGCTCCCGCGCCGCAGCGGCGAACGCGAGGTACGAGGGTAGCAACCGGAATTGAGGTGCATACCTCGCCCGCGCTCGCAACCGGCATTGGGGCGGGGCTACGCTCTCGCCCGACGCAGCACGACTCTGGTGCGCGGGGGGCACGGGACTTGGCGACCACGACGACGCAGGCCATGGATCCGGCGCGCGCTCCCGCCGCGCCCGACTCTGCGACCGAGAGCCGTCCTTACTACCTCGAGATCTTCCTCGTCAGCGTCGTCGGCCTGCTGCTCGAGATCAGTTACACGCGCGTCGTCTCCTTCAAGCTCTTCTACTACTTCACGTACCTCGTCATCGGCCTGGCGCTGCTCGGCCTGGGCGCGGGAGGAGTGCTGGTAGCGATCTCGAAGTCCGTCCGGCGGGCATCGAGCGACGCGGTCCTGGCCTGGACGCTCAGCATCGGCTCCGGGATCATCGCGGTCGGCTACATCGTCATCGCCGTGGCGCGGGTCAACACCGCGGACATATGGCTGTACAACTCCAACTCGTGGTCGAACGCCGGAATGGTGCTCCTGTTCTGCGTGCTGTTGTTCGCGTCCTTCGTGCCCATCGGCGTGGTGCTGTCCACCCTGTTCGGCCGTCGCCCGAGCGGCATCGGGCGGCTCTACTTCTTCGACCTGACGGGCGCGGCCATCGCTTGCGCGGTCGCCGTCCCACTGATGGCGAGCGTCGGACCGCCCACTGTGATCATGGCCAGCGCCGTCGCGATGGGGCTCGCCGGCCTGCGCATCGCGCTCCGCGTCAACCGGGCCGTGCAGGTGCTCGCGGTCTTCGCTGTCGTGCTCACCGCAGCTTCCCTGCTGTCGCCGCGCCTGCTGCCCGACGTGAAGGTCGACGTCGGCAAGGCTCCGCCCGTCCTTGGGGTGGGCAAGCCGCTGTACTCCTCGTGGAGCGCCGTATTCCGAGTCGACGTTCGGAACTGGGTCGGAAACCGGGCCGTCTTCCACGACGGGCTCCTCGGCTCCACGATGCTGCACTGGAACGGCAAGATGTCGTCGCTCGCGCAATTCCAGTTCCCGCAGAGCTTCGTGAGCCTCCCCTTCGCTGCGCTGCCGCCCGCGCCGCAGAACGAGCTCATCATCGGCGCCGCCGCGGGTCACGAGACCGTCGCGTCGATCTACTTCAAGGCGCACCACATCGATGCGGTCGAGCTCAATCCCGTGACGTACAAGCTCGTCACCGACACGATGGCCGATTACGACGGCCACCTGGCGAGCAAACCCGGCGTCCACTACGTCAATGCCGACGGCCGCTCGTACCTCGCCCGCACCGACAAGCACTACCAGCTCATCTGGTACCCGGCCCCCGACAGCTACTCGGCCACCAACGCCTCGTCGGCAAGCGCGTACGTGCTCTCGGAGAGCTACCTCTATACGACCAACGCAGTGGGCGACAGCCTGGATCACCTCGCGCCCGGCGGTGTGCTGGTCAACCAGTTCGGCGACCCCGGTGTCGGCACCAAGTCGACCCGGACGGCGCGCTATGTCGCAACGGCACGCAAAGCGCTGAGCCAGCTGGGCGTACGTGACGCGAAGCAGCACATCATGGTCACCCTCACTACGACTCCGTCGGGCATATTCCCGCCGCTCACGACGACCTACGTCTCGCGGACGCCGTTCACGAGCACTCAGGTCGCAGCAATGCAAAACGCGGTACACCGGGTCCCGCACACATCGGTCCTCTACTCGCCGGCCGGTGACAACGACCTCTCTGCGTTCAACACGTTGATCAATGGCTCCAACTCGTCGGTCTCCTCCTACAGGAACGCGTATCCCTATTCGGTCGGCGCGACGAGCGACGACAAGCCCTTCTTCTTCCACTTCTCGTCGTTCGGGACCCAGCTGCACAATTTCACGCATCCCATCCAGGGCAACAGCTTCGAGTCCGGGGTCGGTGAGCGGGTTCTGATGCTGCTCCTCGCGTTCGCGGTGATCCTGTCGGCGATCTTCCTGCTGCTCCCGTTCGTGGCGATCCGCAAGACGTGGAAGGCGCTCCCACGCAAGGGGCGCTCGGCGTTGTACTTCTGCGCGATCGGCTTCGGGTTCATGCTCTTCGAGGTGACCCTGATCCAGAAGCTCGTGCTCTTCCTCGGCTACCCGACGTACTCGTTGACCGTCACGTTGTGCTCGCTGCTCATCTTCGTCGGCCTCGGCTCGCTGCTCAGCTCCCGCTTCCAGCCGCGCGGGCCGACGACTCCGGTCGTGCTCGCGATCATCGCCGGGATCACCGCGTACTACCTGTGGGGCCTCGGGCCGACCACCAACGCCCTGCTCGATCTCGCGATCGGGTTCCGTGTCGTCATCGCGTTCCTGCTCGTCGCACCCCTCGGGCTCTCGCTCGGACTGTTCATGCCGCTCGGCGTCCGCGCCGTGGCGGGCCTGAGTCCGCACGAGCAGGAGTACGTAGCGTGGGCGTGGGCGCTCAACGGCTTCGCATCGGTGGTTGCGTCAGTGCTCGGCACGATGCTCGCAATGACCTACGGCTTCCACACCGTGCTGGTCGTCGCGTTGATCGCCTACTGCATCGCTGTGCTCACGCTCCGAACGCTCTCGGGCACCAAGGCGCCCCTCCCAGCCGGGTGAGCCGCCGAGTGCGGCAGCTCACCGCCTAGCTCGAGCCGAGCGCGCTCAGACGCTCCGCGACGTCGGCGAACGACGCGTCGTAGCGTCGGATCTGCTGGAACAACGAGCGCGCGCGAGGAACGTCACCAGTCCGCTCGTAGAGGTCTGCGAGCGCGTACCAGAGGCGCAGATGGTGTTCTCGCACGCGCTGAGGAACGCGCGACCGCCGTTCCAGCGTGCGGACTGCGTCGCGGAGCCGCCCGCGGTCGGCAAGGGAGCCGGCGAGCACGATCCGACCCTCGGTGACCAGCGCCGCTGAAGGCGATGCCGCCGCCAGCTCGTCCCACAGCTCATCCACTCGGCCGTAGTGGCGCAGCGCGCGGTGCGAGTCCATCAGCGGGGGGTGCTGCTCGAGCGAACCGGTCATCGCCACGTACTCGTCGAGCTCCTCGGCCGCCTCGCGGTACCTCCCGGCCCGGTAGAGGCACAGGCCGTACAGCTCCCGCACGCTCGCGGCCTCGGGGAGCTCCTTACGGAGCGGACGAAGGATGCGCATCGCGTCGCGCTCACGATCCTGCGCGAAGGCCTCGGCCGCGCGCAGCAACTCGTCGAGCATGCGCTGCCCGCGTCTGCCACCGAGGCGGAGAATCTCTTCGCGTATGGCGCGGTCCCCACGATCGCGTTGGGCACGCGGGCTTCGAGAGGGCCGGGACGGTGCACTCCCTCGGCTCGCGCCTCGCTGCGCCTTGCCCGCTCCGGAGCGCCCCCGTCTGTTCGGCGTCCCGCGCCGCTCGGTCACCGTGCGTCCTCTCGCCGGGCGCGGCGAGAATAGCGGAGGCCACGCGCGTCTTCCGCGCTACACGCCTGCTCCGAGCACCTCCACTAGCCGCGGGGCCGAGGCGCTGCCTTCGATGCGGTACAGCTGGATCGAGTTGTCGCCCCGCCGGAAGGCGCGCGGGTTGAGCGCACTCCAGTAGATGGTGCTCGACGCGCCGGGATTCCCCTGGTAGGTGTAGGTGAGGCCTGCGACAACGCCATTGACGGCGATCGCGAGCGGATCACCTCCTTGCGGCTGGTCCACCACGCCCGAGATGTAGGCCCAAGGAGCAAGGTGGGCCTTCGGGTCGACGCCGAGGAAGTTCTCCGGCGTGTCGACCGTGCCGTTGGGTCCCTTCGTCGCATGGTCGACGAGCGGCGCGGCGCGTTTCCCGATGAGCGCTCCGTACGGTCCGACCCGGTACAGACGATCGGACTCGCCCGCGGGAGCGGTGCTGGCAGACGCACGGAGCACCTTGTCGAAGTTCTCGGGGGCTTCGACCGAGAGGAACTTCGACGGTGGCGTCGGATGCTCGACGTTCAGCTTCCAGTCGAAGACGCGGCGCGGGGCCTCCGGCTGGGGAGGTCCGACGAGCGATTTACCATCCACCTTCCACGGCAACTTCGTCCCGAGGAGATCGGCAATCGTGGGCAGGATGTCGATGGAGTGAGCAGGCCGGTCGTCGGTGCGGCCCGTCGTCTGCCCCGGCGCCTTGATGAAGAGCGGCGTCCACACGATCTGATCCTCCGTGCCGTGGTCGATGCCCCGGCTCGGCTCCTTCCCTGTGAACGCGATCCCGTGGTCCGCGGTGACCACGAAGATCGAGTCCTTCCACTGGCCCAGGCGCTTGAGCTTCGCCATGAACTGGCCCACGACCGTGTCGGCAGCTTGCACCTGGAGAAGATGCGTTGCTCTGTTGACGTCGGCCACGTCCTGCGTCGCCCACGAGTAGAACTGGACGATGCCGTTCGACTTGTGAAGCTGCCCGTTGTCCTGTCCCGTCTGCAGCACGTGCCACGGTTCGTGCGGCAGCAGGACGTGGAGGAAGTCCAAGTGGTCGGGCGTCGTGCGCTTCATCGAGTGCAGGAACTTCTCGCTCGTACCCCAGACGTCGGGATCGAACTCGCTCTGGCCCACGACCAGCTGCGGGCCGCCCGCAGTTCGATGCGGGCTCGCGAACTGCCGCCAGAGCTTGCTCGTGTCGCTCACCAATCCCGTCAAGCCGCTGTCGGCGGAGTTGGACGTCGTTGTGCCGCAGACGCTCGTGGGGCACAGGTGCGTCACTGACTCGTGCACGTTCTCGGTGTACTGCCCGCCGAGCAGCGTGAAGATCGAGTGCGGGTAGTTCGACGCGGTGGCCTGCATGTTCGGGTCCCGCGGGTAGTCGCCGGTCATGATGGCGGGCACTGCTTGCAGCGTCCACGGCGCGACCGTCGAGTCATTGCGGTACCAGGTCGATTCCTTGGCCAGCTCGGCGAAGTGCGGGAACAGCTGCGCGTCGATCTGGCCCTTGCCGTCGAGCAGGGATTCGAGAGCGAACTCGTCGAGCACGATCTCCACGACACGATGCGGATGGGCGATCGTCGTGCTGGCGGCACTGGCCTGCTGACCGTCCAGCACGACATCGGAGACCGGTGACGCGAACACGAAGATCAACGCGAACACGACGGGTGCGATCGCCAGGAAGCGCAGGTACATCCGAACCACGGCGAAACGGAACACCAGGTACGCGGCTAGGAGAGCGAGAGCGACCCCGATCAGCTCCAGCGCGACGGTCCCGAGCTCCGTCGAACGCTTCACGGTCTCGACCGCGAGCACGAGGCAGACGGCGCCGATCAGCACCGCGTGCACGTACCGACGGGCTCGGGGAACCACGAGACGGACGAGCACCTCGAGGCCCCAGAGCACGAGCGGGATGCCGACCACGACGATGAGCGCCAGGGACAGCAGCTGCCACAACGTGGTCTCGCGGGTCACGAACAGCTCGGCGTTCTTCTGGAGGATGTCGAACGCAGGCTGCGCGAACGCCAGCCCACAGATCCCCATCAGCTCGAGGAATGCCCTGAGCTCCCCGCGCAGCGGGCCGAATCGAGCGAGCCCGGTCCCCCGGCTCTCCGTGGCCTGCTCGCCGGCCGCCGCGGTCGCGTCGTCCATCAGCGGGGTGTTGCGAGGTACAGCGTGCGCGTGCCGCTCGGGAGCGCGCGACGTTCGAGGATGTCGAAGCGCGACTCGAGCAGGCGGCTGAATTCGTCGATCCGGTAGTCCGCGAACATGCCCTTCGGCTTGTTCGCGAGCAGGCGCTTCGCCATCGGGTCGTGTGGCTCCACGAACTCGACGACGACAGGTGCGTCGAGCGATCGGAGCCAATCCACGATCTGAAGCAGGGGAACGTTCGATGCGATCGCGAGGTGATGAATCAATGCGAGACCGAACACGAGGTCCGGCGACGAGCGGTCACTGAACGCGAGCCGCTCGTCGTTCCGCCAGCCGCGCGCAGGTGACGGGTCCATGAGGTCGAGCACGAGCGGGAGGACATTGGTGACGCCCTCCTCGTTCAATGCGCGATACATCGCGTCGACCGTCACGTCGTCGGAGTCGACGGCAACCACGTAGCCGCCTTGCGCGGCGGCCAGACGCGCGTACGCGCCGTCGTTGGAGCCGAGGTCCCAGGTGAGGCTCGGGCGCACCCGGTCCACGACCATCGTGACGAATTCCTGCTTCGCCACGCGGTCGTCGTCGCTGTAGGAGCACGTCTCGCGATACGCCTTCCATCCGGAGTCGGCGCGCTTCGAATGCAGCTTGGTGATGAGCTTGTGGAGCTTGCGAACCGACGCGGCGGTGAGCTCCTTGCCGAAGCCCTCCTTGCCGAGATCCTCCGTGAGCTTCTGGCCCCCGCCCGTCACATGCTTCTCGGCGACGCTCTGCAGGTAGACGTGGGTGAAGACGCCCCGCTTGAACCGCCGGCGGCCAGGAAAGAACCGGCGCATGTCGGAGGGCTCGAGACCGTTCAGGTGACCGAGGAGGTACCGCTGGAACGGGACACCGAGGTGCGCTTCGAGCAGCAGCGGGTACAGGAACGTCTGGCAGAACTGCCGGTAGCCGATCCAGGGCCCTGCCTTGACGCGCTCGAACGAGCTGATGTCGATGAACGTCGGATGGACGCCGCGCCACTGCATGTTGAACGCGTAGCCGTCCTTCATCGTGGTGCCCTCGCTCAGGGCATCCAGCAGCAGCTGGAGATGCAGGAGCGCCGCGTCGCGCAGCATCGAGAACGTCCACTCGTACGGGTACGAGACGACGGGGATGCGCTCGTGCTCGAGAACGGTGACGAACCCGCCCGGCGCGTCGGAGGGGATCTCCTCGCGCTGCAGCTCGCGCGTGTCGACTACGTCTCCGGACTCCAGCGCCGCAGTGAAGAACGGGCTGGACACGAGCCGTTCCCAGTCCCTGGCCGCCTGTTGATCGAGACCGCGCAACACACGTTGCCCGGAGTAGAACACCGTGGCTGCCGGATCGCGAAACGAGCTCGGCTCGCGACGAACCTCGCTGACGAGCTCCCGATCCAACGCCATCGACCGTGAGCGATCAGGCGTCGTCTGCGGCAGGCGCGCCCGCTTCCTCGGGCGTCCCCTTGCGCGAGAAGAAGCCCTTGAACCTCTTCCACCCAACGCGGAAGGCCACACCGACCCCGGCCATCCCTGCCGCGACAGCGCCGATGAGCATGCTGCCCGTGTTCGCATCGAGATAAGCGACGACCCTCACGTTTGCCCCCCGCTGTCGTTCTTCACGCTTGATCGAGCGTCCGACGGTAGCGCGCGGTCGCGCCCTGAGTCACCGCAGCATCAGAATCTCAGCACGCAGCGTCACCGTCCGCAGCCGTGCCGCGAAAGGCGCGTACCGGTCAATCTGGCTGTCGCGGTGTCCCGACGAAGACCGCAGCGGGCACCCCGAGCGTGAACATGCGAGCGATCGCATCGTGGGCTCGCCGCGGGATGCCATCGGTCCAGTAGATGCCGAGCAGATCGGTGTCCACTCTCGGCACGAGTGACGTCATCCCTGCGCGGCGGAGCGCACTGATCAGCTGTGCGCGCAGGTGCGCGTACTCCGATCTCTCCGCCGCCGTGCGGCCGTCGTACCGCGCGATCTCGTGGAAGCGCGCGTCGCGTTCCCACTTCAGTATCTGGGGACCTCCCGTGGCCAGATGCACCTCGACCCGCGCGGCGGCCGGATCGAGAGCATGGTTCGGCGTGTCATCCGGCTGGTACCGCCCTGTCTGCGCATCAGTGCGGACGTTGAGCCCGTCGCGCTCGAGCGCGTCCACCAGCCCGAAGCCCTGCGCGCCGAGCGCTTGCTCGTCCGGCAACCAGGTGACGAGATACGGACCGCGCTCACCGTCGGCACGCATCGAGCGCAGGGTCTGCGCGGTCGCGGGTGCGAGCACCGCGACGGAGGAATTGATCCGGGGCATCTGTACGTGCGCGTGTGACGCCGACACCGTGAAAGCCGACAGCGCGACGACAACGACCGCACCGAGCGCGCCCACCAGGATCTGCCGCGACCGCTGCACCGCCCCCGCCTGCCCTTGCGCGACCGACTTCTCGCGGTACCGCGACACCAGGACGACGATCGACCAGCCGACGGCGAACAGCATGAGCGCCGTCAGGCCCCATGCCCACAACAGCAGATAGTCGAACACCAAGCCGAAGATCCGAGCAGCCGAAACGACGCCGAGCAACGTCGCGATGCCCAACACGATGTCGAGCTGGATCAACGTGCGAGCTCGACATCGGACTGCCACCACGGCCGAGCCCACGAAGGCGGCGAGGAGCAGCGCTCCGGGGACGCGCGAGCCCGAGGCGATGAGCGGGAGGCCGTCGTGCCCGATCGTCGAGCTGACCAGCTTCACCGGGTTGAGCTGGCTGAGGAACACCCCGACCCCGCGCGCGAGACCGATCGGCGGCTCGGGCGGCGACCGGAAGTACTGATAGATGACCGAGAAGTTGCCCGGCGAGTGGGTGATCTGGTCGACGAGCGGGGGGACCCACAAGACCGCGAAGAGCGTGGCCCCGCCGACGAGCCACCACACCGAGCGCCGCGCTCCGGGCCGACGGCGAGCCACCACGCGGTAGATCGCGATCGCTCCGACGCACGCCGCGGTTCCGCCGGCGAGCCCGAGATAAGGGATGTGCGTTTGCATGCACATCGCGGCCGCCAGGAGCCCGATGGGGGCCATCGCGAGGTCGTCGTCGAGCACCGACCAGGCGGCGAGCAGGAAGACGAACCACCAGAGCACCGGGATGTACGGGTTCCACGCGAGCGTGAGGAGGAACGTGCCGTACGCGCGCATGAGGACGGCGAGGGCGGCCGCGACGCCGGCCGCGACGGCGAGTCCGCCACGGCGCCAGGCCATCCAGATGGAGAGGCCGATCGCCACCATGTCGAGCGCCACCATCGAGACATACAGACCGAACGACGAGCCGCCGAACAGCCGCCACACGGGCCAGAGCGCGTAGAAGCTGAGCGGCCCCGGGTGGCTGCCGCCCCTGGTGAGGGTCCCGATGCGGCCGAAGAGCCCGATCAGAGGCGGGTGGCCGGCCGAGATGTCGCGCAGGCGCATCTCCGTGCCTGCCATGTCGAGCAGCGGATACCAGCGTGATCCGTGCAGCGAGACCAGCGCGACGACGAGCGGCACGCACAGGACGACGACGAGTCCCACGACGATGCCGAGCTCGAGGCGAGAAGACCCACGTCGCTCGCGCTCGGCCGGCGGCTGCTCAGCCCGCACCTCGGCAGTCGGCGGCTGCAACGCCGCCGAGCTCCCGCTCCGAGTACCCCCCACGCGCCCTCCCCGCAGCCCGCTGCCAACGCAAGTATTGCCATGCGTGTCACCAC
>DATBHZ010000161.1:0-3061 GCA_036557185.1 Acidimicrobiia bacterium | reverse complement strand
GAGGACCGCGCGACAGCCACCTCGCCCGTGCCTCCCACCAGCCCGGTCGGCAGCTCGGTCATCGTGAGCACGTCGTAGGTGCCGGCGTGCGGCAATGGGACGTTGGCGGAGTAGATCGCCTGGATTCCGCCCGGGCCGGCGTTCTGCTTGCTGCGGTACTTCGGCGCCACGAGCATCGGGTCCGCCGGCGCCAGGAACGGGCCCTTCGCGGTGCTGCTCGGCGTCTTTGCGATGTACACGACGGTGGGCGCGTAGATGAACCCTCCGGAGCTCGTGTTCAGCGCGAAGGCAACGCGCCGCGTGCCCGGCGTAAACGACCCGGTCGCGGCGCCGAACTGAACCTCGCTCTTGACGAGCCCTGCCATCTGCTGAAGCGACCGACCTTTCACGGGCGGAAAGCCCTGGGCGAGCGGGCGCTCCGCGCCCGGCAGATTGGAGAACGCCGTTGGCGTGGAATTTGACTTGGAGCGCTGAGCGGCAGAGGATTGCGAGGTCGTCGACGTGGTCTTCGAACTCGTCGAGGAGGAGCTCGACGAGGAGCCGCACCCGGCGACAGCGATGGAGAGGCCGACGGCGGCCATAAGGGCGAGCGTTCTGATCATGATTCTGATGATGTCCGATCGACCACTCCCCTTCCCCGCGATCGGAGCGTCTGACCTGTTGTAGCGAACAGGGGCCGGATTCTCGCTGTTTGCGTGTAAAGATCCTGTTACTGGAATCGGCGCCGCCGGATGGCGTCCGAACGACCCCGATAGAGTGCTCCGCATGTCCGCCGAAAGCAGCGAGGCGCAGGCAGGGGCGGCCCCGCAGCGGTCCCAGAATCGGCTCCGCGTAGCCGTCATCGACCGCGACCCGGGGTTCCTGCAGGTCCTCACAAACCGACTCGATGCGCTGCGGTGGGACCACCGCGTGCTGTCGAGCGCAGTGACCGCCGAGGTCCTGGTCGCAATGCGCCTGAACGCGCTCGTCGTCGACGTGGCGGTGCTCGGACCCGGAAGCTGGGAGTACGTGGAGCGCGTGTGCGCTCGCCTCCCCGGGCTTGCGGTGATCGTCTCCACCGGCCCCTCGTCGGTGGTGCAGCGGGTCCGCGGGTTGCGGCTCGGAGCGGACGCCTGGGTGACCAAGCCGTGCCACCCCGAGGAGCTGATCTGCGTGATGGAAGCGGCCGTCCGGCGCCACCGGCGCACGGAGATGCCGGCGCTCGAGGCGGCGGCGACCGTCGGGGAGATCACGATCCGCCCCGACCTCTACCAGGCCTACCGGGGCACGGCGAGCCTCGAGTTGACCGCACGCGAGTTCGAGATCCTGCACCTGCTGGTGCAGTCCGACCGGGTCCTGCGCCGCGAGGAGATCTACGAGCGCGTGTGGGGCTACGCGATGGCGCACGGCGACCGCTCGGTCGACGTGTTCGTCCGCAAGCTGCGCCAGAAGCTGCGTACGGCGTCTCCCGAGTGGAGCTACATCCACACGCACTTCGGGGTCGGTTACCGGTTTGCGCCGGAGGCCGACAACGGGCGCGTCCACGACGCCGACGAGCGTCGAGAGGCTGCAGCGTCGGACGGCGCAGACCTCGCACCGGACGTGATCGACGAGGCCCCGGGCCTCGACCCCGCGCTCGCCTGACGCGCGCCGGCGCGGCGCGTCCGCGTAACCACCGATCACAAGTTATTCACATCTCCGTTACGTGCTCGTAACGTCCGGTGGCCCTCGCCCCAGCAGCATTGGGGCCGATGGCGGCCACGGCTGACAGGGCGTTCCACGAGGTGATCGAGGTCGGTCCACTCGAGATCCTCCCCGAGGAGCATCTCGCGCGCGCCCGAGGCCGAGCCCTGATGCTCTCGATTCGGGAGCTTCGCCTGCTGACTGAGCTTGCCCGTCGCGCCGACCGGATCATGGCGCGTGAGGAGCTCTTCCGGCTGGTGTGGGGAAGAGAAATGCGGCCCGGGGACCGGTCGGTTGACGTGTATGTGCGCAAGCTCCGCGTGAAGCTCGAGGAAGCGCTGCCCGGATGGCGGTTCATCCACACGCACTTCGGGTTCGGCTACCGCCTCGCCGCCGAGCACGAACAAAACCGACACCAGCGGTTCACAACCGATTAACAACTGGGCCGCCGGTCCGCCCGAGACTACGGCGCACACCTAGTGAAGAAGGAGACGATCTTGAGAAAACGTCAGATCACTGCGATAGCCGTCGCAATCGGCGCGGCGCTCGTCGTCGCCGCGTGCGGCAGCTCGAGCTCGAACACGAGCGCACCGTCCCCGAGCGGATCCTCTTCGGGAGGCTCGAGCTCAAGCGGTGGGTCGGGAACGATCAACGGCGCCGGCTCGACGTTCGCGGCGCCGATCTACATGCAGTGGGGCTCGACGCTGAAGGGCCAGGGGCTGACGGTCAACTTCAACGCGGTCGGCTCGGGCGCGGGAATCGCGGAGCTGCAGTCGGCCACCGTTGACTTCGCCGGCTCAGACCCGGCGATGACGCCCGACGAGGTGAAGGCGGCCAAGGGCCCGGTCGCCCAGTTCCCGATCGGGTTCGGAGCGATCACGGTCTCGTACAACCTGTCGGGCGTCAAGAGCGGCATCAAGCTCGACGGCAAGACGCTCGCCGACATCTACCTCGGCAAGGTCAAGAAGTGGAACGACCCCGAGATCACGGCGCTGAACCCGGGAATGAACCTCCCCAGCGCGTCGATCACGGTCGTGCACCGTTCTGACTCCTCGGGCACGACCAAGGCGTTCGCCACCTACCTGTCGGATTACAGCCCGGCCTGGACAGCTGCCGCGGGCCAGCCCGACAAGATCGTCAAGTGGGCGACCGGCACCGGCGCCAAGGGCAACTCCGGCGTCGCCGCGGCGGTCAAGCAGACGGCCGGCGCGATCGGATACGTCGAGCAGGCGTACGCGCTGCAGAACGGCTTCACGTACGCGTCGGTCAAGAACAGCTCGGGCAAGTTCGTCCCGCCGACGATCGAGGCGGCCTCCAAGGCGGCGGACGGGATCAAGGTCCCGCCGGACCTCACGATCTCGACGATCAACTCGCCCAACGCGGCGGCCTACCCGATCAC
>DATBHZ010000160.1:0-3590 GCA_036557185.1 Acidimicrobiia bacterium | reverse complement strand
CCCGGCCCAGTACACCGCGTCGCGCGTCTCGGCGCCGGTGGCCGCGAGCGCTCGTGCGAATTGCGCGGTGGCTCCGGCCGGCATATCGATGCCGGCGTGACGGAGGAGCCGCGCGAACACGACCGGGATGCGGTCGAGCTCCTCAGACCGCACGCGCAGCCTCGAGGACGGTCGGCACCCCCACGGCGAGGACCCGTGCTTGGTCCTCGCGGTACTTCAGCACCGCGCCGAGCGTCGTCCGCACCATCTCCTCGTCGAGCTGTTCGGCGCCGAGGCGTGCGAGCGCACCTGCCCAGTCGATCGTCTCCGCGACTCCGGGTGGCTTGTAGAGGTCGAGCGTCCGCAGCGCCTCGGTCGCCGCCGCGACCTCACGAGCGAGGGTCTCGCGCACCTCGGGCGCGTGCAGCCGAACGATCGCGAGCTCGCGCTCGAAGTCGGGATGATCGATCCAGTGGTAGAGACACCGCCGCTTGAGCGCGTCGTGCACATCACGCGTGCGGTTCGAGGTGAGCACCACCACCGGTGGGTGAGCGGCGCGGAACACGCCGACCTCGGGAACCGTGACCGTGTAGTCGGACAGGATCTCGAGCAGGAACGCTTCGAACTCGTCGTCGGCACGATCGACCTCGTCGACGAGCAGGACGGGAGGGACGGGCGAGCGGCCGTCGATCGCGCTGAGCAGCGGGCGTCGAACGAGGAACCGCTCCGAGTAGAGCTCGTCCTCGTCGACCTCGCGGCCGCCGGCCTCCGTCGCGCGCAGGTGCAGCAGCTGGCGCGAGTAGTCCCACTCGTAGACGGCCTGGCCGGCATCGATGCCCTCGTAGCACTGGAGCCGGACGAGCTCGCCTCCCGTCCAGCGAGCCAGCACCTTCGCGACCTCGGTCTTGCCGACCCCGGCCTCTCCTTCGAGGAACAAGGGGCGCTCGAGCGAGAGCGCCAGGAAGACAGCTGTTGCGAGCCCTTCGTCCGCGAGGTAGCCGTGCTTCGCGAGCTGGGTTCGCACCTCGGCAACGTCTGCCGGACTGGTCGTCACGGCCTGATGCTACCGGCCGACTGCCGCGCCCTCGGCTCTCGGATCGCTTGCCACTCCGTACCCGTGGTCCTCGATCGCGATGGCGTGCGCGTGGCCCATTCCACTGTCGAAGCGCGCGGTCTCTTCCACGTCGTGCCCGCGCGCACGGAGGCCGGTGAGCAGCTCCGGGTCGAAGCGCGGCTCGGCGCGGAGCTTCCAGCCCCAGGGCTCCACACGCCAGCGCGGCGCGTCGATCGCCGCTTGAGGATCGGCGCCGTCGTCGATGACCTTCGTGAGCACCTGCGCGTGCACCTGGACCTGCGCGTCGCCCCCCATGCTGCCGAACACCAGATCGGGACTGCCGTTGCGCAGCACCATGGCGGGGATGAGCGTGTGCATCGGACGCTTGCCGGGCGCATAGGCATTGACACGCGCGGGATCCGTGGCGAACGAAGAACCGCGGTTGTTGAGGTTGATGCCCCACTCCGACACGTGGACGCCGGAGCCGAACCCGAGGAAGTTCGACTGGATGAGGCTGACGAGGAGGCCGTCACCGTCGGCGGCGCACAAGTACGCCGTTCCCCCGCGCTGCGGCATCCCCGGCTCGGGCGTGCTCGCCTGCGTCATGTCGATCTCGGCGCGACGGCGCTCGACCCATGCGTCGCCGAACAGAGTGGACGCCGGCGTGGGCATGTGATCAGGGTCGCTGATGTGGTCGTCGCGATCACGCAGGCCAATCTTCACCGCCTCGATCATCACGTGCTCGCGGGTGACGTCGTCGAGAGCCGCGAGATCGAAGCCGTCCAGGATGCGGAGCACCTCGAGGACCGATGCTCCTTGCGTGGGAGGCGGGAGCTGGGCGATCTCGGCGTCGCGGTAGGGAGCCCGGATCGGCTCGACCCACTCGCCGCGGTGCGCGGTCAGGTCCTCCATGTCCATGTAACCGCCGAGGTCGCCGAGCGCGGCTGTGATCGCGCTCGCGACGGGACCCTCGTAGTACGCCGCGGGTCCCTCCTCGGCCAAGAGCTCGATGAGGCGCGCCAGCGCCGGCTGGCGGAGCTGCTCGCCGGCATGCAGTGACCCGTACATCGTGTTCCACGCGTCGAGGCCGCGGTACAGACCCGCGAACTGCGTGCACGCGGTCGCTCCCATCGGTGAGAGCTCGAAGCCGTCGCGCGCGTACCGGACCGCGTCGCCGGCCAGCTCACCGAACGACCGCGTTCCCCACCGGTCGAGCAGCTCGAACCAGCCCGCAGGGCCGCCCGGCACGGTGACCGAGTGCGGCCCGACGAGCAGCGGCGCGCCGCCGAGCCGGTCCATCACACCGTCGAGCGTCGAGCGCCCCGGCGATCGCCCGGAGCCCAGGTAGCCGTGCAGCGAACCGTCCCACACGATCGCGAAGATGTCGCCGCCGTAGCCGCAGAGGTAGGGCGCAACGACCCCGAGCGCGAGGTTGGCGGCGACGATCGCGTCGACCGCGTTGCCGCCGCGCGCGAGCTCGGCCGCACCTGCAGCGGACGCGAGATAGTGCGGCGTCGCGAGGCCTGCTTGCGGGAACCGCGCCGCGACACCGGGGAGCCGCGCCGTGCGCACTCCGCGCTCGTCGGGCCTGGCCGGCGCGGAGGTCATGCCGGGTCGGCGTTCGCCGGTCTGCCCGCGCCCTCGGCTCCCGCATCGCCGAGCCGGGCCAGCGTTGCGTCGTCTCCGGCCGCGATGCCGCCGCGCACCGGATCTTCGATGAGACGCTTCACGTGCTTGAGCCCGTAGCCCGCGTACAGGCCGTCCTCCACGCGCTCGTCGAACGTCCATCGCATGACCGCCGCACGGCGCCGCTCGACACGGCCGGTGTTCGGCTCCGCTACGTGCTCGACGTGCGCGCGTCCCAACGCTCCGAAGGTGCCGATCGTGCCGTACTCGTACAGATGGTGATACGCCGCGTCCATACCGAGGCTGCCCATGTCCGTCAGGAAGAGCGTGGCATACAGCGGGTCGTGCTCGATGAACGAGCGCGGGAAGAGACCGAGCGCCTCGAGCACCGGATAGAAGGCGAAGATGAGACGCCGCAGCGATCCCGGGAGCGCGAGCAACAGCTTGAGCTCGTTGTCGACCGCGTTCACCTCACCGCTGAACTTCGCGGACTGCAGTTCGGATTGCAGCGCCGCGACCATCGCCTGGAACGACTCCGCAGGATCGAACTCGCGCTTGAGCACGATGAGCGGGGCGCCCTTCTGCATCCGTTGCTTGGCCGAATACGAGATCCAGATGCCGTACCGCTGGTAGTGGCGCCCTCCCGCGACGAAGCGGTTGAGGTTCGGAAACTCCGCGAGGCCCTGGCGCGATGCCCAGATGACGACGTGGAACAGCGTCGCGCGGGTCTCCGGATGCGCCTCGTTGAACGCGCGCACGAAGCGCTCCGCATTGCCCACGTCGAGCGTCTGTTCGAAGTAGACGGCGGACTCGTTCCGCTTCCGCATGATGTAGGGCATGATCCGGCGAAGATTGGGCAGATCGCGCACCAGCTCGCCGTCGGCTCGGCGCCACCACAGCACGAGCGCACGTTAGCTCCGCGCGCGCTGCG
>DATBHZ010000159.1:0-13836 GCA_036557185.1 Acidimicrobiia bacterium | reverse complement strand
ACTGGGGACGTGACTGTTGGTGCGCGCCCGGCGCCGAGAACACGTGCGGCCGCCGGTTCGGCTGGCAGCTCGGGCAGCTGCCGTACGGCTACGACCACAAGTACGTGTACTCGCACCTCGGCTACAACCTGAAGCTCACCGACATGCAGGCCGCGGTGGGCGTCGCGCAGCTCGACAAGCTTCCGGAGTTCATCGCAGCGCGCCGGCGGAACTGGAGTCGGCTCCACGACGGCCTCGCCGACCTCGACGCCCTCGAGACCTGCGCGCCGACGCCCGGCAGCGAGCCGAGCTGGTTCGGCTTCGTGCTGGGCGTCGCGGACGGCGCCGCATTCGACCGGTACGACCTCGTGGCGTTTCTCGAGTCGCGACACATCGCGACCCGGCTCCTCTTCGGCGGGAACCTGCTCCGCCAGCCTGCGTACCTCGGCCGGCCGCATCGCGTCTCCGGGTCTCTCGAGAACGCCGACCGTGCTGCCGAGCGCGCGCTGTGGGTCGGCTGCTACCCGGGGTTGACCGAGGAGATGCTCGACTACATGGTCAGGAGCCTCCGCGAGTTCTGCGACGCTCCCGTGCACGCGACACGGCGGACCCCGCGTGAGGACTGAGCTCCTCGACATCCCCGGTGGCGTCGTCCTGCACCTCGACCGGCAGGACGACGAGCGCGGCACCTTCGTCAAGCCCTTCCAGCGGAGCCTCTACGAGGGCCTCGGCATGGACGCGGACGTCGCCGAGTTCTACTGGTCGACGTCCGGACAAGGAGTCATCCGCGGGCTGCACTTCCAGCTCCCGCCGCATGCTCACGCGAAGACGGTCGCGATCCTCGCGGGCTCGATCGCCGACGTGGTCCTCGACCTCCGCGCCGACTCACCGACGTTCCGGCAGCACCGGCTCCTCACGCTCGACAGCCAGACACCCGCAGCCGTGCACGTGCCGACGGGCTGCGCCCACGGGTTCCAGGCGCTCTCCGCGTCGGCGACCGTGGGCTACCTGGTCGGCACCGAGTACGCCCCGGAGCACGATGCCGGGGTGCGGTGGGACTCGGCAGGGATCGCCTGGCCGCTCGACCCCACCGCGGTGTCGGAGCGCGACGCGTCGTTCCCGGGGCTGGGCGAGTTCGTCACGCCGTTCACGCTCCAAGGCGCTGCGTAGGGGCGCGCTCGATCAAGGGTCCCGCGGCAGGCCGAGCACGCGCTCCCCGATGATGTTGCGCTGCACCTCGCTCGTGCCGCCCGCGATCGTCAGACACCGGGTGAAGAGGAACTGCTGTGCCCACATCGCCGCGTCGCCGTCGACGGTCGCGCCCTCATCGGCGAGCAGCGCGAGGCCGAGCTCCTGCACCTTCTGGTCGTGCTCGACACCGAGCAGCTTCTTCACCGAGGCCTCCGATCCCGAAGGGTCCGCGCCGCGGAGGGCCGAGAGCGTGAGGCGGAATCCGAGCGCCGAGAGCGCATACCCCTCCACGACGAGCTCGCCGACCGACGACAACGCCTGGGTGTCGTCGGCGCGGCCCTGCTGCTCGAGAATCTGGAGCAGCCCCCGGATGCCGTAACCGAGCGTGGAGCCGCCGCCCATGGAGACGCGCTCGTTGGCAAGGGTGGTACGCGTCGCCCGCCACCCGTCGTGCTCCCGGCCGACGAGGCAGTCGTCGGGCACGAACACGTCGTCGAGGAAGACCTCGTTGAACATCGCCGCGCCCGTGAGCTCGCGCAGCGGACGGACCTCGATCCCCTCCGTCTTCATGTCGAGCATGAAGAACGAGATGCCCTCGTGCTTGGCGGCCTCGGGGTCGGTGCGGGCGAGCAAGATGCCCCAGTCCGCCTCCTTGGCCATCGAGGTCCACACCTTCTGGCCGTTCACGATCCAACCGCCCTCGACACGCTCGGCACGCGTCGCGAGCGCAGCGAGGTCCGAGCCGGCCCCCGGCTCGCTGAACAGCTGGCACCAGCCGATCTCGCCGCGCAGCGTCGGCGGGATCCACCGCTGCTGCTGTGCCTCGGTGCCGTAGACCATCAGCGGCGGGAGTGCCCAGGCCCCCACTGCGATCCCCGGCCGCGTGAAGCGCGCGCGGCGGAACTCCTCGTCGATGACGACCTGCTCGAGCGCGTCGGCGTCCCTTCCCCACGGCCGTGGCCACTGCGGCGAGACGTACCCGGCGTCGGCGATGCGCCGGCGCTGCTCGACGGGTTCGAGGCCGGCGATCTCGTCGAGGAACGCGCGCAGCTCGGTGCGGTATGCCTCGGCTTCGGGCGGAAGGTCGACGCTGAGCCTCCGACGCACGCCCTCGATCGCCTGCCGCGTCGCGCGCTCACGGTTGCGCGCGGGCTCGCCGAGCAAGGCGCGCGTCGCGACCGCCCGGCGGAGGTAGAGGTGCGCGTCGTGCTCCCAGGTGAACCCGATCCCGCCGAGCACCTGCACGCAGTCCTTTGCCGTCTCGATGAACGAGCCCGCCGAGAGCGCTGCCGCAGCAGCCGACGCGAACGTCGCTGTCGTTTCGTCGGTTGCCGCGCGGGCGGCGTCCCACACGGCTGCGCGCGTCAGCTCCGTTCGGGCGACCATGTTGGCGCAGCGGTGCTTCACGCCTTGGAACTGCCCGATCGGACGGCCGAACTGCCGGCGGTCGCGCGCGTATTCGGCCGCGGTGTCGACGCACCACTGCGAACCTCCGACCGCGTCGGCACCGAGGACGACCGCAGCGAGGATCTCGACGTCCTCCGGGCCGAGCTCCGAGAGGACGCGCGTCCTCGGCACGACCACGTCGCCGACGTGCACCGTCGCGACGTGGCGCGTCTTGTCGACCGAGTCGAGCTCCTCCGCGGCGAATTCTTCGCCTTGCAGTGCGACCCAGGCGTCGCCTGCACGCACGATGAGCGTGTCGGCGAGGTGCGCCGACAACACGGGCCTGACCGTCCCGGAGACGCGCAACGCGCCGTCGGCCTCGGGCACGGCACTGAGCGCGCCTGCCAGAGCGACGGCACCGATGCTCGACCCGCCGGCGAGGCCGGGCACGATCGCTTCGGCGACTTCCTTGCCTCCGCGCTGCGCCACCGCCGCGGCCAGCGTGGTCGCGACGAGCGGTCCGGGCGCGCACGCCCTGCCGAACGCCTCGAGCACGACCGCGAGCTCGGGTAGCCCGTACCCGTCGCCGCCGAAGGGCTCCTCGACGTGCACACCGATCCAGCCCTGAGCGACGAGGTCGGGCCAGAAGTCGGGAAGAGTCTCCGACCCGGCCTCGAGCGCGGCACGCGCGACGGATGGAGGCGACTGCCGCTCCAGCCAGCCGTTCACGGCCTCGTACAACGCGAGGTGTTCGTCGGTGATCCCGATCGGCATGGCTGGATCCTACGAGAAGCGTCCCGAAGACGAGACTCGGCGTACCCTGGCCCGATGCACGACCTCGTGATCCGCGGCGGGCGGCTCGTCGACGGCACCGGAGCGGTTGCGCGCGAAGCCGACGTCGCCGTGGACGACGGCACCATCACCGAGGTCGGCGCGCTCTCCGATGCGGAGGCGGCGACCACCATCGACGCGGGCGGCCTCCTCGTCACACCGGGCTTCGTCGACGTGCACACCCACTTCGACGGTCAGATCACCTGGGACCCCCTGCTGACGCCCTCGTGCTGGCACGGTGTCACGACGGTCGTCATGGGCAACTGCGGCGTCGGCTTCGCGCCGACGAAGCCCAGCGAGCACGACTGGCTCATCGGTCTCGTGGAAGGCGTCGAGGACATCCCCGGCGCCGCACTGTCCGACGGCATCGTGTGGGAATGGGAGACGTTCCCCGAGTACCTCGACGCGGTCGACCGCAAGCCCAAGATGCTCGATGTCGGTACACAGATCCCGCACGGCGCGGTGCGCGCGTACGTGATGGGCGAGCGCGGCGCGAAGAACGAGCCCGCCGGCGACGACGACATCGAGGCCATGGCGCGCATCGTGGCGGAAGCGATCGAAGCCGGCGCGCTCGGGTTCTCGACCTCGCGGACGATCGCCCACATGGCGATCGACGGGGAGCCCGTGCCGGGGACGTTCGCCGCCGAGAACGAGCTGTTCGGCATCGGCCGCGCGCTCGGGGCGCTCCGCGCCGGCATCTTCGAGCTCGCGCCCGCGGGAGCCCTGGGCGAGGACCTCGCCGCGCCCGAGCGCGAGATGTCTTGGATGCGCAGGCTCTCCGCCGAGGTCGACCGCCCGGTGAGCTTCGCGCTCACGCAGAACGATCACGACCCCGACGGCTACAAGGAGATGCTCGACCTCGCGGCGCAGGCCGCCACCGATGGTGCCCGCATCCGGCCACAGGTCGCCGGCAGGCCCGTGACGCTGCTGCTGGGCCTGGAGACGTTCCACCCGTTCGCATACTGCCCGAGCTTCGCGGCCCTCGGGCTGCTCCCGCTCGACGAGAAGGTCCGGCGCATGCGCGACCCCGAGCTGCGTCGCAAGCTCGTCGCCGAGGCCGCGTCACCTGATCCCACGCTCGCCCAGTTCCTCGATCCCGATCGCACGTTCCCGCTCGGCGACCCGCCCTGCTACGAGCCGGACCCCGCCGACAGCATCGCCGCGCGCGCCGCGCGGGCCGGGCGCGATGTGTACGACTTCTATTGCGACCTCCTCGTCGACGGCGACGGCCGTGCGTTGATGATGCGGCCGCTCCTCAACTTCTCGTACCGCAACCTCGACCCGGTGCGCGAGATGCTGATGCACCCGACGAGCGCCTGGGGCCTCGGTGACGGCGGCGCGCACTGCGGCACCACCTGCGACGCCTCCACGCCCACGTTCATGCTCACGCACTGGGCACGTGATCGCGACCACGACCGCCTGCCGCTGGAGTGGGTCGTCCGCAAGATGACCGCGGAGACGGCGGCGCTGTACGGGTTGCGCGACCGAGGGGTCGTGAAGCCGGGGATGCGCGCCGACCTGAACGTCATCGACCACGAGCGGTTGAGACTCCACGCTCCCGAGATGGTGTACGACTTGCCGGGCGACGCTCGCCGGTTCGTGCAGCGCGCCGAGGGATATGTCGCGACGATCGTGAGCGGGGAGGTCACGCTGGTCGAGGGTGACGACACCGGCGCGCGGCCCGGCCGGCTGATCCGCGGCGCGCGGAGCCGCTAGTCGCCTCCTGCGGGCAAGCCGGGGGCATCCGACTCGACCGCGGCCGCGAGCGGGACCGGCGCGCAGTCGCCCGGGGGCAGCGGGGCGTCGACCTCGCGCCTGCGCTCGACGAGCCGGTCGATGCGTGCACGCTCCTTCGCGATTGCGCGCTCGCGCTCCTCGGGGCTCCGATTGTCGAGGATCGGATTGAGCAACAGGCCGAGCACCGGACCCTCGGCTTCGCGGATGCGCATCCTCGCCCGCGCGATCTCTGCAGTGATCTCGGACTGCTCGTCGCCCAGATCGAGGAGGACGTCGGCTGCGCGCATGTACCCGTAGTCCAACGATGCGGCGATCAGCGAAGCGTCGATCGTCAGGGCGTCGTGCACGTCGAACTCCGGGACGACGAGGCTGACGCGCCGCCCCCAGCCGCGTGGGGGCTGCATCTCCTTGCGCAGCGTCTCGTCCGGAGCGATGTCTGCACTGACGCGACGGGCAAGGTCGAAGAGCCCTCGGTCCCCGGCGTCCGGCATGGGCTCGACGCCGGGGGCCGACGCGACGACGGCGAAGATGTGCGATGCATCGAGGCGGTTGAAGGCGAGCTCGAGCGGAAGGATCTCGCGCACCCCGCCGTCGACGTAGTGGTTCCCGCCGAGCTCGGTCGGCGGGAAGATGACCGGGATGCTCGCCGACGCCAGGATCGCGTCCTGCAAGCGGACGTTCGGGACGTCGAGCTGCGTGCCGTCTCGCGACAGCAGCGCTCCCTCCTCGGTGATGTACTGCAGGTCGCCGGTCTCGAGGCAGACAGTGCCGATCCGCAGCCGGATCGTCGACGCGACGACACGCTCGGGGTGGATGTTGTCCTCCACGAGCCGGCGCACCGGGTCCATCCGCAGCAGCGATCGTGCACGCATCGCTTGGCGCAACGCGTCGATGGTGCCGTCGCTCTCCGGCAGCCGGCGGACCACCTCGCCGAGCATGCGCACGACCACCCTGGCCTGGCTTCCGGCCGCTCCATGCGCGGCAGCACGACCGCGCAGCTCGGAAGCCCACGCGACCTGCCCGCGCAGCTTGTCGAGCCACGGCTCGGCGAGCCACATGTCCTCGTTCGAACGCAGCCCGCGCCAGATCGCGAGCACGTCGTCGATCGCGCGCCTGCCGGTGAGCTCGTCGTCGCCCTCGGCGAGCTTCGCGGCGATGATCGCTCCGACAGAGCTCCCGCAGATGCTCCTGGGCCGGAGGCCGAGATCGTCGTAGATGAACTTGAGGACCCCGGCCTCGAAGCTGCCCTGCGATCCCCCGCCGCTGAGCACGAAGCCGACGTTGCGGCGCGCCACACGCCGGCGGAGGTTCGTCCGCGCCTGGCGGACCCAGCGACCGAGCTCGCGGTCGGGCATCGGTGGCGGTCTCTAGACGACCTTCTCGCCGTCGCGAGTGATCGAGATGGCCTGCGTGGGGCAGCCTTGCCCCGCCAGGATGATCTTCTCGTCGTCGGCGCCGGCCGGATCGATCACGATCGCGATGCCGTCGTCATCCAGGTCGAACACTCCCGGCGCCCAGAACGAGCAATTGCCCGACCCCATGCAGACGTCCCGATTGATCTCGATCTCCAGCGCCACGCTGCGGCCTCCCGTTCCAACGGCTCGGATCACGGTAGCAACAGGTGCGGCGCCTAGAGCGCTGCGGCCACCTTGCCGGCGAGGAGAAGCATCGGCACCGGTGGGTAGGCACGGGGCGGGAAGGCGCCGTTCGTGTACGAGATGCTCACCGTCTTGTTGCTCTTGACGAACTCGACGACGGGGGTCCTGAGCGGTCCGGCAGGAGCTTTGAACGCACGATCCCCGAGGCCGCGGAGCGGCACGGCGCCGGGGTAGAACTGCGGCCCGAAGTACTGCGCGCTCGGGAACACGTGCACCTGCAAGAGCCGCCGTAGCAACAGGGAATCCCCAGGGTGGTCATAGGCGCACGACGCCGCGGCGCCCCCGGCCCGGGGCGCGAGCACCAGCCGGCGAGCGCTGGCGCGGAACAACAAGCCGGCGTCGATCGGGGTCACCACCTTGCACAGCGTCCTGTCGTTGAGCGAGTGCAGGAGCCCATGCCGCGGAACCCGTGTCGTGGTCGTCGTCGGCGGCGCCGTTGTCGCGCCCGGCTTGGGAGCAGCGCCGCTCCCGCAGGCGGCGAGCACGGCGCTGCCGAGAAGTGCCAGGATGAGCACGGTCGATCGGGCACGCATCCGGGCGCGCCCCGTGGCACAGCTCGTCGCTCGCATCCCTACCTCCAGGCTGAGCTCGGTGCCGACGCCGCGGTCGACCCGACAGTCTGACAGACCGATTTGGGAGGTTTTGACCGGATGGTTGGGGCTGAAGCAGACCGCCAGTGGAAGCTGCACTGGCGACGCTCGGAGCCGCACGGCCTGCTCCCGGATCCCGAGCCGCGCCCGATCCGCTACACGATCATCTCCGTCGACGACCACCTCGTCGAGCCACCCGGGATGTTCGAGGGACGCCTTCCCGCCGCGTTCCAGGAGCGCGCGCCCCGCGTGGTCGAGACGGTCGAGGGACACGAGGTCTGGGAGTTCGACGGCCAGATCTTCTTCCAGGTCGGGCTGAACGCGGTGGTCGGCCGGTCACGCGAGGACTGGAAGGTCGAGCCGACACGCTTCGAGGACATGCGCGCGGGTTGCTACGACATCACCGCGCGCATCCGAGACATGGACATCAACGGCGTGTGGGCCTCGCTCAATTTCCCGAGCCAGATCACGGGCTTCTGCGGTGCCGTGTTCTCTCGCGCGAGCGATCCCGAGCTCGGCCTCGCGGTGACGCGCGCATGGAACGACTGGTTCTTCGAGGAGTGGTACGGCCCGTACCCCGAGCGCACGATCCCGATGGGCATCACGTACCTCGGTGACGCGGCGCAAGGAGCCGAGGAGATCCGCCGCAACGCGGCACGGGGTTTCACAGCCGTGACGCTCCCGGAGCAGCCGCACCGCATCGGGATGCCGAGCATCTTCTCCGGTTGGTGGGATCCGATCATCGAAGCGTGTGCCGAGACCGACACAGTCATCTGTCTGCACGTCGGGTCGAGCGGTGTCGCCGACTGCCCGCCCGAATCACCGGTGGTGGCGCTCGCGGCAACGCTCTTCGGCCAACTGTCGCTGGGCGCGTGCGCGGAGTGGCTGTGGTCGGGCTATGCCGTTCGCCACCCCGACTTGAAGATCGCGATGTCCGAGGGCGGGATCGGCTGGGTCGCGATGCTCCACGACCGCCTCGAGAACATCATCGACCGGTCCGGGTACGGCGACTACTTCCCGGGCGAGCTGCGCCCGGCAGAGGTGCTGCGTCGCAATTTCTGGTTCTGCACGATCGACGACCCGTCGACCATCGTCACGCGCGACACGATCGGCGTCGATCACATCATGTTCGAGACCGACTACCCGCACGGCGACGGCACGTGGCCCGACTCGCAGGCTGTGTTCGACCGGTTCTACGGGTCACTGCCTCCGGACGAGATCGCGAAGATCTCGCACGAGAACGCCGCGCGCCTCTTCCGGCACCCGCTCCCCCCGAGCAGTTCGCCGCATGCCGCGGGCGTGCGCGAGGGCGGCAGCGCGCGCTAGTCGAAGACCACGGGGAGCGCGACCGGGCTCCGGAACCGCTGGCCGTGGATATGGGTGTCCTGCGCCTCCCACTGCGCCGGATCGGGCCGCAGGTTGGGGCACCGGTCGAGCAGGTGGTTCACCGCGGTCGCCATCTCCATGCGCGCGAGGTGCATGCCGAGGCACATGTGCACCCCGACGCCGAACGAGATGTGCGGGATCGCCTCGCGGAAGATGTCGAAGTCGTCCGGCCGCTCCCAGCGGGCCGGGTCGTGGTTCGCCGAGCCGACGTTGGCGACGACGCCCATACCCTTCGGAATCTCGATGCCCTCGAACACCGTGTCGCACGAGGTCTCCCGCGAGGTGATGAGGAGCGGTGTCTCCCACCGGATCGACTCCTCAATCCCCTGCGTCATGAGCGTCCGGTCGTTGCGCAGCGCGTCCAGCTGATCCGGATTCGTCAGCAGCCCGTACAGGAAGTTGCCCGTGGCCCGATAGGTCGTCTCCGCTCCGGCCGGGAGCAGCAACCGCAGGAACGAGTAGATCTCCTCGTCACCCAAACGCTCACCGTCGACGTCGACCTGCACCAGGTCGCTGATGAGGTCCGAGCTCGGATGCTTGCGACGCTCCTCCACGATCGTCTCGAAGTAGTCGCGCAGCTCCTGGCTCGCCCGGATGCCCTCGTCGGGACGAGCGGAGACGTTGGTGACCATGAGCGCGCGCGGGTGGAAAAACGGATGGTCCTCGCGTGGCACGCCGAGGATCTCGCCGATCACCTGGGCGGGGTAGCGGTAGGTGAACTCGCGGACGAGCTCCGCGCGCCCGGCACCCGCGAACTTGTCGATCATCTCGTCGACGACGGGGACGACGAGATCCTGATCCCAGTGCGCCAGGGACTTCTGTCGAAACGTCTGCGCGACGAGCGAACGGAGCCGCTTGTGCTCCGGCTCGTCCATGCCGACCAACGGGTACGGGCCCATCGCCACGCTCATCAGCTCGCGGATGGAGCCGGAGCAGAACGTGATGTTGTCGCGCAGGACCTTCGCGACGAGGTCGTACGTGTACACCTCGTACATGCCGTCCTCGTTGAGCGAGATCGGTCCGGCGGTGCGCTTGGCCCTGAAGGCGGGATACGGGTCGCGCACATCGCCGGCGACACCCGAGAACTGGTCCCGCGGGTCGAACGACTCGTACGGATCGACTTCGGTCAACGCCATTGCGGCCCCCCGCACTCACGTCAGGAAAAATTCCCTGACACGCGTGTCACATTCTAGGGCAAGCCCCGCTGGGGCGCACTGACCGGCGGCTCAGGCCGAGAGGTCGAGGAAGCGCTCGTATCGCGGCTGCGACGCCTCGGCCCATACGGGATCGGGATCGACGGTCCGGCCGTCGTGCGCCCATCGCGAGGCGGACAGCATGCCGCCCTCCTCGAGCCCCGCCGCGCAACGCGCGAGGAACGCCGAGCCGAGCGCCGCGCCCTCGGGGACTTGGGTGCACACGACGGGGAGCGAGGTGCAGTCGGCGAGCGTCTGCACCCACTCGTCGACGCGCGTGCCCCCGCCGGTCGCGACGATGCGGCGCGGCGAGATGCCATGCGCGGCGCGCACCGCGTCGATCGCGCGCCGTGCGACGAAACCTGATGCCTCGAACGCCGCCCGGCGCAACGAGGCGGCACCGACGGTCAAGTCCAGATCGACCAGCTGCGCGCGCCGGTCGGGATCGTGCAGCGGGACCCGCTCGCCGCGGGGATACGGCGCCCACACCGGGACGCGGTCGGGGTGGACGCGCTCGCCGGGATCGACGTCGCGCAGCGAGGCCGTCGCCCAGTTCAGGAAGAGCCCGCCGGCGTTGCTGGGACCGCCTGCCTGCATGAGCCCCTTCGCCGTGTGCGGGATGACCCAGTAGCCCGGGACCTCGTCCTCCTTGCTGGTGATCGTGTTGACGATGAGCGTGGTCCCGAGGAGCACGAGCACGTCACCCTCGTGGTCCGCGCCCGCGACGATCTGGTCGGCGAGCGCGTCGATGCAACCGGACGCGAGCACCGGACCGTCGGCACCGCCGACGTGACCGCACGGATGCGCGGTCGGCACGAGCTCCGGCAGGGTCTCGACCGAGACACCGATCGACTTCGCTATATCGCTGTCCCATCCGACCCAGTCGAACAACGGGAACGCCGTCGACGCGGTCGAGGTGTCGAGCACCGGCGAGCCGCACAGCGCGTTGTTGGCGACTGCCGTCGCCGGCCAGAAGCCGGAGGCGTCGGGATACTCGGCGACCGTCCACCGCAGGAAGGCCAGCAGCTCGCCATTCTCGATCGGGTTGCCGCCGGTCTTCTCGGAGCGGCCGCGCCCGTCGCCGTACAGGAGCCCCGGCGTGCGCGGCACACCCTCGGCGTCGACCGCCGTGAGCGACGGCACCATCGCGCTGACGCTCACCGCGACGGGCGCGTCCTCGAGCCCGAGCGCGTCCAGCGCGGACTGCGGGCCTCTTCGCCACGCCTGGTCGGCGTCGTGCTGCAGCCGGTCGGGTGCGGGGATCTGGATGTCGTGCGGGATCCGGGCGGACGCGACGACGCTGCCGTCAGGATCCGCCGCGAGCGCCTTCACGGAGCTCGTGCCGATGTCGATGCCGACAGCGACTTCGCTGCTCATACAGCGATCTCGCTGCTCATGGCGTGATGTCGCTGCTCATGCGCGCAACGCCCCGAGCGCCTCGTCGTGCAGCTTGCCGTTGGTGGTCAGGACGTTCCCGCCCGCGGCGGTGCGCCTGCCTTCGAGGTCGGTGAGCCGTCCGCCCGCCTCCTCGACGATGACGAGCAGTGCTGCGAGGTCCCAGACGTTCACCACGGGCTCGGCCGCGATGTCGGCTCCGCCCTCCGCCACCTGAATGTGGCTGTAGAAGTCTCCGTACGCCGCGACCCGCGCCGCGCGCTCGACGAGCGCTCGGTACTGCGTGGCCATCCCGAGCGCCTCCCACCCGCGGTCGAATCCGCCGACGGTCGCATCCTCGATGGCGGTGACGTCCGACACGTGGATGCGGGCGCCGTCCGCGTACGCACCGTCGGCGCGTGATGCCCACCAACGCTTGCCGAGTGCCGGCGCGCTCGCGACACCGACCACCAGCTCGCCGCCCTCCTCGAGGGCGATCAGCGTCGCCCAGGTCGGGCGCCCGGCCACATAGCTCTTCGTGCCGTCGATCGGGTCGATGATCCACCGCCGGGTAGCACTCCCCTCGCTCCCGAGCTCCTCACCGATGATCCCGTCGTTCGGGCGGGCGCGTCCGAGCAGCTCCCGGATGCGCTCCTCGGCACCACGGTCCGCCTCGGAGACGGGCGTCGAGTCCGGCTTGGTCTCGACCTGGAGGTCTTCCGCCCGGAAACGCGGGAGCGTGATCACATCGGCCGCTTCGGCCAGCTCCAGCGCGAGTGCCAGGTCCTCGTCGATGCGGCGACGCTAGCGTGGCCTCGATGCGCCGATCGATCCTCGTGCTCGCGTGCTGTGCCGCCGTCCTGGCTGCGTGCAGCGGCGGATCCTCGAAGAAGTCGGCACGCTCGACGACCACGACAACCGCCACGCGGCAATCCTCCACGACCTCGTCCACTACGGCGGCTCCGACGACCTCGACGCCGACGACCACCACCAGACCGGCGAGCCCGGCCGGTGTCGTCGCGTGCGGCAACCAGATGTCGGCGATCGTCTCGGCGATCGGCGGAGCGTCGGGCGCTCCCCGCGCAGGCACCTACACGGTCACGAACTGCAGGATCGCGAGCGCGAGCGCGATCTGGGCGGCAGCCGTGATCACGCCGAAGGCCGGGAGCGCGACACCGCCGACCGCGGTGGTGCTCGAGCGCATCGGCGCGACCTGGAACGTCGAGGGGATGGGCTCCTCGGGGGTCGGATGCGATGCCCCGAAGACGGTGCAGCAGCAGCTGCAGCTGAGCTGCCCCACCGAGGGCTAGCTGCCGGCGACCTCGATCACCGTCGCGCTGCCCATACCGCCTCCGGCGCACATGCTCGCGACGCCGATCCCGCCGCCACGGCGCCGAAGCTCGTGGATGAGCGTGACGATCATGCGCGACCCCGTGCACGCGACCGGGTGACCGAGGCTGCAGCCACTGCCGTTGACGTTCGTGATCTCGTGCGGGATGCCGAGGATGCGCGTCGAGGCGACGCACATCGCGGCAAACGCCTCGTTGATCTCGTACAGGTCGACGTCGCCGACCTTCAGACCCGTGCGCTCGAGTGCCTTGGGGATCGCGACCGTGGGACCGAGCCCGGTGTCGGAGGGCGGGACGCCGGCCGACGCCCACGACCGCACGACGGCCAGCGGCTCGAGCCCGTTCGCGGATGCGTAGTCCGCGTCGACGAGCACCATGGCGGCCGAGCCGTCGTTCAGGCCGGACGAATTCCCCGCCGTGATGCTGAACCCCTCGATCTCGGGGTGCAGCTGCTTCAGGCCGGCGAGCTTCTCCATGGTCGTGTCGCGCCGCGGGTGCTCGTCGACGGAGAAGCTGATGGTCTCGCCGTCACGCTTCGTCACCTCGATCGGGAAGATCTCCTCTTCGAAACGGCCTTCGTCGATCGCGGCCACTGCGCGCCGGTGCGACTCGCACGCCCAGTAGTCCATCTCCTCACGCGTCACGTTCGCTTTCTTGGCGGAGTTCCAGCCCACGGTGATCGACATGTCGAACGCAGGTGCCTCTTCGGTCGCCGGGTGGCTCGGCGACATCCAGGCGTGCATCTCGTCGCCGGGGAGCGCACGCTTCATCACCGACGGCGAGGTCGAGATCGACTCGGTGCCGCCTGCGATCACCACTTTGTCCATGCCGGCTCGGATGCTCGCGGCCGCACCCTGGACCGACGCCATTCCGGACGCGCAGTGGCGGTTCAGCGCGACGCCGGGGACGTTGGCGATGCCCAGCTCGACCGCGGCGTACCGGGCGATGTCGCCACCGCCCTGCAGGGACTCGCCCATCTGGATGTCGTCGATCTCGTCGGACGGGATGCCTGAGCGCTTCATCGCCTCGGCGATGGAGTACTTGGCCAGGTCGAACGCCGACACGTCGAGCAACGTGCCCTTGCGAGCGGTGCCGATCGCGGTGCGAGCGGTCGAGACGATGACGGCGTCACCCATTGCTGGTCCCCCTGAAGAGCGAATCG
>DATBHZ010000158.1:0-10059 GCA_036557185.1 Acidimicrobiia bacterium | reverse complement strand
GCGCGATCGACGGTCCGTCGAGATCGTCGCGGAAGTCCTCGAAGGCGTTCAGGTTGGTGTTCGGTCCGAGGAGGCGCACGTCGCCGGACTCAACGAGGTCCGTCAGCCGTCGCTCGAGCTTGGTCCCGTCCTTGCCCGTCTCCGAGAAGCCCGCCGCGAAGATCACCGCGAACTTGGCCTTGCGTGCGAGCACCTCCTCGAACGTGTCGACGGCGCGTCCCGTCAGGATGATCGCGAGGTCGAGATCGCCGGGCACGTCGTCGATGGACGCGTAGACCTTGTGGCCGAGCACGGTCTCGTAGCTCGGGTGCACCGGGTAGAACGTCGCGCCGTGCTTCTGCGCCCACGCGTCGAACTTGCGCGTCATCGCCGTGTTTGGCTTGCGGGATTGCTCCGAGGCGCCGATCACAGCGATCGTCCGGGGGTGCAGGAACGCGTCGAGATCGACGTCCCGTAGCTCGAGTGGCCTCCCCGACACATCAACCCTGGCCATCAGCGCGTCTCCCGTTGCAGTATTTGGAGCGGAACGATCGAGTGTGAGTATGACGGGCGCGTCAGGTTTCGTGCGAGTCAGCTAGCGTGCCGTTCGACCTGAGCGATCGCCGAGGAGGATGGCCGGTGAAGATCGTCGTCGACTTCGACAAGTGCAAGAGCAATGCGGTCTGCATGGGCATCGCGCCGGAGGTGTTCGAGGTGCGCGACGACAACTTCCTGTACATACTCAACGAGAACCCGCCCGAGGAGATGCGCCCCAAGATGGACGAGGCCGTGCGCAATTGCCCGACCGGTGCCATCTCGATCGAGGGCTGATCATCCGCGTTGGATTCGATCGTCGTCGTCGGTGCCTCGCTCGCGGGGCTCCGATGCGTGGAGATGCTGCGCCGTGAGGGATTCGCAGGCCGCGTCACGCTGATCGGTGCCGAGCCGCACCTGCCGTACGACCGTCCGCCGCTCTCCAAGGAATTCCTCGTGGGGGAGAAGGACCCCGAGCAGCTCGCGCTCCGCAGCGCGCCGTACGAGGAGCTCGACCTCGACCTGCGTCTCGGCGTGGCCGCCACGGGCCTCGACACTGCCGGCCGCGAAGTCACGCTCGCCGACGGCACCACCGTCACGTACGACGGCCTGGTGATCGCGACCGGCTCGAGCCCGCGCACACTGGCGAGCCTGCCGGAGCTCGATGGCGTGCTCGTCCTGCGCACGCTCGAGGACGCCGTGTCGTTGCGCACCCGGCTCGACGATGGCAGGCGCGTGTGTGTCATCGGTGCGGGCTTCATCGGTGCCGAGGTTGCCGCGTCGTGTCGCGGGCTCGGCCTCGACGTCACGCTGCTCGAGGCGCTGCCGCAACCGATGGTCCGCGGCGTGGGTCCGGTCCTCGGCGAAGTCCTCGCACGCCTGCATCGCGAGCAAGGCGTCGACCTGCGTTGCGGTGTCCGGATCGAGGGCCTCGAAGGTACGAAGCGGGTGACCGGCGTTCGGCTCGCCGGAGGAGACGTCGTGCCGTGCGACGTTCTGCTGGTCGCGATAGGTGTCACGCCTGAGACGCGCTGGCTCGAGACGTCCGGCCTGAAGCTGGACGACGGCGTGCTGTGCGACGAGCGTCTGTCCGCTGCGCCCGACGTCGTCGCGGCCGGCGACATCGCGCGCTGGCCAAACCCGCTGTTCGACCACGAGGTGATGCGCGTCGAGCATTGGACGAATGCAGCCGAGCAGGGAACCTTTGCCGCGCAGCGGCTCCTGCGCGGTCCCGGTTGCGAGCCGTTTGCGCCGGTCCCGTTCGTATGGTCGGATCAGTACCACGTCAAGATCCAGTCCGCGGGCCGCTTCTCCGGTGACGATCGGATGGAGGTCGTGCACGGCACACTCGACGACGACCGGTTCGTGGCGCTCTTCGAACGCGGCGACCGCCTGTCGGGAGTGCTCGCGTTCTCGCACCCGCGCCGGCTCATGCAGTACCGGCGCATGATCGCCGAGCGCGCCAGCTTCGACAGCGCGCTCGAGTTCGCAGCCGCACAGGAGTGACCGGGCACGCGGTCGGCCGCGCGCCCGTCTCGTAGAGTTTCTCGGGTGCCGTCGCTCCTCGTCACGAACGACTTCCCGCCGAAGCTCGGTGGCATCCAGTCGTATCTCCACGAGCTCTGGCGACGGCTGCCGCCGGAGGAGACCACGGTCCTGACGACCCCCTACGCGGGGGACCGGCCCTTCGACGCCGATCAGGCGTTCCGCGTCGAGCGCACGCCCGAGCCCGTCCTGCTGCCGACGCCGTCGTTGGCTCGCCGGATCGACGCGCTCGCGCTCGAGGTCGGGGCAGACGTGATCTTCCTCGACCCGGCGTTGCCACTGGGCCTCGTGACGCGCAAGCTCGCCGCGGCGCCGAAGATCATCGTGCTCCACGGGAGCGAGGTCACCGTCCCTGCGCGACTTCCGGGCTCGCGTGCGTTGCTGCGCGGCGTCCTGAGACAGGCTGCCGGCGTCCTGGCTGCCGGCGAGTATCCGAGCCGGGTCGCTGCCAGCGCCACGACCACGACGCTGCGCGGCCTGATCCTGCAGCCGGGTGTCGACGTCGAGCGCTTCTCGCCTGCCGGCACCGACGACGAGCGCGGCGTCGCACGCGAGAAGCTCGGACTCGATCGCGACGCCGTGACCGTCGTCGGTGTGAGCCGTCTGGTCCCGCGCAAGGGCTTCGACGTGCTCATCGACGCGGTCTCGCTCCTGGAGGAGCAGGTTCAGCTCGTGATCGCGGGCGAGGGTCGCGACCGTGAGCGTCTTCAGGAACGCGCGCAACGACTCGGGCTCGGCGACCGGGCGCGCTTCCTCGGCCGAGTGGCCGAGGAGGATCTACCGACGGTGTATCGAGCAGGTGACATCTTCAGCATGATGTGCCGCGACCGTTGGCACGGCCTCGAGGCCGAGGGCTTCGGCATCGTGTTCCTCGAGGCCGCGGCGGCCGGCCTCCCGGCGGTCGCGGGCCGCAGCGGCGGCGCACACGAAGCGGTGATCGACGGGACGACGGGGTTCGTCGTCGACCCCGACGACGTCACCGAGCTGCACCACGCGCTGGAGCGCCTGGTGCTCGACCCGGATCTCCGGGCGCGTCTCGGCGCGGCGGCCCGCAAGCGTGCCGTCGAAGAGTGCTCGTACGAGCGCCGTGTCGAGCCGCTGCGGCAGCTCGCCGCGGGGGAGCTCGCGATGCTCGCCCCGCTACCCTCGTGACGTGCGCGGTGAGCGGATCATCCAGACCTCTTGGATCGGCAACGCGCTCTTCGCCGTCACCGCGCTGCCGTTGCTCTTCGGGCTCCACGTCGGCCCGGTCGCGATCGGCATGGCCCTCGGGCTGTTCGCGGTGTCGCTCGTGGTATGGGCCTGGGCGTTCGCGGTGGCCGTCCGCCGGAGCACCGAAGGGGACGACATCGTCGTCGGGAGCCTGTTCCTGCTCCAGGGTGATGTCGACAAGCGGGTCCGGAAGCAGCTCTACGCCTCCTGCGCGCTCTGCGTGGTCATCACGGCCGTCACCGCGAAGGTCGAGCCCTTCGGTGTCCTGGTCCCTATGCTCCCGATCGGGCTCGTGGGCCTCTGGGGCGCCAAGTACGGGACCTTCCCGCTCCGCACCGACGTCGAGATACCCGTGAGACCGTTGCGACCGGAACGCCGGAGCCAGCCACGCGGCGGCACCACGAGGAGAGCGAGCGGTGGCCGAGCAGGGAAGTGAGCGCATCCGCATCGAGGCCCCGCCCGAACGCTGCCGGGCCGTCGTCCTGAACTTCGAGGAGTACCCGTCGTGGGCCCGCGACGTGAAAGAGGCCACGGTGCTCGAGCGCGACGCCGACGGCCGAGGCGCGAAGGTCAAGTTTCGTGCGGCTGCAATGGGCCGCAGCTTCACGTACACCCTCGCGTACGACTACTCGAAGCTTCCTGATGCGTTCACCTGGACCCTCGTCGAAGGAGAGGGTCTCCGCGAGCTCGACGGCGAGTACCGCTTCGAGCCCGACGGCGACTCCACGCGCGTGCATTACGCGCTCAGCGTGGACGTCTCCATCCCGTTGCCCGGCCTGCTCAAGCGTCGCGCCGCGGGGATGATCATGGGCACCGCGCTGCGCGAGCTCAAGAAGGCGGTCGAGTCCGGATCCCACTAGCCTCGCGGCTCCATGCGCGTGCTGCTGTTCACCGGCAAAGGCGGGGTCGGCAAGACAACCGTCGCGGCAGCGACGGCAGTGCACGCAGCGCGACGCGGCATCCGCACGGTCATCTGCTCGACCGACGCCGCGCACTCGCTCTCGGACGCGCTCGACCAGGAGCTCGGTGACGACGTCCGCACGATCGCCCCGCTGCTCGACGGCGTCCAGCTCGACGCGCGGCGCAGGCTCGAGACCTCGTGGTCGGTCGTACGCGAGTACCTGACCTCGGTCTTCAGTTGGGCGGGGGCTGCGCCGGTCGATGCCGAGGAGCTCGCCGTGCTCCCGGGCCTCGACGAGGCATTCGCGCTCACGGACATCCAGACGTACGCGACCTGCGGCGAGTACGAGCTGATCGTCGTGGACTGCGCTCCGACGGCCGAGACGCTCCGGCTCCTGTCCCTTCCGCACGTGCTGTCGTGGTACGTGCAGCGGGTCTTCCCGGAGCAGCGGCGCGCCACGAACAGCTTGCGCCCGCTCATCGAGAAGCTCGTGAGTGTGCCCGTTGCCCGCGACGAGGTGTTCGAAGCGGTGCAGGCGTTCGCGGCGAAGCTCGACGCCGTCCGCGCGCTGCTGACCGATCCCGAGATCAGCAGCGCCCGCATCGTCGTCCAGCCGGAGCGGGTCGTCGTCGCGGAGGCGCGGCGCATGTACACCTACCTCTCGCTGTTCGGCTACTCGGTCGACGGCGTCATCGCGAACCGCCTGCTGCCCGCGGAGATCTCCGACTCCTGGTTCGCGCCCCGGCTCGACGCGCAGACCGAGATGCTCGCCGAGATCACGGACGCGTTCGCACCGTTGCCCGTGCTCCAGAGCCGTCTCACCGCGCACGAACCTGTCGGTGAGGAGCGTCTCGCCGCGCTCGGGGCGTCGCTCTATCACTCGTGCGAGCCGGACGAGCACCTCGCGCGCCAACGGCCGTTCTCGATCGACGCGGAGGACCGCTCGCTGGTGCTCTCGCTCCATCTGCCGATGGTCGACAAGCGGGAGGTCGAGCTCGGCCGCCGCAACGGCGAGCTCCTCGTTGCGGTCGGCCCGCACCGACGCGCGGTCTCGCTTCCCGACAGCCTGCAGCGCCGGCAGGTCTCGGGCGCGCGCATCGAGGGTGACCGCCTGCGCGTCGAGTTCGTGGAGGTCTGAGCCGTGTACGAGACGCATCCGACCGGCGCCCAACCGCGTCCCGACGAGACCTTCGAATCCGAGGCGCCGTGGTCGCCGGGTGATCCGCCCGGCTACGCGGCGCTCGTCTCGGTGTTCGACGCCCTGGCAGCCGTGCAGCCCGAAGCCGGCGAGCACCTCGTTGCAGCCGCGCACGAGGCGGTGCTCGCGCTCAAGACGCTGGTCGACGCCACCGAGGCCGCGTTGGCGGAGAAGCGGGCTTCGATGGAGGCCGAGCGCGGGTTCGAGTCGTTGCGGCGCGACACGGAGGAGCGGGTGACTGCGCCGGGGGTCCGGCGGATCGATCTGGCGTGAGCGGTTCCCGCGTCGCAATCGGCTTCGACATCGGCGGGACGAAGGTGCTCGGCGCGGTCGTCGACGAGCAAGGCAAGGTGCTCGATCGCCATCGAGTGCCGTCCGACCCGCAGTGGTCCGAGATGCTCGCCGCGATCGTCGCCGTGACGCAGGAGCTCCGGTCGCGCCGTCCCGATGTGGTCGCGTTGGGCATCGGCGCGGCGGGCATGGTCGATCGCGAAGGGACGATCCACTACGCGCCGAACGTTCCTGGCTTTCGCCGGACGCCCGTGCAGCGCGAGGTCGGCGAGCGGACAGGGATGCCGACGGTCGTGGACAACGACGCGAACGTCGCTGCGTTCGGAGAGCAGCAAGTCGGAGCGGCGCAGGGGCTGCACGACGCGATGGTGATCACACTGGGCACGGGGATCGGTTGCGGCGTGATCGCCGACGGCAAGATCCTGCGGGGGGCATGGGGATTCGCGGCCGAGTCCGGGCACTTCCAGATCGACCCGAACGGCCCGATGTGCGCGTGCGGGGAGCGGGGACACTGGGAGGCGATGGCGAGCGGCAACGCGCTCGGACGCATGGCACGCGAGGCCGCGGAGGCCGGACGTCTGCCGAGCGTGCTCGCACACGCGGGCGGGAAGGTCAGCGACGTCCACGGTCAGCACGTGTCGGCCGCGGCGCGTGACGGGAAGGAGGATGCGCTCGCGCTCGTCGACGCGTACGCCTTCAACGTCGCCATCGGTCTCGTGGGTCTGGCGAACATCTTCGACCCCGCGGTGATCGCGATCTCGGGCGGCCTCGTGACCGACGGCGACCTCTTCCTTGTACCGATGCGCCGTCACTTCAAGGGGCATCTGGAAGGCACCGAGTACCGGACGACTCCGGAGATCGTTCCCGCGGCGCTGGGTGAGGAGGCCGGTGTGGTGGGCGCCGGGCTGCTGGCGCTGGACCGCCTCGATCACCCGCTGTCGCGATGAAGGTCGGCCTGACGCTGCCGTCGTTCGTCGACGAGCCCGAGACGTTGCTCGACGTTGCGCGAGCGGCGGACCGGGCGGGCGTCGAGGGTGTCTTCGCCTACGACCACCTGTTCCGAATCGCGTCCAACGGGGCGGTCCGCCCCGCGCTCGAGTGCACGGTGGTGCTCGGCGCAGTTGCGGCCGAGACCGAGCGAGTCGCGATCGGGACGCTGGTGGCGCGTGCGACCTTGCGCCCTCCAGCCACACTCGCCGCGGCGCTCGACACGGTGCACCGGATCGCGGGCGACCGGCTGCTCGTGACGATCGGCTCGGGCGATTCGGAGAGCCGGACCGAGATGGAGACGTTCGGCTTCACGTTCGGAACCATCGAGGAACGCGTGGCGGCGCTCGAGGCCTGCATCGCCGTGGTGCGCAATCGCGGGTATCCCGTCTGGGCGGGCGGATCGGCGCGCTTCCTGTCGCGCGCGTGTGTGCTCGCCGACGGCTGGAACCGGTGGGCGGCGCCGCCTCAGGTCTTCGCGCGTGAGCTGGCAGAGCTGCGTCCGCCGCCGGGCTTCACCGCGTCGTGGGGCGGCTTGGTCGTGCTCGGGGAGGACGAGCGCGCCGCGAGCGAGAAGGCAGAGCGTCTCGGTCCTCCGCCCGGCGTGCTCATCGGTGGACCGGAGCGCATCGCCGAAGCGCTTCGCGCGTACGAGGACGCGGGGGCCTCGTGGGTGATGCTGGGCCCGATCGACTCGAGCGACCCGGACAACGCCGCGATCGTGGGGGAGCGGCTCAGGCCTCTGCTGCGCTGACCCGCTGTTGCGACGAGTCGTCTCGCTCGAGCAGCAGCTGCGCCGCCGAAGCGAGCTCGGTGCCCATCTGCGTCGTGTCCAGCATCTCGCTGACCCACGCCGCGAGGACAGCGAACCAGACGTAGCCCAGCACGCGGAGCACGCCGTCGAGCTCGGGCACGTCGGTGCCGTCAATCGCACCGGCGATGATCGTGCGGAGGATCTCGTTCACCTCTTCCTTCATCGCTGCCGCGTCGGGCTCGCGCGAGGAGAGTGCGGTCACCATGGCGGCGGTCAGCTTCGGCTCCCGGCCCAGCGCACGACTCGCGCGCCGGAGCACGTCGGCGACACGTTCGGCCGGGTCGGCGCCGGCCGGAGGGCGCAGCGCAAGGCGGGCGCTCAGCGCACCTGCCTGGTCGGCGAGCGCCGCGAGCAGGAGCTGGTCCTTGGACGCGTAGTGCCGGTACAGCGTGCCGAGCGCGACACCCGAGCGAGCCGCGACGTCTCGCATCTGCACCGCGTCGTACCCACCCTCGCCGGCGAGTGTCATCGCCGCTTCGAGGATCCGGTGCCGGCGCGCGGCGGTCTCGGCGGCGCGGGCACCCGTCGCGGGTGCCGCGGCGCCTTTCGGAGCGGCTTCTGCTGCCCGGCGAAGGTCCTGGGACATGGGGCGACACCCTACGACGAGAACGCGTTCTAGGTACACTCCCGCGCATGCGCACACCCATCTGCGACACCTTCGATCTCGAGTTCCCGATCTTCGCCTTCAGCCACTGCCGTGACGTGGTCGCAGCAGTGAGCAGGGCGGGCGGGCTCGGGGTGCTCGGGGCCCTGTACTTCACGCCCGACGAGCTCGAGATGGAGCTCCAGTGGATCAACGAGCACGTCGACGGCAAGCCCTACGGCGTCGACCTCGTCATGCCCGCGACCTTGCACGAGGCAGCGCGCGCGGCCGTGGAGGCGGGCGATCTCGAGGACCAGCTCGAGAAGATGATCCCGCAGGAGAACCGCGACTTCATCGAGAAGGTGCTCGCCGAGCACAACGTCCCGCCGCTCGGTGAGGACGCGGAGACCACGCACCACCTGCTCGGTTGGACCGACACGACGGGGCGATCGCAGCTCGAGGTCGCGCTGCGTCATCCGGTGTCGCTGCTCGTGAACGCGCTGGGCCCGCCGCCTCCGGACGTCGTCGTCACCGCGCACGAGCACGGCATGAAGGTGGCCGCGCTCGCGAGCTCGCCGCGGCACGCGGAGAAGCACCGCGACAACGGCGTCGACATCGTCGTCGCGCAGGGCACCGAAGCCGGCGGGCACACCGGCGAGATCTCGTCGGTGGTGTTGTGGCCCGAGGTCGTGGAAGCGGTCGGCGCCGACATGCCGGTGCTCGCTGCCGGCGGCATCGGCCGCGGCAGCCAGATCGCGGCCGCGATCGCCATGGGCGCACAGGGAGCGTGGACGGGCTCGATCTGGCTGACGGTGGCCGAGGCCGACACGCGTCCGATGGCCATGGAGAAGCTGCTCGCCGCCGGGTCGACCGACACCGTCCGCTCGCGTGCCCTGACCGGCAAGCCGGCGCGGCAGCTCCGCACCGAGTGGACGGACGCGTTCGAGCGCGAGGATTCGCCCGGCTATCTCCCGATGCCTCTGCAGTTCATGCTCGTGAGCGACGCGATGAACCGCATCGAGCGCGCGCAGAACAAGGAGCTGAGCGGCTTCCCGGTCGGCCAGGTCGTCGGCCAGATGAACAGCGTTCGTCCCGTCCGCGACGTCATGTTCGACCTCGTCAGCGAGTACGTCGAGGCAACCGAGCGCCTCCAGAAGATCTCCGCCGAGTAGCCCGCTTTCGCCCGTCCCCCCGACTTTCTTGCGCGAACCGTTGCCATAGCAACGCTCAACGCAAGAAAGTCGAACAGCAAGGCGGCTTCAGGCGGCGAGGAGCTCGAGCGCCTCCGCGTTGTGCGCCGAGTTCAAGCGGCGCGCGGTCGTCTCGTGCGCCTGCTCGACGACTGCCGCGCTGCGGGATTCGTCCATCGCCGCGTTCCCCATGACCTCGAGGTCGGCATCGCTGGGCTGGAGCACGAGGACCGGGGTCCCGGCTTCGCGGAGCTTGCGCACCTCCATGCCCAGCCGCATCCGGAAGTGGCGACGCACCGTCTGTCGCGACGCGAGCAGGCTCTCTCGCGTCGCCGTCGACATCGGTGAGGAGACGATCACGAGATCGAGCTGTTCGTCGCGGAGGACGTCCGCGTTGGTGGGGGAGTGGGTTCCCCCGTCGATGTAGGAGCGGCCCGCGATCTCGACCGGCTTGAACCACCCCGGGATCGCGCTCGAGGCACCGACCGCGGTCGCCATGTCGGTCGCAGGCGATCCGTCGCGACCGAAGACGACGCGACGTGCGTCGTCGACCCGCACGGCGCAGATCCAGAACGGGTCGGGACTCCAAGTAGGGCCGAACAGGCCGCGCATCGCGCCGGCCCACGTCTCCGTGTCGATGCGCCCGGCGGGGACCATGACGGCGAGCACCGCCTCGGGGCGGACCCGGTGCGGCTCGCGCACGAACCGTGAGAGCAGCCGGCGGTCGGGGAGCTGCGGCCACGACCACCCGCCTTCCTTCGTCCACCAGTCGCCTGCGACGCCGTGGCGTGAGCTCAGCGCCTCGCCCTCGGCGCTCAGCGGCAG
>DATBHZ010000157.1:0-1520 GCA_036557185.1 Acidimicrobiia bacterium | reverse complement strand
AGCCGCCGGCGCCGGTCTCGAAGAGCGCGCCGCCGTCCATCAGCGGCACGATCGAGAGCATCTTGGCGCTGGTGCCGAGCTCGAGGATCGGGAACAGGTCGGTGTTGTAGTCACGCAGGACGTTGCCGGTCACCGAGATCGTGTCCTTGCCCTCGCGCATCCGCTCGAGCGAGAAGCGCGCGGCCTCGGCGACGGACATGATGCGGAGGTCGAGCCCCTTGGTGTCGTGCTCTTGCAGATAGCGGTTCACCTTCTCGATCAGCTGCGCGTCGTGGGCGCGGTTCTTGTCGAGCCAGAACACCGCGGGCGCGCCGGTGATCCGCGCGCGGGTAACCGCCAGCTTCACCCAGTCGCGGATCGGCGCGTCCTTCACCTGGCAGGCGCGCCAGATGTCACCGGGCTCCACGGCGTGCTCGATCAGGGTCGTGCCGCGCTCGTCGACGATGCGCACGGTGCCGGCCGCCGTCATCTGGAACGTCTTGTCGTGCGAGCCGTACTCCTCGGCCTGCTGGGCCATGAGGCCGACGTTCGGCACGGTGCCCATGGTCTTCGGGTCGAATGCGCCGTGCTGCTTGCAGTTCTCGATGGCCTCGCGGTAGAGCCCGGCATAGCTGTGGTCGGGGATGACGGCCTTCGCCTCGTGGAGCTTGCCGTCGGCCCCCCACATCTGGCCGGAGTCGCGGATCATCGGCGGGATCGAGGCGTCGATGATCACGTCGCTGGGCACGTGCAGATTCGTGATGCCCTTGTCGGAGTTGACCATCGCCAGACCCGGGCGCCTGGCGTAGCAGGCCTGGATGTCCTTCTCGATCTCCGCCTGCTTGGCCGCCGGCAGCTTCTTGATCGCCGCGTACAGATCGCCGAGCCCGTTGTTCGGATCGACGCCGGCCTCTTTGAACGCCGCCGCGTGCTTGTCGAAGACATCCTTGAAGAACGTGCGCACCGCGAAGCCGAAGATGATGGGATCGGAAACCTTCATCATCGTGGCCTTGAGGTGAATGGAGAACAGCACGCCCTGACGCCCGGCGTCCTCGATCTGCTCCTCGATGAACTTCACCAGCGCGGCGCTGCTCATGAAGGTGCCGTCGATCACCTCGCCGGCCTTCAGCGCGATGTTGTCCTTCAGCACCTTGACGGCGCCGCTCTTGTCGACGAACTCGATCCGCACGGTCGTCGCGTCGCGCACGGTCGTCGATTTCTCGTTGGAGGCAAAATCGCCGTGGCTCATGGTGGCCACGTGCGCCTTCGAGTCCGGGGTCCAGGGGCCCATCTTGTGGGGGTGCTTCTTCGCGTACTCCTTCACCGCTCCGGCGGCACGCCGGTCCGAGTTTCCCTCGCGGAGCACGGGATTCACGGCGCTGCCGAGCACCTTCGCGTAACGCGTCTTGATCGCCTGCTCGGCCGGGGTCGCCGGATTCTCGGGGTAGTCCGGAACCTTGTAGCCCTGCCCCTGCAGCTCCCGGATCGCGGCCTTGAGCTGCGGCACCGACGCGCTGATGTTCGGCAGCTTGACGATGTTG
>DATBHZ010000156.1:0-4342 GCA_036557185.1 Acidimicrobiia bacterium | reverse complement strand
CGGCTACCACTCAGGAGTGCACACGAACGCACCCCAACGCTGAGCGGTCGCGCCACGCTCCCGCGCGCGACGGCACGCGGACGCGGACGGGCCCGAGGAACGCTCGTGCCGCCCCGCACTTCCCCGAACGGAGCGGCCTTCCTGCACCTCGGGCCTCGTCCCTACCGCCGCCCGTCGGCGCCGGCGGGCGGCAACGTATACGCGACCTCCCCGTCGAGCAAGCCGAAGGCAGAGAATTTCTCGGGCCTCGGTCGGCTCACACGCGCGGCCGGTAGGCGATCGTCACGACGGGTTGGAACCAGCGCTCGGTCAGCTCGAACAGCACACCGATGATGCGATCGAGCTCCTGCTCCGAGAGGTGCTCGAGCGCGCACCGGCCCGTGAGATAGACGTCGCCGTCGGGCCCGAGCGAGAACCGCGCGCCGTACAGATCGTGGTTGCGCCTGAGCAGGAACGCATGGAGGTCGGCGACGCGCGCCGGGTCCTCCGGAGAGGGGATGAAGTAGAGCTCGTAGCGCAACGACCGTTGATGCAGATCGAAGTAGATCGTCGCGGCGTCGCGACCGTCGCAGCCGAAACGTACGTACCAGCGCCGCAGCTCGCGGTCGTATTCGACGTGCTGCACCGAGGGCTGCGCCCGGACCGGGCCCCACAGGTGCGCGTCGATCAGAGCATGGGCGGCAGCGACATCGTCCTCAGTCGGCGTCAACGGCACGAGACAGGTTCACGAGCGAGAAGGTCCGCGTACATCCGGCGCAGCCTCGCGGCGGTGATGCTCCAGGCATAGCGCCGGGATTCGAGCTCGGCGTTCCGGCTCATCGTCGCGGCGAGCTCGCCGTCCTCGATGAGCAGCGCGACCAGCGAGGCGAAATCCGCCGGCTCCCGGCCTTCCACGAGGAATCCGGTCACGCCGTCGTCGATGAGCGAGCGGAGACCGCCCACGGCCGCGGCGACGACGGGCGTGCCGCAGGCCGCGGCCTCGAGCGCCACGAGCCCGAAGGACTCGCTCCTGCTCGGCACGAGACAGACGTCCACCGCCCGATAGAAGCGTGCGAGCCGCTCGTGGGGCTGCGGCGGGACGAACCGCACCTGGTCGGTGAGGCCGAGCGCGCGCACCATGCCGTGGATCCGCGCCAGCTCGGTCTCGCCGTCGGGTCCGCTCGGGCCGCCAACGATGAGCAGCACGGCAGAGGGATCGTCGAGCTCTGCGAGTGTCCGCACCGCGAGCCCGGCGCCCTTCAGGGGTTGCAGACGACCCGCGAACAGGAGTGCTGGACCGCCGGTCAGCCCGAGCGCGGCCCGGTCGGCAAGGCGCTGCTCGACCGAGCCGGCAGCGAAGACGTCGTGATCCACGCCCGGAGGGACCACCTCCGTGCGCGTCTCGTCCGCTCGGTACAGCTGCGCGAACTGCTCACGCTCCTCGTGCGTCGACGCGAGGATCAGGTCGCAGCAGTTGACGGTCTCCTGCTCCACGCGCGCCCGCTCGGCCGGATCGTCGTCGATGCCGGCGTCCGCCTTGACCCGCGCCAGCGTGTGGAAGGTCGCGGCCAGCGGAAGGTCGAGCTCGTGCTTGAGGCGGTGGCCCACCGCGCCCGAGATCCAGTAATTGGCGTGCAACACGCCATACGCGACGTCGTCCTCGCGCATCCGATCGAGCGTCGCGTCGACCATCGGATCAATCAGCTCGACGAGCTCGTGCTTCGGGAGGGATTCGGGCGGCCCGGCATCGAGGTGCACGACCCGGAACCCGGGCTCCACCTCCACGCTCCGCGGCTCGCCGGGATGCTCACGCCGGGTGAACACGTCGCAACCGACGCCCGCGCGCGCGAGCGACGAGGCCAGGGAGCGGACGTAGACGTTCATCCCACCGCCGTCCCCGGCACCCGGCTGGGCGAGCGGAGACGTGTGCATGCTGAGCACGGCGAGGCGACGCGGGGGCATCGGTCGCCGATGCTATCCCGGCGGGATGTGCCCTCCTCGGCCCGAAGGTGCAGTGTGCTGGTCGTCCGCAGGAAGCTCTCGCTCCCGCTGGAACGAGCGGTAGATGTCGACCAGGGCTTGCTTCTGGCGTTCGCTGATCGTCGGGTCGTGCATGATCGCGCTCGCGACATCGGTCTGGTCCGGCTCCTCGTCGAGGATGCCGGCGCGCACGTAGAGCGTCTCCGCGGAGATGCGCAGACCCTTGGCGATCGCCTGGAGGATCTCAGCGCTCGGCTTGCGCAGCCCCCGCTCGATCTGGCTCAAGTACGGGTTCGAGATGCCCGCGAGATCGCTCAGCCGGCGCAGCGACAGGTGGTCGCGCCGACGTTGCTCGCGGATGAACTCTCCGAGATCGCGGAGCCGGGCCTCGACCGCATCGGCCGGCTTCGGAACCACGCTCAGCCGGACCCCGCTGCGACGCGACGGCCCAGCTCCCGATCGATCGCGTCGACGACCGCATGCAGCGAGGCGCGCGTCTGCGACACCTCGCGCTCGAGCTCGCCGAGCTGCTCGATCGTGGTCTCGAGCTCTTCGTCCGAGAGGTTGGGGAGGTTGACCAGCGTGCCGTCCGCGATCAGGCGCTCGAGCCCGCGGTTCCACTTGATGTCCATCGAGGGGGCGAGCGGGCTGGCGATGCGCGAGCCGGCCGGGTCGCCACGCACGGCGGTCTCCGAGGAGAGGATCTTCGGCAGCGCCTCGACGAGATCGCCGAGGGAGCCGCCCGCACGACGCCGATCTGTCTCGGCACGCAGGATGTCGATCCGAGCGTGCGCGAGACGGCGCACGTACGAGGCCTCGGTCTCGACCTCCGAGCACTCACGCTGCATGGCGCGGAGCTCGTCGATCGGACGCGCTCCGAGGTTGGTGAGATAGTCCGCCTCGAGCACGCGATCGATACGGCGCTGCTGTGGGCTCATGGACCGGTCAGGCTACCGCGGCGACCCGGCACAGCGGTCATCCCCCACTGACCGGCGGGAGCACCGCGACCTCGTCGCCGTCGTGGAGGCCACCGGTCGCGGCCGCCTCCGGCTCGGTCCCGTTGAGCCACACACGCGACGCGGCGAGCACAGCCGCGAAGTCCGATCCGAAGCGCTCCCGCGCCTGGCCGAGCACGTCGGCGAGCGACGCGGCATCGAACTCCGCGCTGCTCGTCCCGGCGGCCTCGCGCGCGGCAGCGAACAACCGGAGCCTGACGTGGGCCGTGGTCAGCCTGCGATCTGTGCGAGGCCGTCCTTGATGACGACGTCGCCGTCGCTGTTGCGCGTCTCGAAGCCGTAGACGGTGCTGCCACCTTCCTTGCCGGCCTTCCAGAACGTCGTCGTGATCTCCTGACCCGGGAGCACCGGCCGCGAGAAGCGCACCGCGAGCCGCTCGAGTCGTGTCGAGTCGCCGCCCGCGAGCGACTGCACGGCCGCCCACGACGTGAACGCCATGGTGCAGAGCCCGTGGATGATGATGCCGGGCAGGCCCACCGACTTCGCGACCTCGGCGTCGAGGTGTATGGGCATGTGGTCGCCCGAAGCCTCCGCGTAGCGGTAGGTCTGGTCGTCGTCGAGCTTTTGCGTGACCGTCGCAGCGGGGTCGCCGGACTTCGTGGCGGCCGAGAGCTTGTGCGCAGGCGCTTCCTCGCCTCCGCCTTCCCCTTCGCTCACACCGCGGAAGAACGACGTCATGTACTGCTCGCACACGAGCTCTCCGCTGTCGTCGCGACTCTCGACCTTCACCACGACGGACGTCCCGTTCGGCTTCACGTGGATTCCGATCGGCGCAGCCGTCGAGCGCAGGAGCATCCCGGGCGTGATCGGCTTGCGGAAGTGCATGTCCTGCTCGCCGTGCACCACGAGCAGCAGCACCTCGGGAGGGACGACCCCCGCCATGGCACCGGCGATGGTGTCCCAGATGGGCACGACGGCAAAGACCGGAGGGGCGATCTCACCCGCGCCATGGGCCGGCGTCGGGTCGTTGGTGGCCGCCGCATATGCCTTCGTGCGCTCGGCCTCGACCTTGAACTCAGGGCCCTCCGTCCACTGCCCCAGCTTCTCCGTCGCGAAACCCATGTCGTGCTCCTCTCGTGTGACCGCGCCGGATCGTAGTGGTGGCGCTACGAAGGGCGTCGACCGGCGCCCTGTGTGCCGACGTTGGTGCGAGCAGTCGGCTGTGCCTCGAGGCGGTCGGCATCGATCGGCTCGCCGGTCACCTCGTCGACGCCGTACGTGCCGTTGTCGACCCGCTCGATGGCGGCCTCGATCTCGGCGAGCTCCGTCTCCAGGCTCTCGAGGATCGACAGGTCCTTCTCGCGCTCGAACGTCTCGGTGCCCGCGTCGGCCTGGTGCTGGTCGTAGTCCGAGAGCTCGGCGTCGTC
>DATBHZ010000155.1:0-2200 GCA_036557185.1 Acidimicrobiia bacterium | reverse complement strand
AGCACCTGATCGAGCCCGTGCAGGACGCTGACCAATCGTTCCCTGACGCGCTCGCGCAGCTCCCCGGTCGCCATCCGCGTGAACGTCACGAGCAGGACCCGCTCCAACGGAGTGCCGTCGGCGACGTACCGCGCGGCGAGTGCCGCGATCGCGTACGTCTTGCCGGTCCCGGCGCTCGCCTCCAGCACCGTCACGCCGCGTGGCAGCGGCCCGGCGACCTCGAAATCGGGGGCCTGAAGCTCCGTCGTCACAGCGTCGTCACCTCTTCGCAGCTCAGCGGACCATCCCACAGGCGCCGCGCGAGACGGCCGAAGCGCGACGTCTCCGACATCTGCCATCCGGGCCCGCGCTCCTCGGGGCGTGGCGCCTCGATCAGCAGTTCATCGATGTCGCGCACGCCGCCGAGAACGAGCTGGTGCTCGAGCTCGGCGTCCTCCCCGTCGAACTTGAAGCGCGAGGTCCACGCCTCCCCGGCAGCCGTCTCGGCATCATCGCCTGTCGACGCGGCATGCGCGTAACCGGCCGAGGTCGCGCAGTAGATCGGCAACGGCTCGCGCATGCCCCGGTCATAAAGCTCGATCAGCGCCTGCAGGTGCTCGAGCGCCAGCCAGCGGCGATGCTCGGGCTCGCCGGCAAACGGCGCTAGCCGCGCGATCGTCACGGTCCCACGCGCGCGCGCACGACCAACGGTGGCCGCCGAGAAGCCGCGTTCGGGATGACTCGCGGTGGCGGCGAGGAAGCGCACCCACGAGCTGAGCCGGTGTTTTGCCGCGACGCGCGAGTAGCTGCTCTGAAGCAGCAGGTCGCCGATCGCCGAGACGGTGCCGGTGAGCAGCCGGCCGTCCGGGAGCTCGACGTGCACGTCGACAGGCTCTGGCTCGGCGCCAGACGGCATGAGCTCCCGAGCCTCGGTCAAGATCGCCTCGACGATCGGGTAGAGCTGGTTGATCACCGGATGGCCGAGCTGACCTGGCGGCAGCGTCCCGCGAGCGATCTCGGCCAGGATCGCGGTGCGCCCGTCGGTTCCGGCGAGGCACGCCTCGAGCAGCCGCTGACCGACTCCCCACCGCTGCAGCCCATCAAGCTCGACCGCCAAGCCGTCCTCGATCTCGTCAGATACGTCGGACAGGCTGATTCGCAGCCGCTGACGGAGAAACGCGCGCACCGGGTGCCCGACGAACCGAACCAGGTCGTCGAGCTCGACCAGCTTCGAATCGAGAGCTGGCAGTGGCTCGGGCAGAAACGATCCGTTTGCGGAGCGAGGTCCGACGAGCGCCCGCGCTCCGTCGAGCGTGGGCCGATCAAAGCTCCAGGTGAGATCGGCGACGAGAGCGCCCGGGTCGAAGTTGCGGGTGTCGAACGGCTGCAGCGGATGGCGCACTTCGATGCGTTCGCGCGCCTTCCCGGCTTTGGTGCGAACGGTGGCATCGACGACGTCGAGCAACTCGCCGACGGGCACCGCCGGCGGCCGGCGGATGTTCGTGCGCTCGTCGTTGCCGGCATAGGTGATGACGAGGTGGTCGGTTGCGGCAAGCAGCGCGTCCAGCAGGAGCTGGCGATCCTCGCTGCGCGGATCGCGTTCGCCGATCTGGGGCGCGTCGAGCATCAGGTCGTCGCCGTCGCGCGGTGACTTGCGCGGGAACGCCCCGTCGTCGAGGCCCAGCAGGCACACCACCCGGTGGGGAACCGAGCGCATCGGATACAGCGTGCAGACGGTCAGGTGGCCGGTGCGGAAGTTGGCCCGGGTGGGGCGCCCCGCGAGCCGGTCGGTGAGCAGCGCCTGCACCTCCGCCAGCGCGACGTCGCTGTCGACCGCGGCGCCGGCGAACGTCGCCTCGGCGACCATCTGGTCGAGGATGCGCTGGAGCTCGAGGCGCTGCCATGCATCGCGCGGGCCGGTAGCGGTGAGGGCATCGGCAGCGTCGCCGATGGCCTGGGCCCAGGCCTCGATCGGCTTGTCGGTTGAGAGCGCGTCGATGGCGTCACCGAGCCGCGCAACGAGCTCGGCGAAGCGGCCCGCGAGGTCGATCACGCCACTCTCGACGTCGTCGAGTGGAAGCACTCCCGCCCACAGGCGGTGACGGTCCTCGGTCATCGCCACCCCGAGCAGGAGCCTGTCGAGGCCCGATCGCCAGGTGCCGTTAGGCAGCCGGTCGAGCTTGAACGGCGCCCGGTGCTCGGGATCCAGGCCCCAGCGAAT
>DATBHZ010000154.1:0-8551 GCA_036557185.1 Acidimicrobiia bacterium | reverse complement strand
AGCGGGTCGTACACGTCGGAGTAGAGAGGCTCGATCGGCACGTCGTCCGGGATCCCCGGCACGAGCACGCCGCCGCGCAGCCCGTGCTCCGCCGCGAACTTCACCTCTTCGACCGCGGCATCGACGTCGTTGACGAAGATCTGCGCGATCCCGGCACGGCGCTCGGGGAACCGGCCGCACCAGTCGGCGAGCCAGCGGTTGTGCGCACGGAGCCCTGCCCACCGCAGCTCGAGGTCCTCCTTGGTGACGGGCGGACGCGCGATCACCGCGCCGGTCGGGAAGAACGGTGGAACGGTGTTCGGGAACACCACCTCGCCGACCTGGCCGTCGGCCTCGAGATCGGCGTTGCGCCGATCGTCGTCCCAGTTCCGCGCCCGCTTGTTGTCCTGGAGGTCGCGGAACGGGTTCTTGTAGCGCCCCCGCCAGGCGTCGAACTCGTCGACGTACCGGGCCTCGAGATACCCGCGGTACTGCTCCATCGAGCCGCCGGCGTGGCAGTCGGCGGAGATGATCGTGTAGTGAGCCTGCGGGTCGTCGGTGTCGACCGCCATCGGTGCCTCTTCCCGTTGCGAGATCGCCTCGGCGTACGCTTCGGTCAACATGTTGTCCGACCTTCGAACGCGGCTCCAACTCGGCAGGCAGTCCCCGGCGGCCGGAGCCCCGCCGCGCATCGCCATCCTCGGTGCGGGCGTGGCCGGGCTCTGCATGGCGATCCGCTTGAAGCTGGCCGGGATCGAGAGCTTCACGATCTTCGAGAAGTCCGACGGGGTCGGCGGCACGTGGCGTGACAACACGTACCCCGGCGCGAGCTGCGACGTCCCGTCGCACCTGTACTCCTACTCGTTCGCACCGAAGAGCGACTGGACACGGGTCTTCGCCGAGCAGCCCGAGATCCTCGCCTACCTCGAAGGGTGCGCTGACCGCTTCGGGCTCCGACCGCACCTGCGGGCGCGGACAGCCGTGACCGAGGCCCGGTGGGACGATGACACGGCCGAATGGCAGCTCACGACCGACGCGGGCGACCGCGTCGACGTCGACGTGCTCGTGAGCGGGCTCGGCCAGCTGAACGTTCCGTTCTATCCCGACATCGACGGGATCGACAGCTTCGAAGGAATGACGTTCCACTCGGCGCGCTGGAACCACGACGTGGACCTCACGGGCAAGCGCGTCGCCGTAATCGGCAACGGCGCGAGCGCGATCCAGTTCATCCCGCGCATCGCGGAGCAAGCCGCGCACCTCGACGTCTACCAGCGCTCGGCGAACTGGGTCGTCCCGAAGCCGGACGCCGCTTACCCCGACAAGATGAAGACGCTGTTCGCGCGTTGGCCGGTGATCCGGCGCGCCCACCGCGCGCAGATCTGGGGGCTGCTCGAGATGCGCTGGCCGATGTTCCACGACGGCAGCAAGAAGGCGCATGCGATGGAGAAGGTCGCGCTGACGCATCTCGAGAAACAGATCTCGGATCCCGCGTTGCGCGCACGGGTCACACCGGACTATCCGATTGGCTGCAAGCGCGTGCTCATCTCGAACGACTATTACCCCTCGCTCGTTCGTGACGACGTCGCACTCATCACGAGCTCGATCGATCGCATCGTCGCGGACGGCGTGGTGACCACCGACGGCGTGCACCACCCGGCCGACGTCATCATCTACGGCACCGGGTTCCAGACCACGAACTTCCTCGCCCCCGTCGAGATCACGGGGCGTGACGGACAGAGCCTCCACGAGCGGTGGGCCAAGGGAGCGGAGGCGTACCTCGGCGTGGCGGTCGACGGGTTCCCGAGCCTCTTCTTGCTCTACGGACCGAACACCAACCTCGGGCACAACTCCGTGATGTTCATGATGGAGTCGCAGGTCGGCTACGTGATGCGCGCGATCACGGCCATGCAGCGCGACGGGCTGACGGCGTTCGACGTCCGCCCGCAGGCGATGAGCGAATACAACCGCGGCGTGCAGGCAGCGGTGCACGAGACGGTCTGGGAGGCGGGCTGCAGGAGCTGGTACAAGACCTCGTCGGGCAAGGTCACGAACAACTGGCCCAAGACGACGGCCGCGTACTGGTACAAGATGCGGACCACAGGCCTCGGGGCCTTCAACCGGCGTGCCGCCCGGCGCCCCGCGGCACACGCCGCGCGCTGACGACGGATCGAGGAGCGACGGTGCCCGGCGAGGCCTTGTACGACGAACGTCCATGGGGACGCTTCGAGGTCCTGCTCGAGGACGAGAGCTACAAGGTGAAACGCATCACGGTGCTCCCGGGGAAGCGCCTGAGCTACCAGCGGCATGCGCGGCGCAGCGAGCACTGGTTCGTCGTGCAGGGCACCGCGTGCGTCACGCTCGACGACGACACGATCGAACTCGTCGTCGGTCAGACCGCCGACATTCCCGTGGGTTCCGCGCACCGCATCGAGAACTCGGGAACCGAGGATCTGGTCTTCGTCGAGATCCAACATGGTGAGTACTTCGGCGAGGACGACATCGAACGGATCGCCGACGACTTCGGCCGCGCTCGCGCGTAAGCCGCGCGCCGAGCGGCGCTAGGTTGGGCGCGTGGCTTCTGTTCCGGCCTCGCGCTTCGACCATCTCACGATGCTCGTCACCGATCTCGACGAAGCCGAGCGCTTCCTCGCACAGCTGGGCTTCTGCGTCACGCGCTCCGTGGTGATCTCGGGCGACGAGATGGACGCGTACATGGGCATCAAGGGTCTCGAAGCGGATCACGTGACGCTGTCGGTGCCCGGCGCCGAGCCTCACGAAGAGGTGCAGCTGCTCCGCTTCCATCGGCCCGACGCGGTACCCGACGCGGGCAGCGGCCGTCTGGATCGCTTCGGGTTCAACCACGTGTGCTTCCGTGTCCCGGACCTCGACGCGACGGCGGCGAAGCTCGTGGCCGCGGGCTTCACCGCGCGCAACGAGGCGATGGTGTTCCACGACCGCAAGCTCGTGTTCTTCAACGGTCCCGAGGGCGTCATCGTCGAGCTCGCCCAGTGGCTGTGATCTAGGTCCTGCCGGGCCGGTCCTGGAGCAGCGACCGAAGGCGACCGAGCCGGTCGTCCCACCGCGCGCCTTCGTCTGAGATCCATCGGGCGGCCTCGCGCAAGGGTGCCGGGTCGAGGGAGTAGCGGACCTCGCGACCCGAGCGCTCGGTCGTCGCGAAGCCGGCGCTGCTCAGCGCCTGGAGGTGCTTCACGATCGCCTGGCGGCTCACGTCCATCCCCGTTGCCAGCTCGGTTGCCGTCACCGAGTCTGCGCGCGCGAGCCTCCCGAGCACCTGCCGGCGCGTGCGATCCGACAAGGCGGAGAAGATCGCGTCGATCGAGTCGTCCGAATTCATTCGACCTATGCCAGCGCCATGGCGCGGGTCGGGCGGCGCTCGGTGATGCGCACGATCGTGCCGCCGGCCGGGCTCGGGACCACCGAGATCGTCACGGTCGTCATCTCGAGCGGCGACAGCACCGGACGCCAGTTGAAGACGAGGCGCTCCCCCTCGTCGACGTCGCGCACGTAGACGAGCCGGCGCTCGGTCGGCGTGTCGAACGTGCCGCGGGTCCCGCGATGGACACCTCCGTCGAGCTCCAGCTCGCCACCGAGCCACAGCCCGAGCAGCGCCGGGTCCGCGACCGCCTCCCAGACCGTCGACGGCTCCTGGGGCAGCTCCACCTCTCGTTCGACGTGCTCCATCGGACCTCCACCGCGAACCCTAGCGCAACCCAAGAGTTGCACGTTCACGGCATCCGTGGAACAGTGAGACGCAACCAGCCGGTTGCACATCCCTGTGCCGCTCTCCATGGAGGAACCGTCCATGACCGAGATCCTCGTACCGACCGTGATCGAGCAGAGCCCCCGCGGCGAGCGAGCCTTCGACCTGTATTCGCGGCTCCTGAACGACCGTGTCGTCTTCCTGGGCGGTGAGCTCACCGACGCCGTCGCCAACATCGTGGTGGCACAGCTCCTGCACCTCGAGGCCGACAACCCCGACAAGGACATCAAGCTCTACATCAACAGTCCCGGCGGGGACATGAACGCGCTGTTCGCGATCTACGACGCGATGCGGTACGTCGAGCCCGATGTGGAGACGACCTGCCTGGGCCAGGCGGCGTCGGCCGCAGCCGTCCTGCTCGCTTCCGGCGCACCGGGCAAGCGCTTCACGCTCCCGCACTCGCGCATCCTGATCCACCAGCCGCACGGTGGCGCGCAAGGTCAGTCCGTCGACATCGAGATCTGGGCGCGGGAGGTCATGATCCAGCGCCAGCACATGGTCGAGATCCTCGCCCGGCACACGGGTCAGGACCCCGAGCAGCTCGACAAGGACATCGATCGCGACTTCATCATGCGCGGCGACGCCGCGGTCGCGTACGGGCTCGTCGACGAGGTGATCGAAGAGCGGTTGCTGCCTAGGAAGGCTCCGTCCCTACCAGGCTCACGAAGCTGACCATCTCGCCGGGATAGCCGCCGAGGTTGTGCGTCAGCGCGAGCTTGCGGTCGTTCGCGATACGACGCTCCTCCGGAGCCTCGCCGCGCAGCTGCAGCCAGCACTCGAACATCATGCGCAGCCCGGAGGCGCCGACGGGATGCCCGAAGCTCTTGAGGCCGCCGTCCGGGTTGACGGGGAGATCGCCGGTGAGGTCGAAGGTTCCGGCGAGCTCCTCCTTCCAGGCGGTACCGCGCTCGGCGAAGCCGAGGTCCTCCATCAGCACCAGCTCGGTCGGCGTGAAGCAGTCGTGCACCTCCGCCATCGCGAGCTCGCGCCGCGGCTCGGTGATGCCGGCCTGCGCGTAAGCGTCGGCGGCGGTGGCCTCGACCTCGGGGAAGTGCGTGTAGTCGTACTCGGGGTCCGCGAGTCCCGCGCCGTTCCCAGCGACGAACGAGAGAGCCTTGATGTACAGCGGCTTGTCCGTGTACCGAGCAGCGTCTTCCGCGCGCACCGCGATCGCGGCGGCCGCACCGTCGGCAACGCCCGCGCAGTCCATGATCCCGAGCGGACCGGCGACGAGCGGCGAGGCGCAGATCGACTCCCTGCTCACCTCCTTGCGGAACTGCGCGCGCGGGTTGCGCGCCCCGTTGTAGTGGTTCTTCCACGCGATGCGCGCGAGCACGTCCTTCAGCTCGGCGTCGTCGACGCCGTACTTCTTCGCGTACGCCGGTGCGACCATGCTGAACATCGCCGCGGCCGTCAAGGTTCGCTGCGTCCCGTCGCTCGGGATCGGGAACGCGTTGAGACCTGCGTAGCCGCTGTCCTTGACCTTCTCCGCCCCGACGGCCATGGCGATGTCGTAGGCGCCGGATGCGACGGCGTATGCGGCCTGGCGCAGCGCCTCGGAACCGGTGGCACAGAAGTTCTCGACGCGCGTTACCGGCTTCGCCTCGAGGCCGAGCGGACGGGCGAGCGTGATCCCGCTCATGCCGCTCTGCGCCGTGCCGAACCAGTACGCGTCGACGGCGTCCTTGTCCGTCCCGGCGGCAGCGAACGCCTGGTGGGACGCGTCGATGATCAGGTCGTCGAGCCCCGCGTCGAACCGCTCCCCGAACGAGGTGCACCCCATGCCGACGATCGCGACGCGGTCCTTGATCCCGTGCGAGCTCATGACAGTGCTGCGTCCCCTCTAATCGGTCGCGCTTTCCAGAAGTAGTCGTGGATCCCGTCCGCGGTGAACAGCTTGCGGAACGTCATCTCGACTCGGTCCCCGATCTTCACGTCGCCCGCGTCGACGTCGGTGAGCTCCATCGGGAACCGGCCGCCGCCGTCGAAGTCCACCACCGCGAACACGATCGGCGGGCTCGGCGAGTACGCGAGCTTGTCGATGGTGAACGTCGCGATCGTGCCCTGCACGTCGGCCATCGGCGCGCTGTCGCTCGCACCGGGTGCCGGGGGCATCTGGAGCATGCCGCTGTCGTCGTCGCGGGAGCCCACGAACGCGAACTTCCAGACATGGGTGCGGCCCGCGGCCGACGACGACACCCTCGCAGGCTCGGGACGCCGCGGCGGTTCCACGGTGACGGCGCCGGTCCAGCTCAGGAACTTGCCGTACGGAAGGTCGGCGGCCGCACCGATCTGCGCGGCGATCGATCGCGTCGGAGTGAAGTCGGCGATCGCCTCGGTCGTGCGGAACAGCAGCACATCTGCGCCGTCGGCGAGAGACACGAGCGCGACGACCTTGCCGGGTGCTGCTCCCTCGAGCACTCGGGTGAGGAGCAGCGCGGCCTGCGCGGTGCCGACGTTGCCGACGCTTCCCGCGAGGTCGTCGGCGACAACCTCGCTGTCGACGCCCAGCCGACGCGTCAAGCCTCGCAGCGCGCGAGCGTGCATCCCGGCGAGCACGACGTGATCGACGTCGGCAGGCGTCAGCTCGAGCTTCTTCAGTGCCGTGTTCCAGGCTTGCTCGCCGAGCGGCACGTACTTGGTCTCGCCGAAGCGCTCCTCCCACACTTTCGACCGGCGTTCGCCCGGTGTGCGCCAACGGTCGGTGAACTCGGCCGTCGCCGAGCCCGAGCCGAGATACTCGGCGATGACGGTCCCTGCAGCCTCGTCACCGACGAGCAGCGCCGCCGCACCGTCGCCACCAGAGGCCTCGTCCGGGCTCGTCGGCTGGCCGGTCCGTGCGTCCGCGGCGACGACGAGAGTGCGCCCGCCGCGCTCCAGGGCCAGACGGAGCGCGCCCGGGCCCGAACGAATCGCCCCGCCGGCGTCGAGCGCGGGCACGTCGCCGTCGAGTCGTAGTGCGGCGTGCATCGCCGTGGCGTTCGTCTTGTCGAGGTACGCGGGATCCGCCGTGGCGAACAAGAGGGCGTCCGGGCGGAGCGAGGTGGAGCGGAGCGCCAGGCGGGCCGCCTCGACACCCATGGTGGTCGTGTCCTCGTCGAAGGAAGCCACCGACCGCGTGCCCTTGCCCCCGCCGGCGCCGAAGGTCGCAGCGATCTCCGACCGCTGCAATCGGCGGTACGGCACGTAGCCCGCCGCGCTGATGACTCCTCGCATGCGAGCGAGTCTAGGGAGGCCCGTACAGTGAGCGCCCATGCGGCTCGGAGACACGGCGAACACCGATGCGGCGCGCTACGGGCGCCCGCTGGAGGGTGTGCGCGTCCTGGCCGCCGAGCAGATGCAGGCGCTCCCGTTCGCGACGCAGCTCCTGGCGCGCTTGGGCGCGGACGTGGTCAAGGTGGAGCACCCCGTCCACGGAGAGTCCGGACGCGGGTCCACACCTGCGATGGTCGATCCGATGGGACGCGACGTCGGTGCGACCTACCTGAGGAACAACCTCAACAAGCGCAGCGTCGGGTTGGATCTCAAGTCGGAGGCCGGCCGCGCGATCTTCCTCGAGCTCGTGCCGCGCTTCGACGTGATCGCCGAGAACTTCAAGGCCGGCACGATGGCTCGCATGGGGCTCGGCTACGACGCGATCGCCGCGGTGCACCCACGCGCGGTCTACGTCTCGATCTCCGGGTTCGGCAACGGTGAAGGGTCGCCGTACCGCGACTGGCCTGCATACGCGTCGATCGTGGAGGCCATGTCGGGCATCTACGAGTACAAGAGTGGTGCCGATCGGCCGCCCGTCACGATCCCCGTCGGCGCGCTCGGCGACATCTCCTCCGCGCTGTTCGGCGTGATCGGGATCCTCGCCGCGTTGCGACATCGCGACGCGACCGGCGTCGGGCAGCACGTCGACGTCGCGATGCTCGACGCGATGGTCGCCATGACCGACATCGTGACGAACTACTGGTCGATGGGCGTCCGGCCGGAGCCGGGCAAGGGGCCGGAGGTCATCTGCGAGGGCTTCCGCGCGTCGGACGGTTTTGTCGTCGTCCAGATCGTGCGTGAGCACCAGTTCGAGCGTCTCGCGGACCTCATCGGCCACCCCGAATGGAACGGGGATGCGCGCTTCGCCACCCGGGCCGGGTGGGTCGAGCACCTCGAGACCGTCATTCGTCCGGCGTTCGACGAGTGGGCGTCGCAGCGCACGAAGCTGGATGCCGCGCGGGAGCTCACCGCAGCAGGGATCGTCGCCGGCCCGAGCAACAGCGCGCCCGACGTCATCGTCGACTCGCACGTCGCGGCGCGCCACATGCTCGTGGAGGTGCCGCGTACGGACGGCGTCGACGAGCCGATCCTCGTACCGGGCAACCCTGTGAAGCTGTCGAAGATGGCGGAGGGTCCGGAGACGCGCGTGCCCTGGGTCGGCGAGCACACCGCCGACGTCCTGCGCTCCGAGCTGGGCCTCGACGACGACGCGCTCGACAAGCTGCGCGCCGACGGCGTGATCACCTGACACAGCCCGGAAGTGGCCTCCCACCAGGGCCGACCGTATGATCCGAGCGGGATCTGACGACCCGTCAGGTTCGGTCGCGGCTGTGCGGAGCGAGGATCAGCGAGGCGGGTATCCCGCCGAGCCCGAGCGGAGCGATCGAAGTGTGTGCAGGTCAGGAGCGCGGATGGACTTCGAGTTCTCGCCGGAGCAGCGGGCCTTCGCGGCCGAGGTGGAGGAGTTCCTCGACGCGAACGACGACCCCGAGGTCTTCGACCTCACCCGGGAGAACATGGCCCAGATCGTCGACA
>DATBHZ010000153.1:0-3660 GCA_036557185.1 Acidimicrobiia bacterium | reverse complement strand
TCGAGGTCCTTCTCGAGGAGCGGGACGCGTTCGAGCACGAAAAGGGATCCATCGCATGGGGGCCGGAACGAAGCCAATCTATCCACCGTGACACCGAGGGCTGTTGCTTGTCCGGACAAGTTCCGGGGGACGCTCAGCGGCGAGGAAGCTGCGCGTGCGATGGCAGCAGGACTGCATCGTGCCGGGTTCGAGGAGGTCGCCGAGCTCCCCGTCGCCGACGGCGGCGAGGGCACGCTCGACGCGCTCGTCGCGGCGCGAGGTGGATCGCTCCGCACCGCTCGGGTCACCGGACCGCTCGGCTCGACGGTCGACGCGGGTTGGGCGTTGCTGCCCGACGGCACCGCGGTCGTCGAGATGGCGCGCGCGAGCGGCCTCGCGCTCGTACAGGGCAAGCGCGACCCGCTCAAGGCCAGCACGCGTGGGACGGGCGAGCTGATTGCGGCCGCGTCGCGTGCCGGTGCGGATCGGATCATCGTCGGTGTCGGCGGAAGCGCGTCGACCGACGGCGGGCTCGCCGCGGTCGAGGCGCTCGGTTGGTCCCTGTCGGGCATCGACGTGACTGTCGCGTGCGATGTGACGACGCCGTTCACTCGCGCTGCAGAGGTGTACGGGCCTCAGAAGGGCGCGAGCGCCGCGCAGGTCGGACTGCTGACGCGGCGCTTGGAGCAGCTCGCGGGCGTCTACCAGCAGCGCACGGGCGTCGACGTGACGGAGCTCGAGGGCGGCGGCGCGGCGGGCGGGCTCGCCGGCGGCCTCGCGGCGATCGGTGCCGAGATCGAGCCGGGCTTCGACGTCGTTGCTCGTGTCGCGGGTCTCGACCGAGCGCTCGAGGGCGCCGACCTCGTCGTGACGGGCGAAGGCAAGCTCGACGCGACCAGCTTCGAGGGCAAGGTCGTCGGCGGGGTGCTCGAGTGGGCAGCCGACGCCGGGGTCGGGCATCGCGCGGTGATCTGCGGCCAGGTCACGGACGAGGCGCGCGAAGAGGCCGGCGTGCTCGGCGACATCCAGATCCTCGCCCTCACCGACCGCGTGTGGCAGGCCGGGGAGGCGTTCGGCCGCGCGGCCACGCTCGTCGAGGAGGCCGCGGTCGAAGCGGGTCGGCGCTCGCTCGGGCGATGATCACGACGGCGCGCGGGAACTCGCGCTACGCGCTGAGCCCGAGCCCGAACTTGGCGCGGTACGCGGCAACCGTCGAGATCGGCGGACGCTCTCGCACCTCGACGGGGACCGCCTCGGGCTCGAGGCCTGCGTCGAACCGCAGGAGTTCGGCGCGCGCACGCTGTGCGACACGCTCATCGGGCATGCCCGCGCGTCGGAGCGCGGTCACGAGGATGGCCGTCGCTTGCGGTGCGAGCTCGTCGAGCGGGCGGTTGCGGTGCTCGCGGATGCCGAGGTCGACCTGCGCGATCGCGTCAGGGCCGAGGAGCGTCACGAGGTCGAGCAGCAGCGCGAGCTCGACGCCCCACCCCTGCACGAACGGCACGCGCTCGAGCGCGCTGCGCCGCCCCGCGTACTCGCCGGAGAGCGGTTGCAGGAAGCCCGCGAGCTGCGGGAAGAGCACCGAGATCAGCGGCCTCGCGACCAGCTCCGTGACGCGCCCGCCTCCGGTCGGATCGCCGTCCAGAGGCCGCTCGTAATAGCCCTTGACGAAGTCGATCGACGGGTGGGTCAGCAGCGGACCGAGGAGGCCGGTCACGAAGTGCGGCCCGAAGTTGCGGATGTCGGCGTCGGCCCAACAGACGAGGTCCCCGTTCGCCGCGTAGAGCGACTTCCACATCGCGTTGCCCTTGCCGCTGCCGGGCCCGGTCTCCGGGAGCACCTCGGCTTCGACGAGCACGCGAGCGCCCTCCCATCGTGCCGCCTCGCCGGTCGCGTCGGTCGAGCCGTCGTCGACGACGATGATCTCGTCGACGAGCGGCACGGCTTCGACGAGTGTGCGCCGTACCGTGGCCACGATGTGGCCGACGGTCTGCTCCTCGTTCCGGGCCGGGAGGCACAAGGAGACCGTCAACCCCGATGCACGCTTTCGTGCCGCGAGGTCGGCAGCGTCGAAGTCGCCGACCGAGAACCCGCGGAATTCGGACGCGTGACCACCGGCTGGGAGTACCGGGAGGAGGGGCACGCGGGCCATTGTACGAATGCTTTGCCCCAGCTTTTTCCGGCATGCCACAATGGTCCGGACATAACGCGCTCATCCAGAGCGGCTGAGGGACGGGCCCGACGACGCCGCGGCAACCAGCACGGATCCGTGCAACAGAGATCTGTGCCAGGTGCCAATGCCCGAACGATGAGAGTGCCTACGGGGGCTTCCGTGCGAGAGTCGTACGAGGGCTCGTAGGTCGAATGGCGAGCGCGTCGAATGGAGCGGACCACCGCTCACGGAGACGAGGAGCATCGGCCATGGCCTACGTAGCAGCACTGCGGTGCCGGGAGTGCGGGCGCGAGTACGACGTCGCAGCCGTCTACACGTGCGAGTGGTGTTTCGGCCCGCTCGAGGTGGCCTACGACTACGACGCGATCCGCGCCAACACGTCGCGCGAGAAGATCGCATCGGGGCCGCCGAGCATCTGGCGCTACGCCGATCTGCTGCCGGTCGAGCGGAACCCGGCGGTCGATCTCGGTGCCGGCTTCACGCAGCTCGTGCGCGCCGACCGGCTCGCTGCCGAGCTCGGCCTCGGCGAGGTCTGGGTCAAGAACGACACGCAGAACCCCACGAACTCGTTCAAGGACCGTGTCACGTCGGTCGCGCTCGCCAAAGCGCTCGAGCTCGGGTTCAAGACCGCTGCGTGCGCGTCCACCGGCAACCTCGCGAACGCGGTCGCGGCGCACGCAGCGCACGCCGGGCTGCGCAGCTTCGTGTTCATCCCCGCAGACCTCGAACCGGGCAAGGTCGTCACGACCTCCGTGTACGGCGGCAACGTCGTTGCGATCGACGGCAACTACGACGATGTGAACCGGCTCTGCGCCGAGCTGGCGGGCACGTACCCGTGGGCGTTCGTCAACGTGAACATCCGGACGTTCTATGCGGAGGGCTCGCGCACGCTCGCGTTCGAGACGGTCGAGCAGCTCGGTTGGGAAGCTCCCGATCACGTGGTCGTCCCGGTCGCGAGCGGGTCGCTCCTCACCAAGATCCACAAGGGTTTCGGTGAGCTGCACAAGGTCGTCCTCCTCGACAAGGAGCCGGAGGTCCGGGTGTCGGGCGCGCAGGCGACGGGCTGTTCCCCGGTCGCGACCGCGTATCTCGAGGACGCCGCCGACATCCGGCCGGTCAAGCCCGACACGATCGCGAAGTCGCTCGCGATCGGGAACCCCGCCGACGGGTACTTCGCGCTCGACGCGGTGAAGCAGACGGGCGGGGCCTTCGCCGCGGTGACCGACGACGAGATCGTCGACGCGATCCGTCTGCTCGCGCGCACCGAGGGGATCTTCGCCGAGACCGCCGGAGGTGTGACCGTCGCGACGCTGAAGCGCCTGGCCGAGCAGGGCATGGCGCGGCCCGACGAGCGCATCGTCGTCTATGTCACCGGTCATGGTCTGAAGACGCTCGACGCGGTGGTCGGCCACGTCGGACCGACGGCCACGATCCGCCCGAATCTCGACGCGTTCCACGAGGCATTCCCCGCCGACACGATCACCGAGGAGACCTGATGGCAGCCACCG
>DATBHZ010000152.1:0-4350 GCA_036557185.1 Acidimicrobiia bacterium | reverse complement strand
CGACGGCAGTGACACGCTCGCCGTATTCCTCGTCCGGCATGCCCAACACCGCGACCTCCGCGATACCGGGATGGTCGATGAGGACGGCTTCCACCTCCGCCGGGTAGACGTTCGCGCCACCCGTGATGACCATGTCCTTGCGGCGATCGACGATGAACAGGTAGCCGTCCTCGTCGAGATAGCCCAGGTCGCCGAGGGTCGCGAGGTTGCCGCGATAGACGGCCGTCGTGAGCTCTTCGGGGCCTGCGTACCGGAACCCGCGCCCCCAATCGGAACCGATGTACACGAGCCCGACCTCACCGGGCGCGAGCTCGGCACCGTCGTCGTCGTAGATCTTGATCGTCGATCCCGGCGCGGCGCGGCCGACGCTGCCCGGCTTCGCGAGCCACTCCTCCGCGCTGATCACGGTGCCCATGGTCTCGGTGCCGCCGTAGGTCTCCCACACCGCGCCTTCGGGGAAGAACTCCATGACCTCGCGCTTCAGGGTCGGAGCGCATGGCGCGGACCCGTGGAGCACTCGCTTGATCGACGACACGTCGTACCGGGCGCGCTCTGCCTCGGGCACTTGCATGAGTCGGAAGAGGTGGACGGGCGCGCACCAGGTGTAGGTGACGCGCTCGCGGTCGACGGTCGCGAGCCACTCGCGCGCGTCGAAGTGATCCAGGATGAAGGTGGTGTGCCCGAGCAGCAGCGCGCTGTGCGGACCGCTGAAGCCGGCGAGGTGATGGATCGGGGACGCGGTGATGTTGATCTCGTCGACGCTGCCGATGCCGTACGCGCCGTAGTAGCGGATCAGGCCCTCCATCGCGGGCACTGGTTCGGCCGGCGGCCGGAGCACGGCCTTGGGGTGCCCCGTCGTGCCCGACGTGTAGGCGCGCAGGCTCACGTAATCGGGGAAGGGGTCGTCGACCGGGTCGGTCGACTGCTTTGCAGCGGCGTCGGCGAAGTCGTCGAGGTTCGCTTCCTCGAGCAGGTACGCGACCTCGCCGTCCGTGCAGAAGTACTCGCGTTCGTCGGCGGTTGCGCCCGAGGGAATCGGCACGCACTGCGCGCCGATGCGCGCCGCGGCGAGCGCCGCGATCATCCACTCGGGCCTGTTCCGCAACGCGAGCCCGAGCCGTCGCTCCGGCCCGACGCCCAGCTCCCGCAACGCCCGTGCCGCTTCCCAGATCGAACGGTCGAGCTCCGCGTAGGTGATGGTGCCTTCCGCCGAGGCCAGCGCAACTTTGTGCGGTCGGATCCGCGCGTGCGCCGCGACCCCGTACTCGTCCAAGAGGTCGGCGCTCATCGCCCGGGAGACTAGGCGCCGTACACCGCTGCGGGCGGCGCGGACTGCGCGATGAGATCGCGGACGACAGGGCCGAGCTCTTCGGGCTCCCAGCGCGCGCCCTTGTCGACGCGTGGGCCGTGCCGCCACCCGTCGGCGAGCGAGACGATACCTCCCTCGACCTCGAACACGCGCCCGGTGACATCCGCAGACTCCGGGCTCGCGAGCCACGCGACGAGCGGCGCGACGTTCTCGGGCGCCATGACGTCGAAGCCGCCGTCCTCGGGAGCTGCCATCGTCTCGGCGAACACGGCCTCGGTCATGCGCGTGCGCGCTGCCGGTGCGATTGCGTTCGCGGTCACGCCGTAACGCGCGAGCTCGGCGGACTCGACCATCGTGAGCGCGGCGATCCCTGCTTTGGCCGCGCTGTACGCGCCCTGGCCGACGCTCCCGAGCAGGCCCGCGCCCGACGAGGTGTTCACGACGCGCCCGTCGACCGCGTTCCCCGCCTTCTGCTCCTCGCGCCAGTACGCGGCGGCGAAGCGAGTCGGCGCGAAGTGGCCCTTCAGGTGCACGCGGATCACGGAGTCCCACTCGTCCTCGGCGGTCGAGACGATCATCCGGTCACGGAGGAAGCCGGCATTGTTGACCAGCACGTCGAGCCGCCCGAACGCGTCGATCGCCGTCTGCACGAGAGCTTGCGCGCCTGCCCAATCCGCAACGTCGGAGCCGCTGGCCACGGCCTCACCTCCCGCGGCGCGGATCGCGTCGACGACCTCGCCTGCCGGACCCGTCGAGCCGCCCGAGCCGTCGAGCTCTGCACCGAGGTCGTTCACGACGACCTTCGCACCTTGCCGCGCGAGCTCGAGCGCGTGGCCTCGGCCGATGCCGCGCCCCGCACCGGTGACGATCGCGACCCGACCCTCGCAGATACCCATCTCGCTCCTCTTCACGCGCGGATCGGAGAAAGTAGCTGCCGCGTCGCATCGGCGGCGAAGAGCCCGATACGGTGCCCGCCGTGCACTTCGGCGTCACCATCTTCCTCACGGACCAGACCATCGGTCCCGTCGAGCTGGCACGCGCGATCGAGGAGCGCGGCCTCTACTCGCTCTACATCCCGGAGCACACGCACATCCCGGTGTCGCGGCGCACTCCGCCGCCGACCGGCAATGCCGAGCTCGCCGAGGAGTACAAGCGAACGCTCGACCCGTTCGTCGCGCTCAGCGCCGCCGCCGCGGTGACCGAGCGGGTGCGGGTCGGCACCGGGATCTGCCTCGTCGCGCAACGCGACCCGATCGTGACCGCCAAGGCAGTGGCCACGCTCGATCACCTCTCCGGCGGGCGTTTCGTGTTCGGCATCGGGTTCGGGTGGAACGAGGACGAGCTCTCGGATCACAACGTGACGATGCCCGAGCGACGCGACGTCACACGCGAGCGCGTGCTCGCGATGCGCGCGCTCTGGCGCGACGACGTTGCGGAGTTCCATGGCGACCACGTCGAGCTGCCTCCGTCCTGGTCGTGGCCGAAGCCGGCACGCCGTGGAGGCCCTCCCGTGCTGATCGGCGGCGCGGCCGGACCGAAGCTGTTCCGGCACATCGCCGAATACGCCGATGGGTGGATCCCGATCGGTGGTGCAGGCGTGCGCGACGCGATCCCGAAGCTCCAGGAGGCGTGCGCCGAGTTCGGCCGGGATCCGTCCTCGTTGCGCATCGTGCCGTTCGGGACGATCCCCGATGCCGGCAAGATCGAGTACTACGAGTCGCTCGGAATCGACGAGGTCGTGCTGCGGATCCCCGGCGGCACGGCCGACCGTGTGCTGCCCCTCCTCGACCGCTACGCCGAGCTGTAGTTGCTGATGCTCGAGAGGCGCTCGATGATCGTCACGTTGGCCTGACCGCCGCCCTCGCACATCACCTGGAGCCCGTACCTGCCGTTCGTGCGCTCGAGCTCGTGTAACAACGTCGTCATCAGACGTGCCCCGGTCGCCCCCAACGGGTGCCCGAGCGCGATCGCACCACCGTTCACGTTGACCCTGGCGAGATCCGCGCCGGTCTCCTGCTGCCAGGCGAGCACGACCGATGCGAACGCCTCGTTGATCTCGACGAGGTCCATGTCGTCGAGCGACATCCCGGTCTTCTCGAGCGCGTACGCCGTCGCGGGGATCGGGGCCGTGAGCATGTAGATCGGGTCTGCGCCGCGCACCGAGAGGTGGTGGATCCGCGCGCGCGGATTCAGGCCATGCGTCGAAAGCCCCCGCTCGGAGACGATGAGCAACGCGCTCGCCGCGTCCGAGATCTGGCTGCTGACCGCCGCGGTCAGGCGGCCGCCTTCGATGAGGGGCGGGAGGGACCGGATCTTGTCGAGATTGGGCTCGCGCGGACCTTCGTCGACGCTGACGCCGTCGATCGGAAGGATCTCGCGCTCGAACCGCGCTTCTCGCTGAGCCCGGAGCGCGCGCTCGTGGGACTCGACGGCGAAGTCCTCCATCGCCTCGCGGGTGATCCCCCACTTGTCGGCGATCATCTCAGCGCCGCGGAACTGGCTCACCTCCTGCGTGCCGTACCGCGCGACCCAGCCTTGCGACGTGGTGAACGGGTCGGTGAAGCCGAACTGCTCCGCGACGGTCATCGCCGAGGAGATCGGGATCATGCTCATGTTCTGCACGCCGCCCGCGATCACGACGTCGCTCGTCCCGCTCATGACGGCCTGCGCGGCGAAGTGCACCGCCTGCTGGCTCGAACCGCACTGGCGGTCGACCGTGGTGCCCGGCACCTCTTCGGGCAGCCCGGCGGCGAGCCAGCACGTGCGCGCGATGTCGCCCGCCTGAGGCCCGATGGCGTCGAGACAGCCGAACACGACATCCTCGACCGCGAGCGGATCGATGCCGGTGCGATCGACGAGCTCCTGCAACACATGCGCACCGAGGTCGGCCGGGTGGACCCGGCTGAGCCCACCGCCCCGCTTCCCGACCGGGGTGCGGATCGCATCGACGATGTATGCCTCGGGCATCTTGGAGCTCCTGTCGGTTCAGCCGGTGGGGTCAAGGATCGCGCGCGCGACGTGCTCACGGTGCCAGGCCGCGT
>DATBHZ010000151.1:0-25606 GCA_036557185.1 Acidimicrobiia bacterium | reverse complement strand
CAACGTGGTGTCGAGATCGCGCAGGATCGTGGGGAGCGAGACGGTGAGCACCGTCGTGTCGAGCGCGACGATGAGCACCGAGAAGATGACGATGACGAGGGTGATCCAACGGCGCGGGTCGAGGCCGGGGGGAACGTCCTGCTCGGCCTCGATGGCGGGCGACGTCACGGTGAGACGACCTCGGACGGCTCGGGCTCCTGGTCGGCGAAGGCGGGCGGGACGCCCGCGATCCCGAGCTCGGCTGCCTCCTCCATTGCTTCGACCGGGCCGTGCAGAGCGCTCTCGGGTGCGAGCGAGTGCGGGAGGAATCGCCAGACGATGACCGCGGCGATCGTCGACAGGACCGCGCCCACGATCACCGCGAGCTGGATGCCGTCGACCCACGCCTGCTGCGCTGCCAACGTCACCGTTCGGGCAGCACTCGCCGGCAGTCCTTGCGCGACTTGGATGGCTCCCGCGATGGAGCTGGTCGCCTTGGCATGGTCGGCCGCGGGGACGAGGTGCAGCACGCTGCTGAGCGAGCTCGCGTACTTCGAGGCGGCGAGGCTGCCCAGGACGGCGACGCCGAGTGCCGCACCCAGCTCGCGGGTCGCGTCGTTCGTCGCGGAGCCCGAGCCGGCGCGGCGCGTCGGTACGGCGGACATGATCGATGCAGTCATCGGCGACATCGAGAGTGCCATACCCGTGACGAGAGGGATCAGCGCGATGAGCACGTAGAGGTACGGGGTGTGCGTGCCGATCGCAGCGAACAGCAGGAAGCCGATCGTGATGCCGACCATCCCGCTCGCGACCGTCCGGTGCGCGCCGAATCTCGCCGCGAGCCGCGGCGTCATCGGCGACACGATGATCATGATCGGCGCGATGGGAAGCAACCGGAGCGCGGCGCCGAGCGGGCTGTAGTCGAGCACGAGCTGGAAGTACTGGGTGATGAGGAACATCACGCCGTACATCGCGAGGAAGATGAGGATCATTCCGCCGGTGCCGGTGCTGAATGCAGGTGAGCGGAAGTAGCGCATGTCGAGCATCGGCTCGTCGACGCGCAGCTCCCACAGCACGAACAGCGTCAAGACGATCGCGGCCACGAGGAACGCTCCGAGCGTCGCGCTGCTCGACCAGCCCTTGTCGGGCGCCTCGATGAGGGCGAAGACGAGCGACGACAGCCCGATGATCGACAAGACCGCGCCGATCGGGTCGAGCTTGCCCTGCTCCGGGTCGCGCGACTTCGGGACCAGGAAGAACCCGGACACGAGCGCGAGCCCGATGATCGGCACGTTCACCAGGAACACCGAGCCGTACCAGAAGTGGCCCAGCAGCCAGCCGCTGGCGACCGGTCCGATCGCTCCCGCGGCGCCGGTCGTGGCCGCCCATATCGCGATCGCCTTCGGGCGTTCGTGCACGGGGAAGGCGTTGACGAGGATCGAGAGCGTCGACGGCATGATGAAGGCGGCCGCGGCGCCCATCGCAGCGCGGCACGCGATGAGCTGCCACATCTCGGTCGAGAACGCGGCGAGCGTGGATGCGACGAGGAAGCCGGCGAGCCCGAACTGCAGAGCGCCCTTGCGGCCGAAGCGATCACCGATCGCCCCTGTCGAGAACAGCAGGCCCGCGAACACGAGCGAGTACGCCGCGACGACCCACTGCAGCTCCGACTCGGTCGCGTTCAGATCCCGTGCGAGCGTCGGGATCGCGACGTTGAGGGTGGAGTTCCCGACGAAGACGATCAGGAGACTGAGGCAGAGGACGGCGAGCATCCACCAACGACGCGGGTCGAGTGCCTCGCTCGCGCTCTGGGGCAGCGCGGTCGTCTGAGCGGCGGTCATGGGGCTCCCTGCTGATGCCCGGTCGAGGAAGGGATCCCACTATTCTGGCGCAGACTGCCATAATGCGCAAGACGACATTCGTCACCTTGCGTCAAGAGGCAGGGGGTGCCATCATGTCCGACATGACCATCCCGGCCGAGGCCGGTAGCGAGGGCCCGGCGGGCCTGCGCGAGCGCAAGAAGGCCAAGACCCGCGACGACCTCCGTGAGGCCGCGACCGAGCTCTTCACCGAGCAGGGCTTCGACCGCACGACGATCGAGGAGATCGCCGCGCGATGCGACGTGTCACCGCGGACGTTTTTCCGCTACTTCGCCAACAAGGAAGACGTGCTGTTCGTCGAGGGCGAAGAACGGTGCCAGCAGCTCCTCGCCGAGCTCGCGGCGCGACCTGCGTCGGAGACGCCGCTGGTCGCGTTGCGCGAGTCGTTCGTCCACCTCGCCTCCGCGGTCGAGAGCGACCGCGAGGGCCTGATGAAGCGCAAGCGCATCTACGCCGAGACCCCGAGCCTTCGGACGCGGCACCTCGAGCGTCAACAGAGCTGGGACCAGGAGATCTTCGAGGCGCTGCGTGATCGTCCCGGCGCGTCGAAGCACGCGGTGATGGACCTGCGTCTCGTCGCAGGTACATCGATGGCGGCGCTGCACGCGGCGGTCGACACCTGGCTCGAGGGCGGAGGCGATCTCCGCGTGCTCGTCGAGCGTGCGTTCGACCGCATCTCGGCCGGCCTCGCCTAGAGCCCGAGCTCACTCCGCACGGCCGGGTTGACCGGCGACGACCCGTACCCTACCATCTAAATCCCCATTGTGATGATGGGGTTAGAGGAGGAGCTGCGCAGTCAGCGCAGGAGCGGACCAGGCGGGCACTGGGGGGAACGATGGACTGGTGGGTGGCGCTCGGCGGGCTGATCGTCGGCTTCGTGGTCGGCCTGACGGGCATGGGCGGCGGGGCCTTGATGACGCCGCTGCTCATCGTGGGGTTCGGGGTGCAACCGCTGGCGGCGGTTTCGAGCGACCTCGTCGCGTCGCTCGTCATGAAGCCGTTCGGCGCGGGCGTGCACCTCAAGCACGGCACCGTGAACATGAGCCTCGTCCGATGGCTCGTCATCGGCTCGGTTCCGGCCGCCTTCTGTGGCGTGCTCCTGCTCGAATGGCTCGGGAGCGATCTGAACAGCGACCTCTCGACCTTGCTGGGCATCGCCCTGCTCCTGGCAGGCGGCGCGATCGTCGCACGCACGGCGATCCAACGGCGGCGGGGGATCGTCAGCGGCGAAGCGGGCGCGCAGCACGCGCTCACGATCCGTCCACTGCCCACGGTGCTCATCGGCATCGTCGGCGGGTTGGTCGTCGGCATCACGTCGGTCGGCTCGGGATCGCTGATGATCGTGTTCCTGCTGCTGCTGTACCCGAGCTTGAGCGCCGGCCAGCTGGTGGGCACCGACCTCGTGCAGGCGATCCCTCTCGTCGCGTCCGCGGCGCTCGGCCACATCCTGTTCGGCGACTTCCAGCTTGGACTCACCACGTCGATCCTCGTCGGCGCGATCCCGGGCACCTACCTCGGGGCTCGGCTGTCGTCGCGGGCGCCCGACGCGGTCATCCGTCCCGTGCTCGTCGCTGTGTTGGCCCTGTCAGGTCTCAAGCTGCTCGGCATGTCCAACACGGGGCTGTTCGTCGCCGCTGCGGCCGCCGCGGTGGTGCTGCTCACCGCCTTCGTGATCGCGGCCTCGCGGCGCCGGCTCCCTGCGCGTGCCGGCAAGCAGTCGGTGACCCAGACGGTCTGAGTCCCGGAGGAGACCGCGCCCGAAGAGACGGGGGAGGACCCGGTCGGGGCTGGGGGGCTGGGGAACCGAGCCCTCCCGCGCCGTCTCCTTCTTGGGGTCGTCCCGGCCGGGGGGTGCCCTGGCCGAGACCGTCGCAGGATATGTCGCTCGTACTACGCGAAGAAACCCCTACAGGGTTAAAAAGTAGAAATCCCCCGAATCTGGACATTCCCGCGGCCTCGATCTGGGCCGCACGGCCCACGTAGCTTCGTCTCCGGACCATCGGGGTGCAACGAGCGAGGAGAGCGTGACGGTGCGAGTGGTGGGTGCGGGACTCGGGCGGACCGGAACGATGTCACTCCAGGTTGCGCTCCAACAGCTGCTCGGCGGCCCCTGCTACCACATGACCGAGGTGTTCGCGCATCCCGAGCACGTGGCGATCTGGACCGCCGCGTTCGACGGCGCTCCGACGGATTGGGAGTCGTTGTTCTCCGGCTACGCGGCGGCGGTCGACTGGCCGACGGCGGGAAAGTGGGAGGACATCAGCCGCGCGTTCCCCGACGCTCCCGTCGTGCTCTCGACGCGTGAGAGCGCGGACGTCTGGTGGGCGAGCGCGAGCCGAACGATCTTCCAGGTGATGGACGAGCGCCCGCCGGACGATCTCGGCTGGCAGGAGATGGCCGAGAAGATGCTGGCGAGCTTCACGCCCGACTGGCGTGACGAGTCCGCCGCCAAGCGCGCGTACGAGGCCCACAACGCGTACGTCCGGAAGACGGTTCCCGCCTCGCGGCTCGTGGACTGGCAGCCGGGAGACGGATGGGGACCGTTGTGCCGCGCGCTCGGGATGGACGAGCCGTCGGAGCCGTTCCCCCATACCAACACGAGCGAGGAATTCCGCTCGATGGCAGGCCTCGACTGACCTGACCCGGCTTTCAGCCGGCGTCAGTGGGTCGTCATGCCGCCGTCGAGCACCAGCACCTGGCCCGTCATGAACCGCGAGGCGTCACTGGCGAGGTAGAGCGCGCCGTCCGCGATCTCTTCGGGCTTGGCCATCCGCTTGATGAGCTGGGCGTCCACCATCGCCTGCTGCTGGGGCTCCGGGTTGTTGCGGACCATGTCGGTGTCGGTCGTACCCGGCGCGAGCGCGTTGACGCGGATGCCCGGCGCGAACTCAGCGGCCATGGCGCGCGTCATCGTGAGCATCGCGGACTTCGCCGAGCAGTACATCGAGACGTAGGTGCCGTGGGTGAACGCGCCGGCGCTGATCATGTTCACGACCGAGGCGTGCTCGCTTCGCTGCAGGTGCGGCAGCGCGTCCTGGAACAGGAACAGCGGGCCACGGAGGTTGACGGTGTACGACGCCTCCCAGGCCTCGGGTGTGATCGAGCCGATCGGCAGACCGAGCGCGTTGGCGGCGTTGTTCACGAGGATGTCAATCCCGCCAAATCGGTCGACCGTCGTGTCGACGAGCGCGGCGAGCTGATCGAGCTTGCCCGCGTGCGCGGGGACGGCGACGGCGGTCCCGCCTGCGTCGACGATCTCGTCGGCTACCGCGTTGCACGCGTCCGCCTTCCGACTCGCGACGACGACCTTCGCGCCCGCCGCCGCGAGGGTGTGCGCGATCGCGCGCCCGATCCCGCGGCTTCCCCCGGTCACGATCGCGACGCGCCCGGTCAGGTCGTAGAGCTGTTGGAGATCCGATCGTGTGCGCATGGCGGCGCAGTGTGCCAGCTCGCGAGCGCCGCGCTCGATGCGTCAGGTGTGGGCGCCGACCACGGCTCCGATCACGCCGGTGACGAGCAGCGCGATGCCGCCCAGGACGACCACGCGCACCACCGGTCGGAGCGGGCCGCTGCCGGCCAGACGGGCGGCGGTCCAGCCCGTGGCGACGAGCAGGGCCAGCGTGGACACCGCGAGCACGGCAACCCGGGCGTTGCTCGGGGCCGTGACCGCGGCGATGATCGCCAGTGCGGACCCCAGCGCGTAGCTCGTCGCTGACGCGACCGCCGCCTGCGCGGGTCGCGCGATGTTCCCTTCGTGCAGCCCGAGCTCGTCGCGTACGTGCGAGCCGAGCGGGTCGTGCTCCATCAGCTCCACAGCTACACGGTGCGCGAGGTCGCGAGAGAGGCCGCGCTCCTCGTAGATCTGTGTGAGCTCCTCGAGCTCGTGCTCCGGGGCCGTGGCGAGCTCGCGTTCCTCGCGGTCGATGTCGGCGATCTCCGCGTCGCGTTGTGAGCTGACCGAGCTGTATTCACCGCTCGCCATCGAAAGCGCGCCGGCGACGAGCAAGCTGACGCCGGTCGTGATGATCACGCTCCGGCTGACGTCCGCGGCGGCGACACCCACGAGGACGCTTGCCGTGGTGACGATCCCGTCCTGGGCTCCGAGCACCGCGGCGCGCAGCCAGCCGCCTCGATCGCTGCGGTGGCGCTCACGATGGATCCGGACGGGCACCCCACCAGCTTGCCGTGGAATTCCGTCCGCGCCCCGGACCCGGGCCCGCACGGGAGGCATATGGTTCGGATCGACGGATCAGCGGGCAGAAGGAGCCGGGCATGGGACTCGCCGGGATCATCGTCATCCTGATCGTGGCGGCGCTCGTCGTGATCGCGGTGTTCAACTCGGTGCACGTCATCGGGCCCACGCAGGTCGGCCTGGTCAACAAGCGTTTCGCGCTGAGGAAGCTTCCTGAGGACAACCCGATCGCCTTTCGAGGCGAAGCCGGCTACCAGGCACGGCTGCTGATGCCGGGGCTCCGGCTGAAGCTCTGGCCGGTGTTCTCCGTCCAGAAGTTCCCGTGGGTGCAGGTGCCTGCCGGTGAGGTGGGTGTCGTGATCGCCCAGGTCGGCGCACCGCTCCCCATCGGCGCGAAGAGCGGCGTGTACCAGGCCGAGTTCGGGAACTTCTCCAATCTCGGCCGATTCATCGAGCTCGGCGGCCAGAAGGGCGTCCAACGCCCCGTGCTCCCTCCCGGGACGCTGATGCCCATCCATCCCGTCGGCTTCATGGTGCTCACGCCGCAGGCCGTCTACGGCCTTCCGGTCGCACAGGATCTGGTCGCGACCGCGCGCGCGAGTGGCGGTGTGCTCAAGCCCGAGTCGTTCGGGCTGACGCCCGAGCAGCTCAGCGTGGTGGTGATCGCGCCCCAGGGCCCGGTCGACATGGTCGGGATCGTGACCGTGCTCGAAGGTGAGCCCTTGCCGTCGGGCGACATCGCGAGCCGCCTCGGCGGATACGCCGACATCTCGCAGATGGAGGCGACCACCACCGAGGGCGTGGGAGAGACGGACGCGAAGATCATCGAGGTGCTGCTCGGCTCGAAGAACGAGCTGCACAACAACTATCAGGACTTCCAGACCTTCCTCACGTCCGGCGGCAAGATCGGGTTGCAGCACGACCCGCTGCTGTACGGCGCGTACCTGTTGAACCCATTCCTGGTGCAGGTCGAGCTGGTCCCGATGCTCGTGGTGAACCAGGGCGAGGTCGCGGTGATGAAGGCCTTCGTGGGCCTGCCGACGCTCGACACGTCGGGCGAGGAGTTCAAGTTCGGTTCGATCGTCTCGCCAGGTCACCGCGGGATCTGGCGCGAGCCATTGCGGACCGGCAAGTACCCGATCAACCCTCGCGTGTACGCGTCGGAGATCGTCCCGACGTCGATCCTGACGCTCAACTGGTCGGAGGAGACCAGCGCGTCGCACAACCTCGATGCGCAGCTCGCCCCGATCCTGGGAAAGAGCCGCGAGGGATTCGTCTTCTCGATCGAGCTGCAGGTCCAGATCCACGTGCCGGACACGATGGCGCCGAAGGTCATCTCGATGGTCGGCACGATGCTCAACCTGGTCAACGAGGTGCTGCAGTCGGCCGTCGGCAACCACTTCAGGAACACCCTGCAGGACCAAGCCGCGGTCATGTTCATCGAGACGCGCATGCAGGTGCAGCAGGCTGCGCTCGAGCACATCACGGAGTACCTCCAGCTGTACGACGTTGAGACGAAGGGCGTCTACATCCAGGACGTCCATTTCCCGCAGGAGCTCGTCGAGGTGCTCACCAAGCGCGAGATCGCCAACCAGGAGAAGGCGACGTACGAGGAGATGCAACGCGCGCAGACGTCGCGCATCGAGATGGAGAAGGCGAAAGGCACCGCCGACATGCAAGGCCAGCTCGCGAACGCGCAAGTTGGCGTGGAGATCGAGCAGAACCGGGCGAACGCGCGGGAGGCGGAGGCGCGTGGCGACGCCGCCTACGTGGAGCTGACCGGGCGTGCCGAGGCGACGAAGGTGGAGGCGATCGGGCTCGCGAACGCGAAGGCGACCGAAGCGCTGGGTGTGGCGCGCGCGACCGGCTTCGAGGCGCAGAAGGACGCGCTCGGGGGCGGTGCGGCCGCGATCGTCGCGGTCGCGAACGCCGTCGCCGACGGCCACATCACGGTCGTCCCGGACGTGCTGGTCGCTGGTGGTGGCGGGGGCAGCCTCGACGGTCTCGCGGCGACGCTGATCAAGTACCTCGGCAACGGCGCGGCCGGCGGGAACGGCAACAACGCGGCCATCGAGGCGAGCGGCACACCGTCAGCCCCTGTTGCGGTCGGCGGCGAGGCTGACCAGGATGCGGTAGGCGACGCCGACGTCCCGCATCCGTAGCCCGCGGATCTCGAGCGGCCCCTCGCCGGTGGTGATCGTGAGCCGTCCCTTGCGGACACCGCTCTTGAAGCTGATGCGGACGACGTCGGTGAGCGGAATCGCCCGCACGCCGTCCTCGTCGACCAGCTCGATGCGGTCCGGGTAGGCGAACACCCCCGTGCGCCGGCCGTTCAGCTTGACCGAGCGGAGCGCGAGCACTGCCTCCTGCGCGCTCATCGGTGGCACGGTATCGCTGTGCCGGCGCGTCGCCCGCACGCGTGCGCGACCTGACGTGCGTGTCATACAGTCCCGATCATGCAGGCTCTGATCTTCGGGGTCGCCCCCGACGCGCAGCCCGACCCTGGCACCGACAACCGGCTGCTCGAGGCACTCGCCAAGACGCCGATGAAGCTCATCGAGCTCGACGACCCTGGCTTCCTCCGGCCCGACTGGGTGGTGACGAAGCCGAGGCTGACCGGGATCTGCGGTTCCGAGTCGAAGCAGGTCTTCTTCGACTACGCGAGCTTCACGTCACCCGAGCGGGCCGGCAAGGGGTTCGCGGACAACCCGATGAAGAACTTCTTCTCGGTCCCGCACGTGATGGGGCACGAGGTCGTGGCCGACGTCGTGGCGCTCGGGCCGGAGGCGAAGGGCCTCGAGGTCGGCGAGCGCGTCGTGCTCAACCCCTGGCTGACCTGCGGCCCGCGGGGGATCGAGCCGAAGTGCCCGGCCTGCGTCGCGGGCGACCTGAGCCAGTGCTGGTCGTTCGGGAAGGGCACGCTCGCGCCGGGCATCCACACCGGCATGTGCAAGGACGTCCCGGGCGGGTTCGGGCAGCTCATGCCCGCGCACGATTCCATGCTCTTGAAGGTGCCCGAGTCGGTGCCCGACGAGCAGGCGGTGTTCGCCGATCCGTTCGCGGTGTCGCTGCACGGTGTCACGCGTCATCCTCCGCAGCCCGGCAGCAAGGTGCTCGTGTACGGCGCGGGAGCGCTCGGGACCTGCGCGCTCGCGATCCTCCAAGCGCTCTATCCGGACGTCGAGGTGATGGCGGTTGCGCGATTCGACGCGCAAGCCGAGCTGGCGCACAAGCTCGGCGCGGTCACTGTCGCGCCCGAGCCGCGCGAGGAGCTCATCGACGCGGTTGCGTCGTGGTCCGGCGGTGTGCTCCAACCGGCGGACGGGCTGCCGATGGCGTTTCCCGGCGGCATCGACGTCGTGTACGACACGATCGGAGCGGCGGAGACGCTGGAGGTCGGTGCACGTGTGCTCCGGGCGCGCGGCACGCTCGTGAAGCTCGGTGTCCACGGTCCCGCGCGCTGGGAGGACACGCCGCTCTACTTCAAGGAGATCACGTTCACCGGCTCGAACGCCTTCGGGTTCGAGACGATCGAAGGCAAGCGCCAGCACGCGATCCAGCACTACCTCGACTTCGTCGAGAGCGGCCGGATCGACCTGACGGGCATGCTCACGCACACGTTCCGCCTCGACCAGTGGCGCGACGCGTTCAAGGCGCTGGCCACGCAGGACACGAGCGGCGCCATCAAGGTCGCCATCGACCAACGCTGACCCGCATCCTCCTCCTCCTCATTCCGACTTTCTTGCAGTAACCGTCGGTATGGCAACGGTTTCGGCAAGAAAGTCGGCAAGAAGGGGCGGTCAGTTGATCTGACGCTCGTGGCCCTCCCAGTAGGGCTGGCGCAGCTTGAACTTCTGGAGCTTGCCGGTCGCGGTCCGTGCGAGCTCGTCGCGGAACTCCACGGACCGCGGGCACTTGAAGTGCGCCATCCGCTCGCGACAGAACTCGATCAGGTCCTGCTCCGAGATCGTGTTCCCGGGGCGAAGGACCACAAGCGCTTTGACGGTCTCGCCCCAGTGGTCGTCGGGGACGCCGATCACCGCCGCCTCCGCCACGGCCTCGTGTTGAAAGAGGCAGTCCTCGACCTCGATCGAGCTGACGTTCTCGCCGCCCGAGATGATGACGTCCTTCTTGCGGTCCGAGATGACGACGTACCCGTCGTCGAGGTCGCCGCCGTCGCCGGTGTGGAACCAGCCGTCGACGATCGCGCGCGCGGTCTCCGCCGGCTGCTCCCAGTAGCCCTCGAACACGTGGTTCGAGCGTGCGAGCACCTCACCCTCATCGTTGACGGCGACCTGGACCCCGAGCGCGGGCACCCCGGCGCGCGCGAGCCGCCGGGCGCGCTCGGTGGGATCGAGGTCGAGATCCTCGAGTGGCGTCCGGTTGACCGTGAGCAGGGGAGAGGTCTCGGTCAGGCCGTAGATCTGCATGAACTCCCAACCGAGCTCCCGCTCGACGCGCTCGATCACCTTCGAGGGCGGCGGTGCGCCGGCGACCACCATGCGGACGGTCCCGCTACCGGGGATCGGTGCTCCTGCCTCCTTGCGTGCCGCCGCCGCGTCGAGCGTCGCCGCGACCACAGCGGGCGCGCCCGCGAGGAACGTGACGCCTTCGCATTCGACGCGCCGCAGGATGTCCTCGCCGTCGATCTTGCGGATGACGACGTGGCGGCCGCCCATCGCAGACACGGAGAACGGCAGGCCCCATCCATTGCAGTGGAACATAGGCAGCGTGTGCAGGTAGACGTCGCGATCGTCGACGCCCATGTGCCACCCGAACGTGGTCGCGTTGAGCCACAAGTTCCGGTGGGTCATCTGCACGCCCTTGGGCCGCGCCGTGGTGCCCGACGTGTAGTTGACGGTCGCGGTGGCCTCCTCGTCGGAGCTGAGCAGCTGCGGCGTGCCGGTCCTGCCGAACAGCTCCTCGTCGGTTGCCGTGCCGAGCACGAAGCGATGCTCGATCGGGATGCCGTCGAGCATGTCCGCGTACTCGGGGTCGACCAGCAGAACGGATGCGCGCGAGTGCTCGACGATGTACTCGACCTCGCTGAGGTTGAGCCGGAAGTTGATCGGCACGAGGATGCGCCCGAACGCGGGCACTCCGAACAGCGCCGTGAGGAAGCGTGCGGCGTTCGGGGAGAAGATCGCGACGCGCGCGCCCTCTTCGACCTCGAGCGCGTCGAGCGCGCACGCGAGGCTGCGCGCGCGGCGGCCGAGCTCTGCGTAGGTGATCGAGCCGAAGCCACCGCCGGGCGGGTTGGGCTCGTCGACGACCGCGGTGCGGTCCGGGTACACCCACTCGGCCCGGTTCAGGAAATCGTTGATGGTGAGTGGGACGCGCACCGTGTGACCTCCCCCGAAAGGTGACAATCGGCAGCGTAGGCGCATACAGTCCGTCACACTGCGTGGTGATGCCATCTGGGGGGCTTGCATGCGCCGAGACCGTTCCACTCGTCTCTTGTCGACGCTCGCGGTGGTTGCCGTGCTCGCGCTCGCGACGTCGGGCTGCAGCTTCCTCATCGCCGCGACGGCCCGCCCCGGCGTGCCCGGGGACGCGCTGCGCATCGTCGCTCCGGTCAACCACACCCAGCTCCCGAGCGGTCCGATCCCGGTCACGCTCGACGTGCACGGCATCCAACCGGGTTCACTGCACGTGGGGTTGGAGACCGGCACCGTCTTCCTCTTCCCCCGCGACATCACCAGCCGGTTCTCGGTCTCGAACGGGACGGCGACGGGGACGTTGCAGCCGTCCGACATTCAGGAAGGGTTGACGCGCCTGCTCGCGTCCGGTCGCGACGCGCACGGGCACACCATCCTGCGCGACGCGGTCTGGTCCTACGAGCCCAACGTCGACGTGTCGCTCGCGAGCAGGTGTGAGTTCCTCGGCCAGAGTCGTTGCCAGCTGCCTTTCCCGAGCAACTGGTTCACCGTCGCCGACCCAACCTCCGACACCGGCCGCCGCGTGCACTTCGACCCGGCGTCGATGGAGTCGAACACTTCCGGACAGCGCATCGATCCAACCGAGTGGAACCGTAACGACGGCTTCTCACCGGGATCGGCCATCATCCTGCTCGTCCCCGGTATCGATCTCGCGCAGACCGGCGCAGCGCCGATCACGGACATCGGTCGCTCGCTCGACAGCGATCAGCCGATCGTGCTGCTCGACGCCGACACCGGACAGCGCGTCCCGTTCTTCGCGGAGCTGGACGCGAACGCGACGAGTGATGCGACGCGCACGCTCATCATCCGGCCGGCGCGCAACTTCGCCGAGGGCCACAGGATCATCGTCGGACTCCGCAACCTGAAGCGCGCCGACGGCTCGGTGATCCCAGCGAGCCGTTCGTTCCAGCTGTACCGCGACCAGATCCCGACGTTCCTCCCCGCGGTCGAAGGACGGCGCCCCGCGATGGAGGACGTGATCGGGCACCTGCAGAGCATCGGATGGCACCGGTCGAGCATGTACCTGGCGTGGGACTTCACCGTTGCGTCCGAGCGCAACATCTCCGAGCGCGTGCTCCACATCCGGGACGACGCGTTCGCGTCGCTCCACGGCGCCGCGCCGAGCTTCACCGTCACCGGCGTGCAGGACAACGTGAGCAGCACCATCTTCCGGCGCGTCACCGGCACCTACCAGGTGCCGCTCTATCTCACGGGCGACGGCGGTCCGGGCTCGCGGTTCAACTACGCGCCGAACGCCGGGCCCGACGCCCTGCCGGTACGCAACGGCACGTATACCGCGCCGTTCACCTGCAACATCCCCCGATCGGTGACCGCCGACGGGAACGACCCGGTGACGCCGGGGACCGGTCTCACGTACGGCCACGGGCTGCTGGGATCCGGGACCGAGGTCAATTCGTTCGGAACCCAGGCCAACATCACCCGCTCGGTGATGTGCGCCACCGACTGGATCGGCATGTCGTCGGCCGACATCGCGAACGTCTTCGCGATCAACGCGAACCTGTCGCTGTTCCCGACCTTGGCCGACCGTGTGCAGCAGGGTTTCGTCAACCAGCTCTTCCTGGCGCGCCTGGTGAAGGACCCCAACGGTTTCGACAGCAGCAGCGCGTTCCGGGCGGGCGCGTCGGCGACGCCCGTGATCACTCCGGGCAACGTCGTGTTCAACGGCAACAGTCAGGGAGGGATCCTCGGCGGTGCGCTCACCGCCATCTCCACGGAGTTCACGCGGTCGGTGCTGGGTGTTCCGGGGATGAACTTCTCGACGCTCCTGGACCGCAGCGTCGACTTCGACGCGTTCCGACCCACGATCCAGGCTGCGTACCCGGATGAGGTCGACCAGATCCTCGGCAAGACGATGATCCAGATGCTCTGGGACCGCGCCGAGGCCGACGGGTACGCGGAGCACATGACCTCGAACCCGCTCCCGGGCACTCCCGAGCACCAGGTGATGCTCATCGAGGCGTTCGGTGATCATCAGGTGACGAACATCGCGACGGAGAACGAGGCGCGCACGGTCCCCGGCATGCACGTGTGGATGCCCAACCTGGATCCTGGCCGGAGCCTCGACGTCACGCCGATGTGGGACATCCCCGCCATCCCGTCCACGCCGTTCGCCGGCAACGTGCTCGTGGAGTGGGACTACGGCACGCCGGCGCCGCCCCCGACGAACACGCCGAACCGCGCGGGCATCGACCCGCACGGCCTGGGCGCCGGGAATCCGGTGTTGACCCAGCAGGTCGCGTCGTTCCTCGGCAATGGTCTCTTTGTCGACGTGTGCAATGGCGGTCCCTGCAAGGACCTCGTTCCGTAACGACCGTGGCGAACCCGGCTCCCGACATGCGCGAGTGGGGTCTCGTGCCCGATCGCGAGCTCGAGCGCATGGTGATCGTGTCGCCCCACCTCGACGACGCGGTCCTTGGTTGTGGGCGCCTGCTGGCACGTCATCCGGGCGCGACCGTCGTGACCGTCTACGCCGGACGCCCGGACGAGTACCCGACTCCCATGACGAGGTGGGACACGCTGGCGGGGTTCGATCCGGGCGACGAGGTGCTCGAGGCTCGTCGCGAAGAGGACGCGAAGGCGCTCGCCGAGGTCGGCGCCGTCCCTCGCTGGCTCGATTTCGTCGAGCACCAGTACCTCGAGCGGCCCGACTGGGTGGGACCCGACGCCACGAACACGGCGCTCGAGCAGGAGCTGCGCACGCTCGACCCCACGGCGGTGTTCCTGCCGATGGGTTTGGCGAACCCCGACCACGTCGCGACGCACGATGCGGGGATGCTCGTGAGGGAGCGCTTCACCGGGCCGGCCTGGTTCTGCTACGAGGACTCCGGCTACAAGCACATCCCGGGTCTGCTCGCGTGGCGGGTCGCGAAGCTGTTTCGTGCGGCGGTCTGGCCGACACCGGCGGTGCCGAGCATCGATGCCCAGGACACCCGCAAGCGCGCTGCCATCGGTCAGTACACCTCGCAGCTGCTCGCGCTCGAGGCCGACTGGCACATTGGTGAGAAGCTCGAGGCGCCGGAGCAGGTGTGGCGCCTCGCCGAGCCGCCCGACGGGTGGGAGAGGCTCATCGACGACGTCTGATCCGAGCGCGGATCGCGTCGATCGGACGCGCAATAAGCTGCACGGGCCGTGCACGGACAGGGGGGATCCTGATGCTGACCGGTACCACCGACTCAGGCTCGCAGGACCCGCACGCCGCACCACCCTCGAAGGTGGGACCTGTTCTGCGCTGGACGGTCGCCGTCATGATGTTCGGCGCCGCCGGCATCCACTTCGCGATGATGGGCGAGCACGCCGGCGTGTCGTGGTCGCACGGGATGTTCTTCGCCGTCGCTGCATGGTCCCAGGTTGGTCTCGCCGCGTGGCTGATCTTCCGGCCTTCGAAGCTCGCGTGCTTCGCCGGGATCGCGTTGAACCTCGGGATCCTCGGAGTCTGGCTCTACGCGCGTCTGTGGGGCATTGCCATCGGCAGCAATGGCGCGCCCGAGAAGTTCGGGAAGATCGACGGGCTCTGCGCGGCATTCGAGATCATCGCCGTGGTCGCGCTCGTGACGTTGCTGCTCACGCGCACGTGGTCCGAGCGCAGCGCTCCGAGCGCGTTCGGCTTCATCGGTGTCGCGACCGTGGGCGTCGCGGTGGCGGCGCTGACGAGCCTGGCATTCAGCCCGGCCATCAGCAGCAGCACCGCCGCCGCCGCCACCACCAGCTCCGCGGCCGGCGCCTGTGGCGCCGCAGCTTCACCCGACGGGCACACGCACCAGGCCGTGTCGAGCTCTCCCGGGTGCCTCGTGAAAACCGGCCCAGGCCTGGTCGTCACCGGGGCCCTTACGGGCAAGTCGCCGTGCGAGGAGTCAGGTCCGCCGGCATCGGTCGGGCAGGTCGGCAGCGACGCGGAGGGTCACGAGATTCGCGGCCCGTTCCTCCAGCTCCCGACGTCGCAGGCGACGACCGAGCAGCTCGAGCAGGCACAGGAGAACGCACGAGCCGTCGCGACGCGCTACCCGACCGTCGCAGCCGCCGAGAACGCGGGGTACCGCGAGTCGACGGTGTACGTCCCGTGCATCGGCGCGCACTACACGAACATCGGGCTGGCAGCGCGACCCTTCGACCCGTCCGCCCCCTCTGAGCTGCTCTACGACGGCACCCAGCCGACCTCGAGGATCGTCGGCCTGAGCTATCTCCTCTTCCATCCCGGTGGTCCGCCGCCCGGCTTCCCCGGCCCGAACGATCACTGGCACCAGCACAACTTCAACGGCGGGCTGTGCATCGGCAACGCCGGCATCGTGATCGGCGCCGAGACGACGTCGCAGCAGGCGTGCGAGGCCAAGGGCGGGCACAAGATCCCTCTCAACGGCGTCTGGATGCTGCACGACTGGGTCGTCCCCGGGTTCGAGTGCACATGGGGACCGTTCGCGGGTGAGTGTCCCGAGCTCGGCGGCCGTGTCGGTGGGACCGCGTGGGAGCCGCCGAAGCGCAGCACCGAAGGCCAGGTCGCGGCGGGCTGACCTTTCGGTCAGGTCAGGGCTGATCGTTCGGTCAGCTCAACGGCGACCAGGAGGTCGTCCGCAGGAGCCTGCTCTCCCAGTCGTCGCGGACCTGCAACGCGTCGTGCATCCAGGTCCCCGGGCTGCGGTGCTCGGCAGGGACCTCGCTCGTGACGAGCGGTGTGATCCCGGCGGGCTTCGTGATGCGCTGCCACAGGATGACCTCGCGCCTGCGCGCGGCGGCGCCCCAAGCCGGCACGAAGACTGCCTGCAGCTCGAGGAGCGAGCGGCCGCCGTGGCGCCCCTCCGCGAGGCTCGGCGCGTAGTTGTCACGCGCCGCCTCCAGGTAGTCCTCGAGCTTGCCCGCGTAGGGCCAGGCGGTGTCCTCCATGAAGATCGTGAGGTCGTGCTCGCCGGCGTCCGTCGGGACGTTGTCGAGGTCGACCTCCTGGAGCGGTGACCAGTCGACGGGCACGAGGACCTTGCTCGTCACGTCGTGGCGCATCCCGTCGACCTTCTGCATCCATGAGCGCAGGTCGCCGCGCTGCGTGCGCTGGACGAGATTCTCCCACGTCGCGCCGTCGCGGATCGCAGTGATCGTGATCATGTTGTACGCGCGTCCGGTGCCGTGCGCGAGACGCATGAAGTAGAGGAGCCGCGCGTCCTCGGTCTCTGCGAGCATCGGGAGCCACTCGTCGCGGTAGATGGCTTCGAAGTCGTCTTCGTGTGCGCCCATCACTCGGTGTGTCTCGTGCACGAACAGCATGTCTCCCCCAAAGTCGATCGGTGCGGGGCTCAGCTTCGCAAAGCGTCGACCAGGTAGTCGATTGCGCGGGTGAGCGTCCCGACGTCGTCGGGCTCCACTGCCGGGAACAGTGCGATGCGGACCTGGTTGCGCCCGAGCTTCCGGTACGGCTCGGTGTCGAGGATGCCGTTGGCCCGGAGCGCCGCCGCGACCTCCGCGGCGTCGACGGAGGTGTCGAAGTCGATCGTGGCGACCACGTGGCTGCGCTCGACCGGCTTCTCGACGAAGGGTGAAGCGTGCTCGCTCGCCTCCGCCCATCCGTAGACGATCTCGGCGCTCCGGTCACACCGCGACGCGCAGCCCTCGAGACCACCGCTGCCGATCATCCATTCGACCTGGTGCGCCATGAGGAACAGTGTTGCGAGCGCCGGGGTGTTGTACGTCTGGTCGAGGCGCGACTGCTCGAGCGCGATTGCGAGGTCGAGGCTGGCGGGTGTCCACCGCCCCGTCGCGTTGATGCGCTCGATGCGCTCGATCGCGGCCGGCGAGCACGCAGCGAACCAGAGGCCGCCGTCACTCGCGAAGCACTTCTGGGGTGCGAAGTAGTAGACGTCGACGTGCTTCGCATCGAACCGCAGGCCTCCGGCGCCCGATGTCGCGTCCACCAGCACCAGCTGGCCGGCGGAGGCGCCCTCGGGGCGGACGACCGGCAGCATCACACCGGTCGACGTCTCGTTCTGCGGGTAGCAATACGCGTCGACCGACGCTTCCGCGCGCACCGCCGGATGGGTGCCGGGCGCGGACTCGATCACGTCGGGATCGTCGAGGTGCGGGGCGCCACGGGTGACTGCAGCGAACTTCGACGAGAACTCCCCGCAGACCAGGTGCTGTGCACGCCGCTCGATCAGGCCGAACGACGCGGCGTCCCAGAACGCAGTCGTCCCGCCGTTGCCGAGGAGCACCTCGTAGCCGTCGGGCAGGGCGAACAGGTCCGCGATCCCGGCGCGGATCCGCCCGACGACCGATCGGACGCCGTCCCGCCGGTGCGACGTGCCGAGATAGCCCGGAGCAGCCTCGGCCAGCGCGGCGACCGCGGCATCGGGCACCTTCGACGGCCCGGAGCAGAACCGCCCGTCGGACGGGCGGAGCTCTTCGGGAAGCACGATGGCTGCTGACGGGGCGGTCACGTGCCGAGACTAACCGGCCTCCGTGCCTTCGCTCTGCGGGTTCGAGCCCACCTGTTCGTCGTACCAGAGCGGCCGTTTCGCGCGCGCCCACCGAGTCGAGATGTCGCCGCGCGTCATGGATCGCAGCGCGTCACTGTCGTTGAACGCGAGGTAGATGTGTCCGAGCACCGCCATCCAGATGAAGAGCGCGAAGGCGTCGTGGACGAACGTCGCGCCCGTCTTCGTGTTGTCGGGGAACGTGCCCAGCCACGGGAAGATCGACCCCGCCGCCATGATCAGACCGGTGGCGACCATCACGATCGCGGCGGCGGCGACGAAGGCGGCGTTGAGCTTCTGACCGGGGTTGAACTTGTCCAGCTTCACGGACCTGTCGCGGCCGAACGTGCGCAACCAGCGAAGGTCGCCGGGGCTCCAGCGGTTGATGCGCGACACGTCGAGGCGCAGGGCCTTGCCCCAACGGGGCGCATAGGCGGCGACGAACGCGACCGGGATGGCGAGCCCGCAGTAGACGTGCAGGAAGCGGACCAACTCGCGGTGCCCGACGGTCCCCGACAGGCCGCCGATGTCCTTCAGCACCGCCCCTGTGAGCATGACGACGGCGAACAGGCCCGCGTTGACCCAGTGCGCGACCCGCTCCGTCTTGGTGAACCGGAGAATGCGCCGCGTGTCAGGTTGGGTTGTCGTCGCGGCCATTCGATTTCCCCACCCAGCCGTCGATGTCGTAGCCGTAATCCTCCCAGTAGCCCTGGTCGACCTTCGCAGTGACTTCGATGCCGTCGAGCCACTTGCAGCTCTTGTATCCGTACATCGGGGCGACGTAGAGCCGAACGGGGCCGCCGTGCCGGGACGAGATGTCGTCGCCGTCGAGCTTGTAGGCGACGATCACGTCGGAGCGACGCGCCTGGTCCAGGGTGAGGCTCTCGGTGTAGGTCCCGTCGAACGACGTGAACTTGAGGGCGGTGCCCTCGGGCTTCACGACGGCGCGATCGAGGAGGTCGCGCAGGAGCACGCCTTGCCAGTGCACACCGTCGACGCGCCACCCGGTGACACATTGGAAGTCACGCTTCAAGCGCGTCGGCGGGAGCGCGACGAGCTCGTCGTACGTGAGCGTGAAGGGACGCTCGACCAGGCCTTTGACGCGCAGCCGGTAGTCGGCCTTGCTCTTCGACGGGAAGCCGCCCGTCACCGTGTAGTAGCGGAAGCCGCCTACGGGCAGCAGGCCGGACAGGCCCGTCGGGTCGAACGACGTGACCGGCCTGAGCGCGCGGCCCAGGAAATCCTGGGTCTGGCGCCCGAACACGATGCCGAGCGCGCCGAGGCCTACAACGCCCAGAAAAACACGCCGGCCGACGGGTGTCCCGTCCATGAGGCAACAGTACGGGCCGCCCGAGAGCCGTTGCGCAGGCGAGCAGCGCCGGTCGCGAGTCTTCGCGAAAGTTCAGCAAGCGTTGCGCTCACGCCTGCTGCGCGCGACCCCTCTCGACCACGCTGCTGCGCCGTCGTTCGATCTCGGCCGGGTCGATGCGCCACGCCCGGAAGTACTCCTGCTCCCGTTCGATGCCTTCCGCGACCGTCGATCTCGAGTTCGCGTCGAGGAGCTTCTTGTGATTGCGCACCGCCCGCTGGTCGTTCCCGGCGATGTCGAGCGCCAACGCCGTCGCGACGTCGAGCAGTGTGTCGTGCGGCACAACGCGGTTCACCAGCCCGCACGCGAGCGCGTCGGCTGCCGGCAGGAAGTTGCCGGTGAGGCTGAGCTCCTTCGCCCTGCGCACGCCGATCGCCTGCTGCAGGAGGATGCTCATGCCGCCTGCGGGCATGACACCGACACGCGCATGCGTGTCGCCGAAGGTCGCCCGGTCGGATGCGACGAGGAAGTCGCACGCCAGCGCGAGCTCGAACCCACCGGTGACGCACGGCCCGTTGACCGCTCCGATGACCGGCTTGGTCATCTGCCAGAGAGCGGCGAACGGGCTCTGTGCCGCGTCGTCCGCGCCGCCGACGAGGTTGCCGGCGTCGCTGCCGAGCTCGCGCAGGTCGAGCCCTGCGCAGAATGCCGGGTCGGCGCCCGTCAGGATGACGACGTCGATGTCGGGGTCGTCGTCGGCATCGGTCAGCGCTGCTCCGGCTGCTCGCTGCAGCGCAACGTTCAACGCGTTGCGGGCCTCTGGACGGTTCAGCGTGATCGTGCAGACGCGGTCCGTGCGTGCGATGAGCACCAGGTCTTCCACGCGGCGATCGTAGGCGTGCGAGGCGCACGCGCCGCAAGGATGGTCCGCGGGTACGGGCCGCCGATAGGTTGCGCGCATGAGCACGCTTCCCGCCGGAGCCTCGGACCGCTACCTAGTGGCACGCGGCGCACGCATCTACGCCGTCGAGCAGGGGCACGGCCCTCTGGTCCTGCTCTGCCACGGCTTCCCCGAGATCTGGTACTCGTGGCGCCACCAGCTCGGACCCATCGCCGACGCCGGCTTCCGCGCGGTCGCCGTCGACCTTCCCGGGTACGGGCGCTCCGACAAGCCGGACCTCGCATACGACATGCGATACGTCAACTCCTGCCTCGCAGAGGTGATCGCGGCGCTCGGTCACGATCGGGCGGTGATGGTCGGGCACGACTGGGGTGGCTTGCTCGTCTGGCAGTTCGCGCGCCGGTACCCGCAGCGGACCGCAGGCGTGATCGGCGTGAACACGCCTGACCTGCCGCGATCCCAGATCCCGCCCATCGAGCTCCTGCGCAAGGCATTCCCGGACCAGCCTCCCTACATGGTCCAGTTCCAGGACCCGGGCGTCGCCGAGTGGGTCTTCTCGTGGGGCGGAGGAGCCCGCGACTTCCTGCGCATGATCTTCGGCGGTCCGGCGACGGTGCACGACGAGGTGTTCACCGACGAGGTGCTGGCGGTCTACGAGGAGGCGTTCCGGCCGTCCGGTGCCCTGACACCCCCTCTTGACTACTACCGGAACCTCGACGCGTCGTGGCACCAGGGCGCCGATGTCGCGGATCGCACGATCGACGTGCCGTGCTTGATGATCTCCGCGGAGGGTGATCCCGTACTCACCCCCGCGATGAGCGCGGGCATGGAGGAGCGTGTCCCAAACCTCGAGCGCGCGCTCGTCGCCGACTGCGGGCACTGGACCCAGCAAGAGAAACCGAAGGAGACAAACCGGGCGATCCTCGGCTATCTCGCGCAACTCGATCCCTGGGATTGAGCCGGAATCCTTGCAACCCTGAGTCAGCCTTCGCACAATGGGTTCGATGGCGGAGCAAGGGCTACCTGCCGTTGCCCTCCACGTCGAAGCAGGCCACGCAGGCGAAGGCGGGCACCCGCGTCCTACGAGGCCGGGCCGTGCGCGACAAGGCGACGACGAGGCACGGCATCGGCGCGCGCCCTCGCTCGTGGTGCGGCCACACGTGGCATTCCCCATCACGGGCGCCGGCTTCCTCACGCTCGCGGTGGCGGGAGCCGCGCTGATCGGCACGGGCCTCGTGCTCTTCGCGGTGCCTGCTGTCGCGCTGCTTGCGACGCTCCGCCTCTGCGTCGTCGTCGACGGCAGGACGATCCGGCGGCGGGGCCTGCTCGGCTGGCACGGCCCGTTCCGTCTCGACGACGTGTCCGCGCTGCGTGTCCGCCGGATGCGTCGCAGCTCGGGGATGCGACGGTCCTGGGCGGCCGCGCCGCTCGTGCTCCGGATCTGGGTGTTCGACGACCCTGTCGTCCGCATGACCGTCATGTTCTGGAGTGGATGGCCGGCGTTGGCGCGCTTCGTGGGCAGCCTCGAGAGCGTCGACGTGGACACGCGTTCGCGCAAGCGCATCGCGCAGCACACAGGCTGAGGCTCCCGGCAGAACCGCCGGGTTGACCTACGGATATCCGGATATCTAACATCCGGATTATGAGGATCTCGGACGGCGTCGAGTGGGGTGCTCACTGCGCCGTGCTGCTCTCGGTGTTGCCGCCGGGAACTGCGCTCCCGACCGGGAGGCTCGCCGAGTACCACGGAGTGCCCGCTGCCTACCTGGCCAAGCACCTGCAGGCCATGAGCCGCGCGGGCCTGCTCGAGTCGGTGCAGGGGCCGCGTGGGGGCTACCGGCTCGCGCGACCCGCCGCGGAGATCACGATGCTCGACGTCGTCGAGGCGATCGACGGTGACGAGCCCGCGTTCCGCTGCCACGAGATCCGGCGCCGCGGGCCGGCTGCCGTTGCAGCGCGCGAGTACCGGGTGCCCTGCGCGATCCATCGCGTCATGGACCAGGCCGACGCCGCGTGGCGGGAGCAGCTCGCTCGCGTTGCGATCGCCGACCTGGCGGACGCTGTGATCCGCGACGCGTCGCCGCTCGCGCTCCGGCGCGGTGCGCGCTGGCTGGAGGAGGTCGTTCGATGAAGCTGTTCGTGACAGGAGCTACCGGGGTCGTCGGCCGTCCGGCCGTCCGGGGCCTGGTCGAGGCCGGGCACGAGGTCCGGGCCGTCGCCCGCAGGCCCGAGGCCGCGGAGGAGCTGCGCGCCTCCGGCGCGGAGCCTGTGTCCGTCGACCTGTTCGACACGCGCGCCGTCGTCGAAGCTGTCGAGGGCTGCGAAGGGATTGCACACCTCGCGACGCACGTGCCGGCGCTCGGCCAGATGGTCCGACCGTCGGCCTGGAGCATGCACAACAAGCTCCGCACGGATGCGACGCGCGCGCTCGTCGAAGCGGCGCGCACGCACGGCGTCACGGCGTTCGTCAAGGAGTCGATCACGTTCATGTACGCCGACGGGGGCGACCGCTGGCTCGACGAGGATGCGCCACTCCAGTCGAACCTCGGGATGCTCGCGCCGACCAAGGAGGGCGAGGACCTCGCGCTGGCGCTCGGGGGCCCCGACGTTCGCGCGGTCGTCCTGCGATTCGGATCGTTCTACGGAGGTCGTGGCAACCGGGGGACCGACGAAGCCCTGAAGCTTGCGCACATCCGCAGCAGCACCGTGCTCGGCCGCGGGTCGCAGTACATCAGCACGATCCACGCCGACGACGCGGGCACAGCGGTCGTCGCTGCGGTGGGCGCACCCTCCGGGATCTTCAACGTGGTCGACGACGAGCCGCTGACGAAGCGCGCGTACCTCGACGTGTTCGCGGAGGCGATGGGCACCGGGAGGCTGCATCCCGTCCCGGCGCTCGTTCCCGGGGCTGCGGCTCGGGCGCTCGGCACCTCGCAGCGCGTGAGCAACCGCAAGCTGCGCGCGACGACCGGTTGGAAACCCGCGTACCCGAGTGCACGCGAGGGCTGGGCCGAGGTCGCTACAACGCGTCGAGCGGCGGAGTCGGCTCGTGGTTAGGTCGCTCACGCGCATCGGGCTGGTGCTGCTCGGGATCCCGGCGATCGTCATCGGGATCTGGGGAGCGTTCACCCCGCGCTCGTTCTACGACGACTTCCCGGGTCTCGGCCACGTCTGGGTCGCGCAGGTCGGTCCGTACAACGAGCACCTCGTCCGCGACGTGGGCTCGCTGTACCTGGCGATGGCGATCGTCACGATCGCTGCGGCCGTGACCCTGTCGGTGGTGCTGACACGGTGGGTCCTGGTGGCGTGGCTGGTGCAGGGCGTCCTGCACGTCGTGTACCACGCGCGGCACCTGGGGCCCTTCTCGACGGGCGATCAGGTCTCGATGATCGCGAGCCTCGCGCTGGTCCCGATCGTGGCGGGCGGCTTGCTCCTGGCGGACTGGGGGAGCCGGCGAGCCGTGAGCTGATCAGCGGCGGCCGACGTTGGGCCGCTTGCCGTGGTTCGCCTTCTTGCGGCGAGCCCGGAGCTTGCGCTTCTTCGTCTTCTTGCTCACGTGCTGCTCCTGCCTGGGGAAGCAGGCAGGCTACCCGCCCGCCGCCCGCCGTTCTGGTGCGGGCCCCGATTGTGGAAGCCTGACGGCGATGGAGCACCTCGGGTTGGTCGGGATGTCCGGATCGGGGCACGCCCGCCTGTTCGCAGCGCTCACCGGCCAGGACGCGTCGACCGCCACCGACCGGATGGTCGGGGTCGTGCAGCTCCCTGACGAGCGGCTCGACCGCCTCGCCGAGATGTCGGAGTCGCGCAAGACGGTGCGGGCGACGTTCGAGATCGCCTACATCCCCGGGCTGTCCGACGAGCCGGGGAAGGGTGTCGGCAGCCGTCTGTTGGGCTCGCTGCGCGACTGCGATGCCGTGCTCTACGTGCTCAGCGCGACCGACGGCGCGGACCCGACCGCAGAGCTCGAGACGCTCGAGTACGAGCTCGTCCTCGCCGACCTCGCGTCGGTCGAGCAACGCCTCGCCAAGCAGCGCCGCGCGGTGAAGGGCGACAAGTCCATCGCGCCCGAGATCGCTGCGCTCGAGCGCGCCATGGCCGTGCTGGAAGACGGCACACCCGTCTACCGGTCGGACCTGAGCAGCTCCGAACGTGAGCTGCTCGCGCCCGTGTTCCTCCTCACGAACAAGCCCACGCTCACCGTCGTCAACATCGGGGTCGACCAGCTCGACGCGGCCGACACCGAGGCGAAGCGTGTCGGCGACGAGGCCCTTGCCGTGTGCCTCGAGCTCGAGGGGGATCCCGACGTCGTTGCCGCGAGCGGGGCCGAGCGCGCCGAGCTGCTCGCCGATCTGGGCATCGCCGAGAGCGTCCTGCCGCGCCTCGCACGGGCGGCGTACTCCTTGCTCGGCCGCGAGACCTTCCTGACGACGGGGGACAAGGAGAGCCGTGCGTGGACGTTCCGTGCCGGCGCTCGTGCGCCCGAGTGCGCGGGTGTGATCCACTCGGACCTCCAACGAGGGTTCATCCGCGCCGAGGTGGTCCGCTGGGACGAGCTGCTCGAGGTCGGGTCGTGGGCGAAGGCCAAGGAGCTCGGAATGCTGCGGGTCGAAGGCAAGGACTACGTGGTGGCCGACGGTGATGTGCTCGAGATCCGATTCAACGTCTGAGCCGGCGCAATGTGGTTGATGTCGGGCGGCTCCGTGCTGGCGGCGGCCGAGGAGCCGCGCTCGGTGGTCGGTCGCATCCGCGGCCTGCTGGGGCGTGACGGGCTCGACGGTGCCCTGGTGTTGCGCCCGTGCAAGAACGTTCACACCGCGGGGATGCGGTTCGCGATCGACGTCGCCTTCTGCGATCGTCACGGGATCGTGCTGCGCACGTGCACCCTGCGGCCCTGGCGCGTGTCGCCTCTGGTCACGCGCTCGACGATGGTGATCGAGGCACAAGCCGGCGCGTTCGAGCGCTGGGGTCTCAAGATCGGCGACCGCATCGAAGTCCGGGAGTGACAGCGCCGGGGCGGTTGGTGCTCGTCGGAACGCCGATCGGCAACCTCGGCGACATGACGCCACGGGCCGTCGAGGCGTTGCGGGACGCGGACGTCGTCGCCTGCGAGGACACCCGCCGCACACGCGCGTTGCTCACCCACGCGGGGCTGAGCGGAGCGGGCCGGCTGCGGTCCGTCCACGCGAGCAACGAGGCACGCGAGGCCGAGAAGATCGTCGACGAGATACAGAAAGGCTGCGTCGTCGCGTACGCGAGCGACGCAGGCATGCCGGGCATCAGCGATCCCGGCGCTCGGCTGGTCCGCGCATGTCTCGACGCGGGCCTCGATGTCGAGGTCGTGCCGGGCGTCAGCGCGGTGCTCGCCGCGCTCGTGGTGTCGGGCCTGCCGGCGGACCGCTTCTGCTTCGAGGGGTTCCTGCCCCGGAAAGGGAGC
>DATBHZ010000150.1:0-25656 GCA_036557185.1 Acidimicrobiia bacterium | reverse complement strand
GGCCGCCGCGCAGCGCGCGCAGGTGCTGAACGTGAACGTGCCGAATCTCCCGCTCGCAAAGATTCGCGGGGTGCGCGATGCCACGCTCGCCCCGTACGGCGAGTTCTGGGTGTCGGCTGCAGACCAGGACGGGGACCTCCGAATCGAGTACCAGGGCGCGCAACGTGAGGCCACCGCTCGGGCCGACCGCGACGGCGAGCCCACGACGGACGCGGAGCTCCTGCTCGACGGTTACGTGACGGTGACCCCCCTCGTGGGCATCGTCGCGGCCGCCCAGTCGGGCGTCGCAGCAGCGCTCGACCCCGTGCTCGGCCCTGCCTGACGGCGGTTCCGGCCCGCTCCTCGTCACAGTCGCTCAAGACAACAGGGCCGATCTGCCGAACTGTGAGGGTGGTCCCGCCGAACACCCCGCGGCCGGCGACCGCCGACCGGCGGCGCGTCCGATGCGCGCCCGTTCGCGGCATGCACCCCGTACACTTCGGCCGTTGGCAGAACAGACCGAGGAGCGACCATGGCAGTCGAGGCCGGGCAGCCTGCGCCTGGGTTCACGCTGAAGGATCAGGCCGGCAACGACGTGAGCCTCGCCGACTACCGCGGCAAGCAGCCCGTCGTGTTGGTGTTCTACCCGTTCACGTTCACGGGCGTCTGCCAAGGCGAGCTCTGCGAGATCCGCGACGACCCCTCCACCTTCGAGGATGCCGGCGCGGCCGTACTCGCGATCTCCTGCGACACGCGGCATGCACAAGCGCAATGGTCCGAGCAGCAGGGCTTCACCTTCCCGGTGCTCTCCGACTTCTGGCCACACGGCGAGGTGGCGAAGGCGTACGGCGTGTTCAACGAGCAGCTCGGCTGCGCGAACCGGGCGAGCTTCGTGATCGACAAGGAGGGCGTCGTCGTGGCGACCTTCGAGTCGGCGAACCTCGCCACACCGCGCGCACGCAGCGAGTACGAAGCCGCGCTCGCGAAGGTCGCGTGAAGGAGCGCCGATGAGGTTCTCCGACATGCTCGGTCAGCCCGACGACGACAAGTCGTCCGCGCCGGAAGAGCCCGAGGCACCGCAGGACGTCACCGCTCCCGAGCCGGACCCCGGCCCGACCCCTGCTGCCCCTCCCGATCCGCCGGCGCCGCCGCCCGCCCCTGTCGACGTGCCCGCGGCCCCGCCATCGGTCGCCGCCCCGCCGTCGGTCGCGGGTCCGCCCAACGGTGCCGGCGCTGTGGACCCCTTCGCGGCTGCTGCGTCGCCCGGAGTCGATCCGCCGCACGAGTACCGCGTCCTCGGACGCCCGCCGGGGATCCCTCCGCTCTCCGACGACGACGATCCGTCGGGACCCGCAACGCCGAGTGACGGCGACGCCGACCATCCAGCCGCCTCCATGCCACCCGAGCAGCTCCCGATGTCGGAGCCCCACGAGCCGCTCTGGCGACGGCTCGCGACGTCGCCGACCCCGGGCGTTCCCACCCCGGCCTTCGGACAACCGGACGACCACCCGATCGAGACGAGCCCGCCCGATCCGCCGTGGGAGCCGGCCCATGGAGAGCTCGACGAGGACGCGATCGCGCCGCAACCGAACGACGTCACGCCCGAGCGTCTCGACATCCCGGCCGCCGAGGTTCCGACCACTGAGATGCCCGCGCCCGAGTCGCCGCCCGAGGTGCCGGGGGCAGGGTCCGTGCACGACGCGCCGCCGCCCGCGGCGGCGCAGGATCACGTCACCGAGATCACGTTCCCCGAGCCGCCGCCTCCACCGCCTCCGCCACCGGCACCGAGCGACGACGGTTGGCTGAGCCCGCTCGGGGGTCCCCCGCCTCCGCCCGCACGGTCCTCGGACGGGCCGTGGACGGTGCCGTCGACGTCCTCCGGGCCCCCGGTGCCTCCGGTCCCCGAGGTGGCCGAGGTAGCTGAGGTTCCTGAAGTTCCGGAGGTCCCCGAGGTCCCCGCGGTTGCCGAGACACCCGACCTGCTCCCCCAAGCACCGCTCCCGACCGCGCCGGTCGCGTCCGAGCCGCTCGCGCCACCTCCGCCGCCGCCACCACCGCCTCCGGCCTCTTCTGCCCCCCCGCCGCCTCCGCCACCGCCGCCACCGCCCGCGACCGACGCCGACGCGCGATCGGCGCTGAGCAGCGCGATGTCGCAGGTGAACGTGGCGAACGAGCAGGCAGACGACGAAGAAGCCGTCGAGGACGACGACTTCGCCTCGGCGATCGACGACCTGCTGCCGCAACGCAAGAGCAAGAAGTAGCCCGAGCCGCTCCCGCGGTCAGGCGGTGACGGCGCTGCGCTCGAAGCGGTAGCCCACGCCGCGGACGGTCACGATGCGGGTCGGGTTGGACGGGTCGTCCTCCACCTTTCCGCGCAGGCGCTTCACGTGGACGTCGAGGGTCTTCGTGTCGCCGAAGTAGTTCGGGCCCCAGATCCTGTCGATGAGCACGTCACGCGTGAGAACCCGGCCCGCGTTCGCGAGGAGCAGCTCGAGCAGCTCGAACTCCTTGAGCGGCAGCGCCACGAGCTCGCCGCGGACGCTCACCTCGTGACGGCTGGAGTCGAGCCGCACGTCGCCGATCTCGATCACCTCTGGGCCGGGTGCCTCCGCATCCTCGCCGACGGGGATCCTGCGCAGCGTGGCGCGGACCCGCGCGATCAGCTCGCGCAGGCGGAAGGGCTTCGAGACGTAGTCGTCGGCGCCGACCTCCAGCCCGACGACAGCGTCGATCTCCGAGCTCCGAGCCGTCACCATGATGATCGGCGTGCGCGATTTCGCGCGGATCTGACGGCACACGTCGATGCCGCTCACCCGCGGGAGCATCACGTCGAGCAGGACGAGCGCCGGCTTCGTGCTCTCGAAGCGCTCGACCGCCTCGACGCCGTCGGCCGCTGTCTCGACGAGGAAGCCTTCCCGTTGCAGCGCGACCGAGAGCGCATCCCGGTACGACTGCTCGTCGTCGACGACGAGCACGAGCGGCGGATCAGCCATCGGAGACACCTTCCTCGGTCAGCGGCATCGACATGGTCGCCGAATCTGCGGGGATCCTGAGCCGGAATTCCGAGCCCACACCCTCACGGGATTCGACCATGACATCGCCGCCGTGTGCTTGCGCGATGTGCCGCACGATCGACAGGCCCAGACCAGTGCCACCGGTCGCACGGCTGCGCGCACGGTCGACGCGATAGAAGCGCTCGAAGATCCGTTCGAGATCGCGCGACGGGATCCCAATTCCCTGATCGCGCACTTCGACGACGACGAGGTCGTCGTACTCGACGCTGCCGATCCCTACCGAGCTCCCGGGATCCGAGTACTTCACCGCGTTGTCGATGAGGTTGCTCATGGCGCTCACGAGCTGACCGCGATCGCACACGATCGTCAGCTCCGCCGGGATCTCGCTCACGTCGAGACGGATCTCGCGCGCATCGGCGACTGAACGCACCCGTTCGATCGCCTCGCTGACGATCAGAGCAACGGGGACGGGCTCGCGCAATGGAGCCTCCTGCGCCTCGATGTGGCTGAGATCGAGGAGGTCGTCCACGATCCGAGCGACGCGGTCCGCCTCACGTGCCATGCGCTCCGCGAGCTGCTGCAGGAGCGCCTCGTCACCACCGGCGGCCATGGTCTCCGCGAGGAGGGCCAACGCCCCGATCGGCGTCTTGAGCTCGTGGCTCACGTTCGCGACGAAATCTCGGCGGACACTCTCGACGCGGCGAGCCTCGGTGACGTCACGTACGAACGCGACAGCGCCGGAGAGCACGCCACGCACGATGAGCGGTACCGACCAGAGCCGGAGCACCTCGGGTGGTGGTCCGAAGATCTGGAGCTCCCGCTCGCTCGCGATGCCTCGCATCGCCTGCGCGAGCAGCTCCTTGATCGCCTCGTTGGCGAGCGCGTCGCCGTGTCGCCCGTCGCGGAACCGCTCGGCGGCTTCGTTGCGTAGCAGCTCCGAGCCGTCGGCTCCGACCACCATGACGGCGTCCGACGAAGCCGCGAGCGCCTGCGCGAGCTGTTCCCGCTCGGCAGCGAGCACCTCCACCCGTGCTCCACCTTGCCGGTCGTCTCGCGTCGCCCGTCCTGCCGATGAGGTCATCCGAAGCGACCGGTGATGTATCCCTCGGTGCGGGCGTCGGAAGGGTGCGTGAAGATCGTCTGGGTGTGGTCGAACTCGACCAGTGAGCCGACACGCGACCCGTCGTCGCCTACATCGGTGGTGAAGAACGCTGTCATGTCCGACACGCGCGCGGCTTGCTGCATGTTGTGCGTCACGATCACGATGGTGAACTCCGCCTTGAGCTGGACCATGAGATCCTCGATGCGCGATGTCGCGATCGGATCGAGCGCCGAGCACGGCTCGTCCATGAGCAGCACGTCGGGCTCGACGGCAAGCGCCCGCGCGATGCAGAGCCGCTGCTGCTGCCCGCCCGAGAGCGCGAGCGCGCTCTTCTTGAGCTTGTCCTTCACCTCGTCCCAGAGTGCCGCGCGGGTGAGCGCCCCTTCCACGATGTCGGCGAGCCCGTTCTTGTTCCCGTTGATCCGCGGTCCGTACGCGACGTTGTCGTAGATCGACTTCGGGAACGGGTTCGGCTTCTGGAACACCATCCCGACGCGCCGGCGCACTTCGGCGGCGTCCACGCCGTCTCCGTAGAGGTCCTCGTCGTGGAACGTCAGGGAGCCCGTGATCTTCGCGCTCGGGATGAAGTCGTTCATCCGGTTGAGACACCGGAGAAACGTGCTCTTCCCGCAGCCCGACGGGCCGATGATCGCGGTAATCTCGCGAGCAGCGATGTCGAAGCTGACGTCGTGCACCGCCGGATGGGAGCCGTAGGACACCCCCACCTCGCGGAGCCGGAAGACCAGCTCGCGGGCCTCCTCGGGAAGTGGCTCCGCGGCCGCACCCATCGGCGAAACGTTAGTGGGGACCATCGCCGTCATTGGGAAGCGTGCCTCCGGGTGAAGAACGCCGACACGAGCCGTGCGGCGATCGTGAACAGGAAGACGATAACGATCAGCGTGAGTGCCGCGCCCCAAGCCCGTTCCTGCGGCCCGGGGAAGACGCTCTGAGCATTGCTGAAGATCTGGACCGAGAGCGCGGTGTTCGCTCCCGAGAACAGGTGCCAGTTGGTCTGATTGACGATCCCGATCGTGAACAGGAGCGGAGCGGTCTCTCCGGCAGCTCGCGCGACCGCGAGGAGCACCCCGCTGACAATCCCCGAGGCGGCCGCGGGGAGCACGACCCGCACGATGGTCGCAGCCTTACGACCACCCAGGGCATAGGACGACTCGCGGAGATCGCCGGGCACGAGCTTGAGCATCTCCTCGGTGGTGCGGATGATGACCGGGAGCATCAGGCAACCGAGGGCGAGCGCACCGCCGAACGCGTTCACCTTCTGGAAGCGCAATGTGTAGATCGTGAACACGAACAAGCCCATGACGATCGACGGGACACCCGTCATCGTCTCGGCGAGGAACCGGATCACGCGGCCGAACAGGCTGCCGCGGCTGTACTCGCTGAGATAGATGCCGCCGAGCACACCGACCGGTACCGCCATCACCGTGGCCGCGCCCGTGATGAGCAGCGTGCCGGCGATCGCGGGGCCCATGCCCGGTCCGGTCGCCCTGGAGAAGAGCGGGATGTCCTCGGTGAGGAACTGCCAGCTCATGATCGGCAGTCCCTTCTTGATGACATAACCGATGATCAGGACGAGCGGGACGAGCACGATGAGGAGCGAGAGGAACATGCCCGCGGTGGCCGCGGCGTTGGTGAGCCTTCGACGCGGGCTGCCGGAGCCCGACGTGATCGATCGTCGAGCCGGTGGCGCGGTGGCGACGGTCGTCACAGCGACCCCTCCGCCCTGCGCGCGCTGCGATTCAGCACTGTCCGGGCGATGATCCCGATGGTGAGCGTGATGAAGAAGATCATCACGCCCATGCCGATCAGTGCGGACCGTTGCGTACCGGTGGCCTCACCGAACTCGTTCGCGATCACCGACGGGAGCGCGTCGCCGCCGCTGAACATCTTCGCCGTGATCTGCGCGTTCGACCCGATCACGAGCGCGACGGCGATCGTCTCGCCGATCGCGCGGCCCAAACCAAGGAGGACGGCCGACACCATCCCGCTGCGGCTGTGCGGAAACACCGCCGCACGGATCATCTCCCACCGCGTCGCGCCGAGCGCGTAGGCCGCGTCCTTCTGACTCTGCGGGACCGTCGCGAACGTCTCGCGCGTGATCGAGGTGATGATCGGTGTGACCATGAGCGCCAGGATCAGCGCGGCGGTCATGAACGACTTGCCGACGATCGGGTCCCCGTCGAGGACGGTACCGAGAACCGGGATCGGGGCAACGATGTCGTGCACGTACGTGTAGAAGCCCGGAAGTGCGGGAGCGAGCACCGCGATCCCCCACAAGCCGTAGACCACCGACGGCACCGCTGCCAGAAGGTCGACGACGTAGATGATGTGTCGTCGCAGGGAGCGCGGCGCCACCTCGGTGATGAAGAGCGCGATGCCGACGCTCAACGGGACCGCGAAGAGCAGGGCGATCGCCGAGATCACGACCGTGCCGAAGGTAAAGGCCAGTGTCCCGAAGACACCGTGGGCCGGATCCCAGACATCGCTGGTGAAGTAGTCGAGACCCTGCGAGCGCACCGCGGGCCATCCCTTGCTGATCATCGAGACGGCGATCAGCGCCAGGATGACGAGCACGAGACCGCCGCCAACGATGGCGAGGACGAACAACACCCGGTCGGAGATCCGACCGGGTGGGTTCGGCCCACCGGCGAGCGGCGCCGGGGGCGGGGCCGCTGGAGCCGGGGCGGGTCTGGTGTCGATTGCCATCGCGACGAGCGCTACGAAACCTTGATCTGCTGTACCTGCGCCTGCGCCTTGCTGAGGATGCTCTGCGGGAGCTTCGTGAAGTCGACCTGCTGCGCGAGGTCCTGACCCGGACCGAGGAGGAAGTCGAGCCATCCCTTGAGGGCGTTGCCCACGGCACCCGTCTGTGACTGGTACACGATCACGTACGTCGGTGAGGTGATCGGGTAGGCGTCCGCACCAGGAGCGTTGATCGGGTCATAGGTCAGGTTGGTGTTCACCGTCGCCGAAGCCAACGCTGCCGAAGCCGAGTCGAGCGAAGGTGCGACGAAGGAGCCCGCGGAGTTCTTGATCGATGCGAAGCTCAGCCCGGCCTGCTTCGCGTCGGAGAAGTCCACATAGCCGACGGCGCCGTTCGTGCTCTTGATGACCTGCGCGACGCCGGGATTGCCGTTTCCGGACTGTGTCCCTGCCGGCCAGTCGATCGTCTTGTCGGAGCCGAGCTTCCAGGTGCTCGGTGCAGCCTTCTGCAGGAAGTCGGAGAAGTTGGCCGTCGTCCCGGAGCTATCGGAGCGGTGCACCACCGTGATTGCGGTCGACGGAAGAGAGACGCCCGAGTTCTCCGCCTTGATCGCCGGGTCGTCCCACTTCACGATCTGGCGCTGGAAGATCTTCGACAGCGTGTCCGCCGAGAGCTGGAGCTTGCCGACACCCGAGAGGTTGTACGACACGGTGATCGGTGCCGCGACGGTCGGGAAGTAGAAGACCGGCTTGTACCCGGCCGCGTCGGCCGGCTTGATCGGCGTGTCGGACCCGGCCCACTGCACCAGGTTGCCCTTCAGGTCCGTCTGACCCTTGCCGGAGCCGCCGCCTCCGTACGTCACTGTCACCTTCGGTTGCCCCTTCTGGAACTCCTGAATCGCAAGCTCGTTGAAGGGCTGCTGGAACGTCGAGCCGGAGCCGGCGAGGGTCGCAGCGGCCAGCTGCGGGGCCTTCGAGGTCGACGAGTCGCTGGAGCTCGACTTGTTGCTGCTCGAGCCCCCGCAGCCGGCGACGATCAGGCCGGACACGGCGAGGCCTGCGACAAGCAGTCGCGAGCGCGACACGATTCGGGTCATCTCTGGGGGTCCTCCCGGTTCGGTGCTGGACGTCGAGGCTGACGTCGGTGCATCACGTCGCGGACACTACGGATGCGGTCTGGCGCGCCCGTTGCCCCGATGTGGCGTCGAGGTGAACAGGGAATGGACTTGTTGCAAACGCCCCAACGGAACCGACGGCCCGCGGACCCCGGCGCTCAACCCGAGCGGGCGGAAGGCAACGAGAGCACTGCCATAAGGTGAACGAACGGCGAATGAACCGCGGAAGCAGCGCACGTCACGGCGTCGGACCGTCAGAATTCGGAGCGTGCAGGAGAACGAGCCCGTGACCATTCCGGCAGAGGAGGGTCGCAAGCCCCTCGAAGAGGAGCTCAGCGAGGTGCGCGGCGACGTGATCCGCATCGCGGCGCTCACCACCGAGGCGATCGCGGCCGGGACGCAAGCCCTCCTCGACGGGGATCTCGCGATGGCCGAGGCCGTGATCGAGGGTGACGACCGCATCGACGATCTCCAGCACCAGATCGACGACCGTCTGCTCCTCATCCTCGCGACGCAGGCGCCGGTCGCGTACGACCTCCGCGCAGTGGTGACGATGATGCGCATCAATCACGAGCTCGAGCGCGACGCAGATCTCATGGTGAACGTCGCCAAGACCGCGCGGCGCATCTATCCGCATCAGCTCGACCCCAAGGTGCGCGGGATCATCGATCGCATGGGCGTGCAGGCGTCGAACCAGACCCGCCTGGCGATCGACGCGTTCGCGGACGCGGACCCGAGCTGGGCAGCTCCGCTCTCCGACATGGACGACACGATGGACGAGCTCACGAAGAGCCTGTTCCGTCACATCCTCACGTTCGGAGACGATGCAGGAGACGAGGCACGCGTGCTCCAGGCCGTCCAGATCGCCCTCGTCGCTCGACACTACGAGCGCATCGCAGACCACGCGGTGACGATCGCGGAGCGGGTGGAGTTCATGGTCACGGGCAAGCACCCCGGCACCCATGACCGCGAGTAGCTACACGCTCAGCTCTCCCGCTCTCGGCCCTGCGGGCCGGGCCGCTCGGGCCACGCTCCCTGCTCGCCCGGAAACCGGGCTCGCTGACGGTCGCTCAGGACTCGGCCTCTTCGTAACCCAGGTCCCAATCGAGGATCAGCCGCTCGCGCTCCGCGTCTCGCGCGACGCGTTCGCGGTTGCGCCGGAACTGGGGATCGTGGGGGGGCAGCAGCTGGAGCCGGGCAACCGCACGCTGGCGGAACTCGTCGATCAGCTGGCGGTCGCCGAAGACGCCTTCGACCTCCCAGTGCGGCGCGACAGGGCCGAGGTACACGACGCGTACGTGCCCGACAGGCGGCAGCTGTTCGAGCTCTTCGGGTTCTTGGGCCATCCGTCTACCTCACACACAAACGAGTCGGGCCGGTTCAGAGTACCGCCACCGGCCCGAACAGGGACGATCGTGCGGAACGCCTACTTCGTGCCCAGCGTGACGTTGACGGTCATCACCTTGCCGCCGCGGTTGATCGCCACCGACACCGTCTCGCCCGGCTCGTGGCGCCGCACAAGGCCGGCGACGTCATCCGGGCTCGACATCTTCTGCCCGTCGATCGACAGGATGACGTCGTTCTCGCGCAGGCCGGCCTTGTCTGCTCCCGACCCCTTCGCGACGGCGGGACCCGAGTCGTCGTGCACCAGCACCACGCCCTCGGTCGTCTTGAGGTGCAGGTGCTGCGCGACCGCCGGCGAGTTCATCTCGGTGCGAACTCCGAGGAGCGCCGTCTTGACCTGCTGGCCCTTCTCGAGCGCCGCGATCACGTCCTTGGCGCTGTCGATGGCGATGGCGAAGCCGACGTTCTGGCTCCCGCCCGCCAGTGCGGTGTTGATGCCCACGACCTGGCCACTCGCGTTCACGAGCGGTCCACCCGAGTTGCCCGGGTTGATCGCGGCATCGGTCTGCAACGCCCCGAACAGGCGCGCGCCGTCCGGCTCGTCGACGGTCCGGCCCTCGGCGGAGATGATTCCCTGCGTGACGCTCAGGCCGCCTTCGAGCGCGAGCGCGTTCCCGATGGCCACGACGTCGTCACCGACCTGGAGCGAGTCGGAGCTTCCGAGCGCCGCCGTCGGCAGGTTCGTCGCGTTCACCTTGAGCACCGCGAGGTCGTAATCCGAAGAATGCCCGAGGACCTTCGCCTTCTTGAGCGTGCCGTCGGTGAACGCCACTTCGATCTTTCCATTCGCGCCCTCGATCACGTGGTTGTTCGTGACGATGACACCGTCCGGTGACACCACGAAGCCTGAGCCCGCGCCACCCTGGTCGCCGCTGTCCCCACTGTCGCTGCTACTCCCGCCGCCGAAGAGGTCCGAGGCTGCGCTGCCCGTTCGGATGGCGACCACCGCCGGCTCGACCTTGGCGAGGATGCTCTGGATGTCGTTGGGCTTCGACGCGATCGTGCTGTTGCTCGCGGTGCCGGCCGGCGTTCGCTCCGGCTCGACGATCGTGCGCGTCACGGTCTTGCTGTCGTTCTTCGTCGCGACGTAGATGCCCCCCGCGACACCGGCGCCCACCAGCGCTCCGACGAGCGATCCGGCGAGGAACTGCTTCCACGCAGTCGGCCGTCTCCCTGCTCCGGTCGCGGTGGGCGCGACGGCGCCCGGCCCGGCGACCGGCGGAACCTGCGCGGTCGGAAGAGCGTCCGGAGTCGGCGCCGACCAGGGGATCGGACCGTCTGCGGTCGGGTCTGGCACCGGTCCGCCGGGCACCGTCGGGTCCGGGACGGAGGTCCCCGGCATCGTGGTGTCGGGACCCGGTGCGCTCGGCGTTGTGCCTTCTGGCCCGGACGGAGCCGGCTCCGGCTCGGTGGGCTCGGTGGGCTCGGTGGGACCGGAGTTCGTGGGCTCCTCGGTCACGGGTGCCTCCAAGGGAGATCGAGGGCGGGATTGCTCGGCGATGCGGCCGCGCTGGAAACGTCTGGCGGAGGACCAGGGTTCCGCCACAACCTGAGCCGTCCCTGAGAACTCGCGAACTGCTTGCCAAAATAGGGGAACCGAGGCGACGCTTCGTCCGTTGAACATGTGACACTTCAGGCGGCTGATCTCTCAGCAGGCTGATTCCCGAACAGCCCGGCTTCGGACGGGCGGAAGATCGGTACCCCACATGGCTCATGGCATCGACGATCGCAGCGACGACTACCTGCTTCCCGAGTACGACGCCGAGCATGCATGGATGCTCGAAGGCTTGTGCCGCGACCACGAGGCGTCGTTCTTCTTCCCCTCCGACGGAGTCGGGGTGGAGCACGCGCGGATGGTCTGCGCCAACTGCAGCGTCAAGGTCGACTGCCTGGAGTACGCGCTGCGCTACCGGATCGAGCACGGCGTCTGGGGTGGTGCGTCGGAGCGCGAGCGGCGGCGGATCCTTCGCTCGCGGCGACTCGCCAGCCACTGACTTCCTGTCACTGACGGTTCGCTCCCACCACGGAGCGCCCGGCGTGCTCAGTCCCAGTGGAACGGGCCGCCCAGGAAGTGCCCGATGCGCTCGACCACGCTCGGACTCCGCTCGCGCGGGAACGACTGCACCATCGCGCTGATCTCACTCGGGCCCGCGTCCGTCACGAGCACGTAGGTCGTCCCGCCCCTCTCCCAGACCACCTCGCTCGCGGACGGCGAGGAGTACTGCTGCACGTCGTGACCCGCGATCTTCCCCTTGGTGCCACCACTCGGCAGCCGGTCCCAGTCGAGCTCGGCTGCGCGTTCGAAGACCGACGCGTGCAGCACACCGTCGCTGTAGTAGAGCTGCACGTTGCCGTTCGCGTCGAGGTCTCGGCCCGACAGACGGAACCCGTCGCCGATGCGCTCGGGCGCGACCATGGAGTGCTGCCCGGGTTTCAGGCCCGAAGGTCCGCGATCGTGACGCCCGGGACCGGGTGCGGGCAGCCTCGGCGTCACGGGCGGGACCGGCAGCGGCGGCGAGATCTCCGTGTAGGCGATCTGACGCACGATGTGTCCCTTGCCGTCGAGCCGGTCCCGGCGCAGCAGCAGACCGGTCTCCTCGTCGAAGAACGAGCGCTCGATGACCGCACCCGACGCGCGCACGCGCACCGCGAGCTCGTCGGCGACGCGGCCGGCGATCTTGGCGCCGGGCATGAGGTCGAACGTGTACTTGCGCCCCGGGTTGGGCACACGCCCGACGGCCCCGGCCCAGAGCACCTGCCAGCCGTCGTTCGAGCGGAGCAGCCGCCGGTCGCCCGCGCTGAGGACGACGTCGCCTCCGAGATGCAGGACGCTGTCGCTCTCGAGGACGGCGATCGACCGCGTCTGCTCCTGCCCGTGGTCGGTCCAGGTGACCAGGACCGTCCCGCGGAACTGGTCCTTCTGCGTGGCCTGGAGGGCCCGGTTGAAGAGCTGCTGAGCCATGCGCGGGCTGATCGGCATCGGCGCGCTCGTCCCCGAGACGGTCGCCGGCACGCGGATCGCGTCGATCAATCGCGGCGCGCGTGCGCGGGCCGAGCCATCTGCGACGGTCGAGGGTCCCGATCGCTCTGCGGCGATGCCCGCCAGCCCCGTCACGGGATCCTCGCCCTCGGAGGCGCGCGCGGCATGCTCCGCCGCGAGGTTCGCGACGGACGGGTGTGTCGTCGTTCGGTGGGGAGTGACCACCACGATCGCGACGAGCGCAGCTGCAACAGCCGTGACGGCGGCCAGCGCGCGGCGATGACGACGAAGCGGCGAGACGGTGGCGGCGGACGCGGCCGGCGCGGGCTTGTCTGCGGCGCGGACCTCGAAGACGCCGGCCGGCGCTTCCCGTGCCGGCATGCCGCGGACGAGACGCCTGACCTCGTCGATCTCGGCGAGCTGCTCGCGCCACTCTGCCGACTCGGCGAGCCGCGCCTCGACCGCGGCGCGCTCCTCGTCGGTGAGCTCACCGTCGAGATACGCCGAGAGCATGTCCTCGTTCATCTGCTGTTCGCTCACGCTTCCCGCTCCTGCGCGTTCGGCGCGGGCCGCTCGGGCCACGCGCCCTGCTCGGCGGGGTACCCGCTTCGCTGACGGGCGCTCACGCGACCACCCCCGCTTCGACGAGGGAGGCGCGCAGCAGCTTGCGACCGCGGTGCAGACGCGAGCGCACCGTTCCCACGGGTACGCCGAGCGAGGCGGCGATCTCCTCGTACGTGCGCCCGCCAACGTCGCACAGCACGACCGGGACGCGGAACTCCTCCGGGAGCGCGCCGAGCGCCTCCTGGATCTCGTCCGAGAGCTGCGCGGACTCCGACGCGACATCCGCGGAGTCGGAGGGCGGTAAGACGAGATCGGGCTCCTCCGGCAGCGCCGAGGTCGGGCGACGGCGCTTCCTGCGTACCTCGTCCAAGAACACGTTCGTCACGATGCGTGCCAGCCAACCCTCGAGGGACCCGGGCTGGTAGCTCTCCAGGCCCCGGCGAATGCGGAGGAGCGACTCCTGCACCACGTCTCGCGCGTCTGCTTCGTTCCCGGCGAGCCGGTACGCCACGTTGTAGAGGAATTGCCCGTGGCCGCGGGCGACCTCCTCCCAGGTCGGAACTCCGTCCGACGCATCTCGCAACGGCGCCCGGTCATCCACTGCGAACGACGGTCCGTGGCCGCTGGGTTCCCCGCGCGGCAAAGATCGCGCGCAGAGTGGGGCTCGAAAGGGCTAGTTGCCCTTTTCCGTGCCCTTCTTGGCGTCGCCGTCGTCCTTCTTCCCCTCCTCGAGGCCGGCCTTGAACTCCCGCTGGGCCGAGCCGAGGGAACGGGCGAGCTTGGGGATCTGAGACCCGCCGAAGATCAAGAGCGCGACGGCAAGGACGATCAGCAACTCGGGCGCTCCGAAGCTCATTCGATCCACGTCCTTCCGGATTGCGTGCTGCAAGCGTACTGCTCCCCCGCCGGGGACCGCCCCTCACAGCAATGCCTCGGCCAGCGCATCGAGGTCGTCGGCGGAGCCCAGGTGGAACGGCACCGCACCCGCTCCGACCACGATCTCCTCCACGCCCAGCCCCTCCCAGGCCGCAACCTGCTCGCGGACCTCCGGCACGGTGCCGACGAGCCGGCCGGCCCTCCAGTCGTCGAGCGTCACGCCGTCCAGGACGCCGGGCGGCGTGTTGGCCCTGAGTCGATCGAACCGGCGCTCGAGGTCACCTCGATCCTCACCGCACAGCGCGTAGAGCCCGAGCGTCCGGCGGAACGAGGCCGGGTCGCGTCCCGCGCGCTCGCACTCGGCCTCGACCACGTCGAGCCGCTCCCGGTACTGCTCCTGGGTCCACACCCAGCACGTGTTCCACCCGTCGGCGTACTGCACCGCGGTACGGATGACCCGGTCGCCCTTGCCACCGACGAGCACCGGCGGCCGGGGATGCTGCTGCGCCGGCGGGAGCACGCGCGCACCTGCGGCGCGGTGGTAGGTGCCGTCGAACGAGACCGGCGCGCCGTCGGAGGCCAACAGCGCGGCCACGATCTGCACGGCCTCGGCGAGCCGCGCGACGCGCACCCCGGGTGGCGGCATCTCCATACCGATCGCGTCGTACTCGGGCTCGTACCAACCCGCCCCCAGGCCGACCTCGAGCCTTCCGCCCGACACACGGTCGAGCGTCGCGAGCGCTTTGGCAAGCACAGAAGCGGGCCGCAGCGCCTCGCAGACCACGAGCACGCCCAGACGCGGCTGCTCGACCGCGCGCGCGAGGGCTGCGAGCGTCACGAGGGGCTCGAACGCGCCTGCGGGCTCGCTCGGGCCTCCGTACTTCGAGATGTCGAGGAAGAGATGGTCCGAGAGCCAGAGCGACTCGAAACCCGCCGACGCGGCTCGGCGCGCCGTGGAGAGCAGGGTCTCCCACCGCAACGGCTGCTCGCCGGCGATCGAGTAGTCGTACTGGGGCAACGCGAGCCCGATCCGCACCGCCTGCAGGTTACGCGGCTCCCCGTACGCTGGGGCAGTGCTCGAGTGCGTGGTGAACATCGCCGAGGGACGGCGTGCAGACGTGCTCGGGAGGCTCGCACGGGCCGGTGGCGAGAGCCTGCTCGACGTGCACCACGACCCTGACCACGACCGTTCCGTGTTCACAATCGCGGCGCACGACCCCGCGACGACTGTGGGTGCCGCGCGCCGACTCGCGACCGACGCGGCCGAGCACGTGACGCTCGCCGACTACCGCGGTGTGCACCCGTTGCTCGGGGTCGTCGACGTCGTGCCGTTCGTCGCGCTCCCGCCGACCACGCACGCGGTCGCCACCACGGAGGCTGTCGAGTTCGCGCGCTGGTGGAGCACCGAGGCCCAGGTACCCACCTTTCTCTACGACGACGCTGACGTGCCCGCGCGTCGCAGTCTCCCGGTGACTCGCCGCGACGCGTTCCGGCTGCGCGCGCCTGACTGCGGCCCCGCTGTCGCCCATCCGTTGCTCGGCGCCTCTGCGGTCGGCGCGCGCGAGGTGCTCGTCGCGGTGAACGTCGAGCTGGGGAACGACGACGTGACGCTGGCACGGACCGTGGCGCGCCGAGTGCGTGAACGTGACGGTGGCCTGCGCGGCGTTCGGGCGCTCGGTCTCGAGCTGTCCACGCGCGGTCACGCGCAGGTGAGCATGAACCTCACGGCGCTGCGCGAGACGGGCGTCGAGCGCGCGGTCGGCACCGTGCGGGACGCCATCGAAGCCGGCGGTGGAACGGTCGCGTGCGTGGAGCTCGTGGGGCTGCTCCCCGCAGCGGAGCTCGAGCGATGCTCCGATGCTTTCGTGGCGTGGAGCGGGCTCAGCGAACGGCAGACGATCGAAGGGCGCGCCGCCGACGCCGGTGGGGCGAGACGGGCCTCGGACGAGCCGGCCTGACGCCGCTCCTCCGGGCTCGTCTCACGACGCCGACGCCGACGCAGCTGCCGCGGCCGCACGCCGCGCTAGCGCTCGCTGGCGACGCAGCCGGCGTCGCTCACGCTCGGACAGACCGCCCCAGATCCCGAACTTCTCGCCGTTCACGAGCGCGTACTCGAGGCACTCCTCGCGGACCTCGCAGCTGCCGCACACCGATTTCGCCTCGCGGGTCGAGGCGCCTCGCTCGGGGAAGAAGAGGTCCGGGTCGACACCCAGACAGTTCGCTCGCTCCTGCCACCGCCTGTCGCCCATGTCGGTCGCATGGACGTGCGCCATGATCATGTCCCGCACTTGGCCTCCCACGGCTGCCTCCCGCGTGCCATCGGGATCCTCCCCACGGACAGAGGAACCGAATGACGCGCCTGAAACTACATCGATGTCACTTAAGCAGCCGCAGTGCGCGGTGGCAAGAAGAAATTTGGCGGTTTGAGGATTTTCGGCTCGAAACGGGCCTCAGTGGCCCGCCACGCCGCCGTGAGGCGCCGGTGGGCTACGTGTGCGCCGAGTGGCGCTCGAGGACGCCGCGGATCACGGTGAGGAGCTGCTCGGGCTCGAACGGCTTCGTCACGTACTCGTCGGCGCCGAGCTCGCGGGCACGCATGCGGTCCGCCTCTGCCGACTTCGCGGAGCAGACGACCACCCGCGGGTGACGAGCCCGGCCGGCCAGCTCCGCCAGCACGAACCATCCGTCGAGGACCGGCATCATGATGTCGAGCACGACGAGATCGGGGTTGTCCTCGTCGATCCTGCGCAGCGCCGTCTCACCGTCGGCCGCGAGGCACGCCTCGAAGCCCTCGGACTCCAGGATGACGCGCAGGGTCAGGAGGACGTCCGGCTCGTCGTCCACGATCAGCACCTTGTGCTTATGCATGAGCGACCTCCCGCTGCTGCTCGTCGTGCGAGCGCGTCTTGAGGGCGACACGGAACGCCGCGCCGCCGCCTGGTGCGTCCTCCACCCAGACCGCTCCACCGCAGGACTCCACCAGCCCTCGCACGATCGAGAGCCCGAGGCCCATGCCGGGCTTCGTGCCGTTCGGATCCTCCCGGTAGAAGCGCTCGAACACACGCTCTCGCAACTCCGGCGGGATTCCGGGACCGCTGTCGACGACGGAGAGGACCACGTGGTCCTCGGTGGGCTGGACGGTGATGCGCACGGGTGCCTTGCCGTACTTGTGTGCGTTCTCGATCAGGTTCGTCACGATCCGGCGTACCGCCTCGGGATCGGCGCGGACCTCGCAGGCCGCGGGCGCCTCGACCTCGACGGGCCGCCCGGCGACCTGGGAGTCGAGCGCGGAGAGCCGGACCAGCGCCGCGACGTCGATCTTGCGGAGGAGCTTGTCGCGGGCCTGCTCCATCTTGGCGGCAGTCAGGATCTCCTCGACCATCGTGTGGAGCCGTCCGGACTGCCGCTCGATCACGTCGAGCAGCTCCCCTCGCTGGTGGGCGTCCGCCGCACGGCGCGACGCGGCAACGGCGCCGCGAATCGAGGTGATCGGGGTACGCAGCTCGTGGCTGACGGACGCCACGAACTGGGACTTCATGCGGTCCGAGTCGAGCAGCTGCGCGACGTGGGCGCGCTCGGCCTCGTAGAGACCGGCCTTGGCGATCGCCGCTGCGACCGGCTCGGCGAACAGGCTCAGCACCTGGAGGTCGTACTCGTCGAACGCGCGCTGCTGCGACGCGTTGATGTTGAGCACGCCGAGGAGCTGCCCCCGGTTCACAAGCGGGACGCACATCGCGCTCGACGCCTTGTCGTCGCGCTCGGCGTAGCCGGGGAAGTCCTCGCCGCGGACCCGGCCGTTGATCAGGAGCGGCTCGCGGGACCGGGCGACGCGTCCGGCGATCGACTCCCCGACCTTCACGCGCGCGTCGCGCGGCAGCTTGCTCCCGCGCACGGCGACGACGCGCAGCTCGTCCTCCTCCTCGAGGAGCATGACCGAGCCGGTCACTCCGCCGAGCAGATCGAGGGCGTTCGCAAGGATTGCGTCGAGCACCTCGTCGAGGTCGAGCACGGAGTTCAGCGCCTTGCCGGCGCTCGCGAGCGCGGCGTTGGTCTGGAGGCGCTGCGCCATCGCGGAGTTGAGCACCCGCTCGTCGACGAGCAGCCTGCTCAGCCGGTGGAGGTGGACCTCCTTCTCGACGGCGTAGATGCAGAACGCGAGACCGAGGCACGCGACTGCCCCGAAGAGGACCCACGGCTTGTCGGTGAGGGTGTCGACCTTCCTGGCGGCGAACACGGCGATCACGCTGGCGACGCCGAGCACCAGGACGACGAGGATCATGATGAACCAGAGCTGCATGCGCCGGCGCTCGACCATCTCGATCGAGGGCGCGTGCTCCTCACGCAGCCCGGCGACCCGGGCCTCGTGCCGAATTTTCTGGGTGATCTCCACGGGGAGCTGGTCCATCGATTTTCCTCGCCTACCGTGCCTGCGAGTCCATCGGCCCAAGGAGGACCAGGCTTGAGAGGCTGCGGGCCGACGGACCTATGAGGCGCGGCGGTGGGCCTGGCGATGCTCCAGGAAGTCGACCAGGACGTAGTCACCCAGGTTCTCGGGGCTCGTGAAGAAGGCACGGCCCCGGTTCATCTTCATCATCCGGCGGACGAAGTCCTGGAGGTAGGGGCTCTCGTCCAGCATGAAGGTGTTGATCCGGATGCCGGCTCGGGTGCAGCGGGCCACCTCACGGAGCGTCTCCTCCACCGTCACCGGAGAGGGCGGGTACTGGAACACGGCCTCGCCTCGCTCGATGTGGGCGGTCGGCTCGCCGTCGGTGACCATGATGATCTGCTTCGTGCCGGACTCACGCTCCAGCTGTGAGCGGGCGAGCAGCAGCGCGTGCTGCATGTTCGTGCCCCACTCGAAGTCCCAGCTCATCTCGGGGAGCAGCTGGGGCTGCACCTCTCGGGCGACGCGCCCGAAGGCGACGAGGCCGAAGTAGTCGCGTGGGAACTGGGTCGTGATGAGCGAGTGCAGCGCCATCGCGACCTTCTTGGCGGGCAGGAAGTTCTCACGCATCGGCATCGACAGGGAGACGTCGAGCATCAACACCGTCGAGGACTTGACGAGCTGCTCGGTCCGCTCGACCTCGAAGTCGGCGGGCGCGAGCTCCACCGGTGTCCCGCTCCCGCGACGCCAGATCGCGTTGCGCACGGTCTGCTCGACGTTGAGGTGGAAGGGATCGCCGAACTCGTAGGGCTTGTGCTCGTACGCCCGCTCGTGGCCGACACCGGTCCGCTCGATCTCGTGGCGGCCGGCCTTGTCCTGCATCATCTTGCGGAACAGGTCGCCCAGGGCCTTCTGACCGAGCGCGCGGACGCCCTTCGGCGTGAGCTCGTACCGGCCCTCGCGCTGGTCGATCAGTCCGGCTTCCTCCAACAGCTTGGCGAGCTCTTTGAGGCGATCGAGCGAACGGGCGGCGTCTTCGCCGAGGAGCTCGCGCGCTTGGTCGAGGTCCACCTCCGCGAGCTGACCGGGCTGGGTGACGTTCTTGAGCAGGTTCTCGAGCTGGTCGAGATCTCCGAGCGTCTCGAGCAGCCCGGGCACCTGGCCCATGCTCATCGGGTCGTCGCCGCGGAAGCCCAGCTGCTGGTTCCAGGGCAGGTTCGGGAACGCCTGCGCGAGGTTGCGGGACAGCTCGTCGACCTGCCAGCGCAGGTCGATGTCCTCGAGGAGCGACTCTGCGAGCGCTTGGAGCTGCGCGCGCTGCTCGGGCGACATGGAGTTGAGCATCTGCTGCATCGCCGCCATCGAGCGCGCCATGTCCTCGAGCAGCTCGTCGAGCGTCTGCGGGTTGTTGGGGAAGAAGTCGCCGTAGCGCTCCATGAACCCTTGGAAGTCGGGTTCCTCGCCGCGCTCACGTTGCTCGAGCATCTGGTTGAGCTCCGCGAGCATGTCCTTCATGCGGGCCATCTGCTCGGGCGAGACGTCCTTCATGCCCTCGGACATCTGGTTGAAGTAGCTCTGGAGCAGCTGCTGGCGCAGCTCGTCCATCAGCTCCTCGAAGTGCTGGCGCGCGTCGTCGTCCATGAAGTCGTACTGCTGCATGGACTCGACCCGGCTCGCGAGGTCGGGTGGCATGAGGTCGAGCTCGAGCTGCCGTTGCTGCGCGAGGTCCTCGACGATCTCCTTGCGGCGCTGATCCCCCGAGTCGCGTGCCTCCTGCAGGCGGCGTTCGATCCCGGCTCGTTCCTGATCGAGGATCTCGTCGAGCTTGTCGGCGATGTCGTCGTAGACACCGCCGAGATCGCGCTTGTCGAGCTCCTCCTTGCGACGCTGGCGGAGCTTCTGGAGCATGTCGCGCAGGCCCATCATGCGCTCGCCGTCGCGGTCGCGCATCCCCTGCTGGAGGAGGCGTCGCAGGGCCGCGTTGAGGTCTCCGTGGTACAGGAGATCGTCCGACATCTCGGAGAGCAGCGAGTCGGCATCGAGGTCGAAACCGACCTGTGTCCCGTCCCAACGGGAGTACTGGAAGCCTCGACGGGGCATGGTCGCAGGCTACCCCGGTTCCTCGGGACCCCCCTTCGGAGCGCAACAATCTGTCCATGTCCCGAGGGCGTGTCGCCGCGCTGTCACTCTGCTTCCTGATCGCGCTGCCGCTCCTCGCGTCCTGCAAGAAGAGCGAGGACATCTCGTCGAACCTTCCGCCACCGTCGAAGGCGTTCTGCTCCGCTGCCGCCAAGTACGACGCGAAGGTCAACGGCGCCAAGCCTCTGGACCAGATCAACATGGTCCAGAAGATCGTGGACACCGCACCGAAGGACACCAAGAAGGACGCCGAGCTCTTCCTGAGCGCGCTGCAACGGGTGAACGAGGGCGACAAGTCGGTCGTCGACAACCCGAAGGTCAAGAAGGCGGTCGACCACGTCAACCGGCGCGCGTCGCAGGATTGCGGGTGGTTCAAGAACCAGGGGATGTGACGGGCGCGGCGCCGCTCCGGCGTCAGCCTCGGGCGCGGTACGTGGCGCGACCGCCCATGGCGTCCTTGTTGAGGCGCTTCGACAGGTGCAGTCCCTCGAGCACGAACTCGATCGCCGACGCGGCGCCCGCCGGCGTCTCGCCGACACCGAGCTCCGCCAACGCGCCCCGCATGCCCGGAACCGAGCTCACGAGCTTCGCGTAGTCCGACGAAGGCACGTCCTCGCCGGTGTGCACGATGCGCCCCTCGTCGAAGTCCGAGACGAGCTGGCTGAGACGCTCGGGCCGCACACGTGCACGGAACACCTCGAGCACGCTCGTCTTGAGGATGCGTTCCAGCACCTGGCTGTCGCGCCCCTCGTCGAGGGTCTCGATCTCGACCTTGCCCGACGTCGACGCAACGAGCGCGTCCAGGTCGCTCACCCGGGGGACGACCTCGGACTCGCCGGCGCGCAACGCCCTCCGCATGGCGTTCGCGACCAGGGTCTCGTAGTTCGAGATCGAGAGACGGACCGAGACGCCGGAGCGCTGGTTCACGTGCGGTGACCGGCGGGCCTGCTGGCTGATCTCGGCGACGATCTCGGTCATGAACTCCGGCACGGCGACGACCAGGTGGTCGCCGGCGAGCGGCCGCGCCTCCTGCTCGATGACGTCCATCTCGAGGTCGACGTCGAGCGGGTAGTGGGTGCGGATCTGAGCGCCGAAGCGGTCCTTGAGCGGCGTGATGATGCGGCCGCGGTTCGTGTAGTCCTCGGGGTTGGCCGACGCGACGAGCATCACGTCGAGCGGGAGCTGGATCTTGTAGCCGCGGATCTGGACGTCGCGCTCTTCGAGCACGTTGAGCAACCCGACCTGGATCCGCTCCGCGAGGTCCGGGAGCTCGTTGATCGCGAAGATGCCTCGGTTGGTGCGCGGCACCAAGCCGTAGTGGATGGTCAGCTCGTCGGAGAGGTATCGACCTTCGGCGACCTTGATCGGATCGACCTCGCCGATGAGGTCCGCGATCGACGTATCGGGTGTGGCGAGCTTCTCGCCGAAGCGCCGTGATCGGTGCACCCACTCGATCGGCGTCTCGTCACCGCGCTCGGCCACCAGCACGCGCGCGTGCTGCGACACCGGATGGTACGGATCGTCGTTGATCTCGCTGCCCGCGATGATCGGCATCCACTCGTCGAGCAGATCGGTGAGTGATCTGATGATGCGCGTCTTCGCTTGCCCGCGCTCGCCGAGGAAGATGATGTCGTGGCACGCGAGCAGCGCGTTCTCGAGCTGTGGCAGGACGGTGTCCTCGTAGCCGATCACGCGGTCGACGAGCGGTCTTCCGGCAGCGATCGCATCGATCACGTTGGCGCGGATCTCTTCTGCGACCGGACGCGACTCCCAGCCGCTCGCGCGAAGGTCACCGAGTGTGGAGGGGCGGCTCATGGTCGCGAACTGTACCCCTGACGTGTGTCCCCTAGTCTCGGCACCCTCGTGACCGATGCGTCCCTGCCGCGGCCTGTCGACCTTTCGGGCATCTGGCGCGCGCATGCGCAGGTCGGCGATCTCGCGCGGCGGTTCACCGAGCCGTCGTTCGACGACAGCGCGTGGCCCGAGCTCGGGGTGCCCGGGCACTGGCGGAGCAACGACGAGCTCGCGAGCTCGGACGGCCCGGTGCTGTACCGGCGACGCTTCGACACCGGATCGCTCGAAGGCGCGACCAGGCGATTCCTGACGTTCGACGGCATCTTCTACGACGGCGATGTCTGGCTCGACGGCTCGTACCTGGGAACCACCGAGGGCTACTTCATCTCGCACACCTTCGAGATCACGGACCTGACGCGTGCCGCGAGCGGACTACACGTGCTCGCGGTCGAAGTCGCCTGCGCGGTGCCGGACCGGCTCGCGGGCCAGCGCGCGATCCTCGGCGCCTTCGCCGGGTCGACCGACGTCGACCCGCGCTGGAACCCGGGCGGGATCTGGAGGCCCGTGCGGCTGCGTCACACCGGCAGCGTCCGCATCAAGTGGTTGCGCGTGCTCTGCAGCGAGGCCACCGAGACGCGCGCGCGCCTTCTGCTCAACGTCACGCTCGATCCCGGAAGTGATCCCGATGGCATTCCGGTACGAGCACGGCTCCACGCGACCGTCGAGGGACCCGGCGGTGAGATGCTTGCCGCGCCGACGCGTGACGTGGCGCTCGCCGCGGGCGACAACGCGCTCACCTGGACGATCGACATCGATCAACCACCACGCTGGTGGCCGTGGCGGCTCGGCGAGCAGCAGCGCTGCGCCGTCGAGGTGTCGGTCGAGGTAGACGACGCGCCGAGCGATCGTCGCCGCCTCCGCACCGCGTTCCGCGACGTTCGGCTGCACGAGCGGCATCTCATCGTGAACGGCGAGCAGCTGTTCACCATGGGGTCCACCGCAGGGCCGCTCGCGATGTCGCTGGCGGACGCGAAACCGGAGGACTTCGTGCGCGACGTGCAGCTGGCACGCGACGCGAATCTCGACCTGCTGCGCGTCCGGGCACACGTGAGCCGCCCGGAGCTGTACGAGGCCGCGGACGCAGCCGGCCTGATGCTGTGGCAGGACCTTCCGCTCCGCGGCAGCTACTCGACGAGCACGCGCAAGCAGGCGCTGCGGCAGGCGCGCGAGATGGTGGCGCTGCTCGGCCACCATCCGAGCATCGCGATGTGGTGCGGGCACGACGATCCGTTCGTGTTCGACGGAGAGGGCACGCGGGCGAGGATTGCGTCGCTCGCACCGACCTGGAACAAGGACGTCCTCGACCGATCGGTCGCCCGCGCACTCCGCAGGGCCGACCCGACACGACCCGTCGACGCGCACCTCGGCGCCGCGCCGGACCTCGGGGCGTTGCGTATCGATCACGTGGCCAGGGCGGCACGGACGGTCCCGCGCCTTGCGCGGTTCGCGACCGGGCTCGGTGCTCCGGCGGTCCCCGAGGACGATGCTCTCCTGGATCCCGCAGCGTGGCCCGACCTCGACTGGGACGAGCTGGCCGTCAATCACGGCTACGACCGCGAGGCGTTCGAACGGCACGTCCCCCCGTCCGCGTACCGGACGCTCGCGGAGTGGCGCACGGCGACACAGCAGCATCAGGCGGCAGTCATCCAGTTGCAGATCGAAGACCTGCGCAGGCTCGAGCTGGATCCGGCCGGCGGCTTCTGTCACGTGGCGCTCACCGACGGACATCCGGCGATCACGAGATCTGTCCTCGACCACGAGCGAAGGCCGAAGCAGGGCTACGGGGCGCTCCGGGACGCGTGCCGCTCCGTGCTCCCGATGCTGGAGCCGCGACAAGGCTGGGTGCACGTCGCGAGCGAGCTGCGGAGCCCGCTCGCAGGGGCAGTCGTCGAGGCCGATCTCGACGGCCGGCGACGCAGCTGGACCGGTGACATCGGACCACAGCGTGTGACCTACGTCGGGCGCGTGCACCTCGACCGTCGCACGACTGCGGTGACGTTGAAGCTGCGGCACCCTGCCGTCGGTGAGATCGTCAACTCCTACGACACCGTGCTCGAGTGGCTCCGCATCGTTGCGGGCGGCATCTGACGGCTAGCTTCCGGGAAGGATGCGGTGCTCCCGGGGAGAGCACCCGAGCAAAGGACCATTCCCGTGACGCAGGTTCAGGAAGCGCCCAAGAGCCCGACCGGGAGCAGCACCGGGGCCTCCGCACCGACGCCGCAGCGGATCCGCCGGTCCGGTCCCATCGGGTTCTGGCAGTCCGCGATCGGCAAGAAGTGGGCGATGGGCGTGAGCGGGATCATCCTGCTCGCCTTCGTGCTCGGGCACATGATCGGGAACCTCAAGATCTTCCTCGGAAAGAGCCACATCAACGCGTACGCGGAGTGGCTGCGCACCGTCGGCGAACCCGCGCTGCCGCGCACCGTCCTCCTCTGGGGGGTGCGCGTCGGACTCATCGCCGCGTTCTTCGTGCACATCATCGCGGCGTACCAGCTGACCCGAATGAACCAGCGGGCGCGCCCCGTCAAGTACCAGTCACACCGCGACTACGTCGCCGCCAACTTCGCGTCGCGCACGATGCGCTGGACCGGGATCATCATCGCCCTGTTCGTGATCTTCCACCTGCTGGACCTCACGTGGGGCTCCGCGAACCCGCACTTCGTGCGCGGTGATCCTTACGACAACATGTTCGCGAGCTTCCAACGCGTGCCCGTGGCGATCGTCTACATCGTCGCCAACATCGCGCTCGCGATCCACATCTTCCACGGCGCGTGGAGCATGTTCCAGAGCCTCGGCTGGAACAACCCGAGGTGGAACATCTGGCGCCGATACTTCGCGGTCGCCTTCGCAGTGGTCATCGGCATCGGCAACGTGAGCATGCCCCTGCTGATCGTCACGAAAGTTGTTACACCGTGACTCAGTTGGACGCGAAGATCCCGGAGGGGCCGATCGAGAACATGTGGGACAACCACAAGTTCTCCGTGAAGCTCGTCAACCCCGCGAACAAGCGGAAGTTCAGGATCGTCGTCGTGGGGAGCGGCCTCGCCGGCGCGTCGGCCGCTGCGACACTCGGTGAGCTCGGCTACCGCGTGACGATGCTCACCTTCCACGACTCCCCGCGCCGCGCGCACTCCATCGCCGCGCAGGGCGGCATCAACGCCGCGAAGAACTACCAGAACGACGGCGACAGCGTGTACCGCCTGTTCTACGACACCATCAAGGGCGGGGATTACCGGTCGCGCGAGGCCAACGTCTACCGGCTCGCGCAGATGAGCGTCAACATCATCGATCAGTGCGTCGCGCAGGGCGTGCCCTTCGCGCGCGAGTACGGCGGTCTTCTCGACAACCGTTCGTTTGGCGGCGCACAGGTGTCGCGCACGTTCTACGCGCGCGGCCAGACGGGCCAGCAACTGCTGATCGGCGCCTACCAGTCGCTCATGCGCCAGGTGCACGAGAAGCGCGTCCGCATGTTCGCGCGGCGCGAGATGCTCGACGTGGTCGTCATCGACGGGAAGGCCCGCGGG
>DATBHZ010000149.1:0-3677 GCA_036557185.1 Acidimicrobiia bacterium | reverse complement strand
TCGATCGGGAGCGCGCCGCTCGCACCGCAGACGCTCCTCACGCTGCAAGAACGGCTCCCCGATGCGACGGTGTCGAACTCGTACGGGATGACCGAAGCCGGCCCAGCCTTCATCGTCATGCCCAAGGACGAGGTCACCAAGAGGCTCGGCTCGGTCGGCAAGCCGCTTCCGCCGATGGAGCTCAAGATCGTCCGTGACGACGACAGCGAGTGTGATGCGAAGGAGGTCGGCGAGCTGCTCACGCGCATGCCCGGTCGCCAGCGCGAGTACTACAAGGACGAAGGCGCGACGGCCTCCACGTGGACAGCCGACGGATGGCTGCGCAGCGGCGACCTCGGCTTTCTCGACGAGGACGGGTTCCTGTACCTGGTCGGGCGCAAGAAGGACCTGATCATCCGCGGCGGGCACAACGTCTACCCGACCGACATCGAGGCGGTGCTCCTCCAACATCCCGACGTGCAGGAGGCGGCCGTCGTCGGCATACCGCACCAGGTCCTGGGTGAGGACATCTCGGCTTACGTCGTCTGCAAGGAAGGCCGGACCGTCGAGCCCGACGCGTTGCTCGCGTTCTGCGCGGACCGCCTCGCCGACTACAAGCGGCCGCGCAAGCTCACGTTCGCCGACGAGCTACCGCGGAACGCGACCGGCAAGGTGATGAAACACCTGCTCACGGGCTAGGGTCCCGGGCCGCACGACAGCGCGGGAACCGCCGAAGGAGACACGTGGCACTCGACGAGCTCAAGGGCACGCAGACGGGCCAGCAGCGCGTTCGCATCGAGCGCGGGCCGGTGCGCGTGTTCGCACAGTCCCTCGGAGACACCAGCGGCGCATACGACGGCGACGACGCGCCGGTGCCGCCGACCTTCCCGTTCGTCATGCCGTTCTGGGGCTCGCTCGGAGAGGGCGGTGCAGCAGGGCTGCCGATCGAGAAGCTCCGCGGACCGGGTCGCGCCATCCTCCACGGCGAGCAGGCCTTCGAGTTCTCGCGCTGGCCGCGCGTCGGCGACGAGCTCGAGGGAACCTCGACGGTCACCGACGTCTACGAGAAGCCGAGGTCGAACGGCGGCAAGCTCGAGTTCTACGTGACCGAGACGGACTGGCGCGACGCGAAGACCGGCGACCCGGTCGTCAAGACGATCTTCACGCTCGCGATCAACTGCCGGCCCCCGAAGGACTGACGCTCACGGCGTCACGGCGTCACCTCGTCGAGGAATCCGCGCACGAGGCTCGCCGTCGATTCCGGGTTGTCCCCGGCCGCGTGATGGCCAGCCGCGCCGATGGTGGCCAGCCGCGCGTCCGGGATGAGCGCGGCGATCTCCTCCGCTCCCTCGTTGGAGAGCACGTCACTCCCTGCCCCGCGGAGCACGAGCACGGGAACAGGTATGGCCTGCACCTCGTCATCGAGACCTGCGACGAGGTTGCGCCAGTTCCGCCCGCCGTCGAGCGAGTCCGTCGTGTCCCGCAGGCGCTTGCCGTAGCCGTGCTTCCACTCCCAGCGCCCGTCGGCGCGCTCCCGGAGGTTCCGGCGGAGGCTCTCCGGCCGCACGCTCTTGCGTTGCGGGAGATACTCGGCAACCTCCGCGGCCGCCTCCTCCAACGACGCGAACGACTCGTGCTTCGCCATGAAGTCGATGATCCGGTTGACGCCTTCGTCCTCGAGCCGGTGCCCGATGTCGATGAGCGACACGGAACCGATCAGCTCGGGGCGCGCCGCGGCGAGCGTCAGGCTGACGATCCCGCCGAGCGACGCACCGACCAGCGCGACCTGCTCCAGGCCGAACTCGTCGAGGAGCGGCGGGATGGTCGCGGCGAGGTGCTGGCGCGACATCTCGTCGATCGGATCGCTGTCGCCGTGCCACGGAAGGTCGGGGGCGACCACGTGGTACCCGTCGCGCAGCGCGGCACCGAGCTCCTCCCACATGTACGCCGTCTGCCCGCCGCCGTGGAGGCAGAGGACGGGCGGGGCGCCCGACCTGCCCCACTCCAAGTAGTGAACCTGGCGCTCCTCCACGAGCACGAACCCGCTGCGGCCGGCGCGCGGCACGTCGTGCCGGGGGACGTCGGTTGGAATCGGCTCGGCCTCTCCGGACATCACCGTCATCCTGACATGCACGTCAGGTGCGTGGCAGAGTCGGACGGATGCTGCATTCGCTGACGCTCGCCGACGTGCTGCGCGAGCACGCTCGGAGCTGGCCGCGCCAGACCGCTGCGGTCGACGGTGACGTGCGCCTCGGCTACCGCGATCTGCACACGCGCGTCACAAAGCTCGCGCACGCGCTCGCCGAGCACGGCGTGCAGCCCGGCGACCGTCTGCTCTGGATGGGCCAGAACTCCGCCCGCATCCTTGAGCTGCTGCTCGCCGGCGGGATGCTCGGGGCCGGGCTGTGCTGCGTCAACTGGCGGCAGACCGCCGAAGAGCTCGCGTTCGTGCTCGACGACCTCGCGCCCGCCGTCGTCGTCTGGCAGGAGGCCGAGATCGGCGACGCCGTGCGCGAGGCCCGCGCTACTTCGCGCGCGGCGGCCTCTGCACGCTGGCTCGCGCACGACACGGAGCAGGATCCGTACGAGACGTTCCTCGATGGCGGCGCCCCGTACGACGACTTCGAGACCCGGGACCCCGCCGAGACCGCCATGCTCCTCTACACCGCCGCGTTCGCGGGAACACCGAACGCGGCGATGCTCTCCCACCAGGCGATCATCACGCAGAGCCTCGTGATGGCGCACGCGGCGGACATCACGCCGGAGTACACCTACCTGAACTCCGGCCCGATGTTCCATCTCGCGACACTGATGACGACGTTCGCGACGTTCGTCGTCGGAGGCACGAACGTCTTCACGCCGCGCGTCGACGCGGCAGAGCTGTGCCGCTTGATCGAAGCGGAAGGGTGCAACGGAGCGTTCCTCATGGGACCGACGATCCGCCAGATCCTCGAGGTGAATCGCGACGGCCGGTACGACTTGAAATCGCTGCGCTCACACGCGGGGAAGCCCGCGTGGACCGACATGACCACCGTCGACACGAGCCCGTTCGCGCGCAACCCTGCAGGCTACGGCCAGACCGAAGTGATGGGGATGATGACGATGAACCTCCTCGCGACGCGGCCGCAGGGCTCGCACGGGCGCGCCGTCCCCGTCGTGCAGACGCGCATCGTCGATCCCGATGATCGTGAGGTGGCCGACGGCGAGGTCGGTGAGCTGGTTGCGCGCGGTCCGACCGTGATGAACGGCTACTGGAACCGGCCGGAGCTCAACGACGAGCGGCTCCGAGGTGGCTGGCACCACACGAACGACCTGGCGCGCCGCGAGCCCGACGGATCCATCACGTTCATCGGGCCCAAGACGCGGCTCATCAAGAGCGCTGCCGAGAACATCTACCCCGCCGAGGTCGAGCAGGCACTCGCGCGACACCCTGCGGTTGCGGAATGCGCGATCATCGGCGTCCCCGATCCGCGGTGGACCCAGAGCGTGAAGGCGATCGTCGCGCTCCGGGAGGGCGAGGTCGCCACGGAGCACGACATCATCGAGCACGTCAGAGGGCAGATCGCCTCGTACAAGAAGCCGAGGTCCGTCGAGTTCGTCGACCGGCTCCCGCGCAACGGCTTCGCGATCGATTACGACGAGCTGGATGCACGCTTCGGCGGCGGTGGCTATCCGGGAGCGCGGCCGTGAGCACCGTG
>DATBHZ010000148.1:0-8575 GCA_036557185.1 Acidimicrobiia bacterium | reverse complement strand
GTCAGGACCGTCAGATCCTCGACGTGATCAAGAGCGAGGTGCGCATGAGTGTGCACGCGGACCGCGCGCTCGAGACCCTCAAGAAGGTGAGCGCTTCCTAGCAGCCGGTCGCTAGTTCACCTTCGAGCCCGGCCGCACGATCGCATCCAGCGCAGCGCAGTCGTCGGCCGAAGGCTCCCATTCGCCCGCCGCCACGTTCGCCTGGACCTGCTCGGGCCGCGTCGCTCCGGCGATGACCGAGCCGACAGCTGGGCGGCTCGCGAGCCACCCGATCGCCACGTCGAGCATCGTGACGCCCCGTTCCTGTGCGAACGCCTCGAGCTTCTCGAGCGCGTCGAAGACGCGGTCGCGCATCGACCCGACACTCGCTTCGAGGCGCGTTCCGGACGGCGCGGGCTCGCCCCGGCGGTACTTGCCGCTGAGCAAGCCGCTCGCGAGGGGGAAGTAGGGCAGGATCCCGATGCCGAAGCGCGCGCAGGCCGGGACGAGCTCGCGCTCCGCGGATCTGTCGAGCAGGCTGTAGTTGTTCTGCGCGCTCACGAACGGTGTGCCCCCGGCCGATCGTGCGGTCCACTCGGCGTCCGCGACCTGCCATCCGGCGAAGTTCGACGAGCCGATGTAGCGCACCTTGCCCTCGCGCACGATCTCGTCGAGCGTGGCGAGCGTCTCCGCCGCGGGCGTGACGCCGTCGGGCACGTGGTACTGGTACAGGTCGATCCAGTCCGTCCGCAGCTTTCGGAGCGATGCCTCGACGGCGCGCCGGATGTAGCGCCGAGAGCCGCGTGCGCCCCAGTCCGGGCCGAGCTCGCCCCCCATGTCCATGCCGAATTTGGTCGCAAGGACGACCTGGTCGCGTCTGCCCTCCAGCACCTCACCGAGGAAGCTCTCGCTGTTCCGATCGCCGTAGATGTCGGCCGTGTCGACGAGCGTGATGCCGGCGTCGAGTGCCGCGTCGACCACCGTCCTGGTGCGCGCGAGGTCGACGCGCCTGCCGAAGTTGTTGGCTCCGAGGCCGATGCGCGAGACCGTGAGCCCCGACGTCCCGAGGGCCTGGTATCGCACGGCTACTCGGGATGGGTCGTGTAGTCGATCGGCCCGGCGCCCTTGACACCGACCGCGAAGCAGAAGCAGTGAATCGGCGCGTTGTCGCTGATCGGTTTGAGCGAGTGCACCGTTTCCGGCGGGATGTAGACGAGGTCTCCCTGTGCGATCTCGCGATCCTCGTCGGCGATCGTCATGATGCCGCGGCCGGAGGTGACGTAATAGAACTCGTGCGTCGGGTGCGTGTGCGGGAACACGTACGAGCCGCCCGCAACCTCGAACTCGTTCGCGAGCTCCAGGTAGCCGCCGTCGGTGATCTCCTTCATCTCGCGGGGATTCACCAGCCACCAGACGGGGACCGTGCCGTTGTGCTCCACGACCGGTGCGACGTCTTCGATCGAGCGAACGTCCATGCAGCGCCTCCTCAAAGGGCCTGGGCTTCGAGGCTACCGAGCGCTCGCCAGGCCCGGCCAGACGGTCGAACGCGCGAGCGGATCGCGGCGGGGGACCGGCGGTACCGTGTTCGACGTGGAATCGCCAACGACGCGTGCGTCCGAGGGGACGGGCATCCCGCCGGGACGCATCTGCGCGATCGCCGGGTTCGGCCTCGCCGGGTTCGCGGTGTGGATCTTTCCGTACGTTCTCGCACCGGTGGCGCTCGTGCTCGGCGTCGTTGCGCTCCGGCGCGGCGAGCAGCTCGGCAAGTGGGTGATCGTCGCCGCCGTCGTCGGCTTCGCGCTGGGGCTGTTGATCGCCGCGCTGCCGACGAAGTTCGTCACTTAAGCGCACTCGATCGCTCCGCTCGGGCTCGGCGGGGCGGCGTCAGTGCGGGGGCATCTCGACGTTGGGGACGATCCCGAGCTCCTGCACGTGATCGATCTGACCGATGCCGTGGAGCTCGATCGTGCGCGTGCCGCCGACCTGCACCCATCGGGGGAGCAGCTGCGCGGGGTAGCCGATCGCGAGCAGCTCGCCCGGTCCCGCGGCCTGGCAGAGGCGCGCGGCCAGGTTCGCGGGTCGGCCGATGTAGTCGTCACCGTCGAACAGCAGGACCCAACCGTGGGCGATGCCACCGCGGAGGGTGAGCGTCTGTCCCCGATAGCGCGCGATGAGCTCCGCGCCGGCTGCGATCGTCGGGCCCACCTCGAGGCCGACCAGCATCGCGCCGTCGCCCAGCCACTTCGCCACGGGAACGCCCCGGCGCGTCGCGATCTCGCGGGTCAGCCCGCGAAACGTGTGCAGAGCGTCGATTGCCGCGTGCTCGCCCTCGCTCGCGATGAATTGGGTGAAGCCGCAAAGGTCGACGAAGGCGAACGACCGCTCGACGAGCGGGATGGCATCCGCGAGCTCGCGCGGCGTCTCCATCCCCGAGGTCGCCGGAGCGGTGCCCGCGCCGCGCACGACCGCATCACGCCCTGGCGGGACGCCAGGGAACGCGGATGACTCGGAGATTGTGCCGTCGTTCATCTGGTTGTCACTTGTTGTTTGCTTGGCAGTAGTTGTCGAACCAGGCGAGCGTGCGTCGCCACGCATCGGACGCCGCCGCTTCGTTGTAGACCGCAGGTCGATCATCGCAGTTGAAGCCGTGCTGCGCGTCCGGATAACGCACGATCTCCGTCGGGACCGGCGCAGATTCCGCCGCCACTCGCAGTCTCTCGACCTGTTGGGCCGGTATGCCCTGGTCGCGATCGCCGAACAGACCCAGCCAGGGTGTGCGGATCGACGACCCGAGCGAGAGGAGCGCCGGATACCCGAATCGCCCTTGTGCCAGCCCGCCCCCGTAGAACGTGACGGCGGCGCCGACGGCCTTGCGGGCGGCGGTGGCGAGCGTGACGCTGCCTCCCATGCAGAACCCGACGATGCCCGACTGCTCGGCCGTGATGCCGCGGCGCTCGAGCTCCGAGAATGCGGCGTCGACGTCGCTCGTGAGGCCGTCCGCAGTCAGCGACCCCATGACCGGCATGAGGCCCTCGAAATCGTCGTATTCGAACACCGGTGCCGGTGCGCTCGAGCGATGGAAGAGCGCCGGCGCGACCGCCGTCCAGCCTGCGTCGGCGAGGCGGTTGCAGATGCTCTTGATGTGGCCGGTGAGCCCGAATGCCTCCTGGATCACCACGATCCCGCCGCGTGCCGGGCCGTCGGGTACGGCAGCAAATGCGGGTACGTCGCCCGAAGGCCCCTGGATACTGATGTCCTCAGCTCGATCCGGCATGCGGCGAGTCTAAGCAGCCCCTGACACGCAACGCGCGCGAACGCACCGCGTGTTCGCCCGTGCACATTGTCAGCAGATCACGTCGTTGTCATCTCCCGCTCTGTCAACGACGATGTGCAATTCGGGCGCCAGAGCTGTTGCATCACGTGTGCACATCTGAGAAGACGGTAAGGACCGGTGCGCGCTCCTCCGATGTGTACGGGCCTGATCCTCTGGCGATAGAGTGAACGCGCATGGCGAGAAGAGCACCCGCAAAGAGCACGCGTCGCACGACGAAGGCGAGCAGGGCCCGCAAGAGTCCACGCCGCGCCGCGAAGAGCACCAAACGGTCTGGGAGCGAAGCCGGCCTCCGACGTGAGCTGTTGCGTGAGCAGGACCAGCTCGAGAGCCGCGCCGCGGCACTCCGCAAGCAGCTCACCGCGATCGAGTCAGGTACGAAGAAGACTCGCCGCTACATCAAGGGTGGCGGGAAAGCCGGTGACCTGGTCGACAGCGCCGACTTCGGCTCCGAGCGCGCCAGCCTGATGAAGGAGCTGGACGGGTTCGAGAAGGCGGTGCACAAGTCGCGGCTGGCGATCTTCCGCTTGGCCGTCAACGAGGGCATGAACTACAGCGACCTCGCCCGTGCATGGGGCGTGTCGCGTCAGCGCATCTCGGCGCTGATGAAGGAGCTCTAGCTCGGCGCCAGCGTTTGCGAGCCCGCGTGCTCCGTCTCCGGAGTGGGGCTCGGCACCTGCGGTGTGCCACCGCACTCGCGGCAGTACGGACACTGTTCGTCTGCGTGCGCCCAGTCGTGTCGCGTGCACACCGTCATGTCCGCTCCTTCTCGTAGCTTCAACGAGAACGGCGGACGACGCCGAACAGTTCCCGGTCGCCCTGTGACCCGCGCCACCTGCTTCCGGGATGGAGCGGGAGGAGCGGTCAGTCGAGGACCGAGGCGGCGACGCGCTCCTCGAGGGTCCGGTCGTCCCACCAGCTCAGCTGGAGCTGCTTGGCGCGGCGGAAGTACAGCTGGATGTCGTACTCGACGGTGAACCCGACGCCGCCGAAGACCTGCTGCGCCATCGCCGTCACGTCGCGGAAGGTCTGGCAGGCGAACAGCTTCGCCATCGCAGCCAGACGCTCGCTCTCCCGCCCGTTCGCCCGAGCCCATGCGGCCTCGTGGACCAGGATCGTGCCGCCCTCGACGGCCGTCGACGCGTCGGCCAGGTAGTGCGCGATCGCCTGGAAGGCACCGAGCGGCTTGTCGAACTGCTCGCGGTCCTTCGCGTACTGCACCGTCATGTCGAGCGCGGCCCGGGCGCCGCCGATGGCCTGGGCGGCGAGCAGGATGATCCCGTCGAGCATCGTGTCCTGCCAGGTCGCCCAGCCCCTGCCGGCAGCACCGAGCCGCTCGCCCCGCGCGCCGCCGAGCGTCACGGCGTACTGCGCGCACGACCCGAGGGTGAGCTGCTGTTCCATCGTGACGGCAGGTTGCTTCGGATCGACCAGGAAGAGGTCGACGTCGGTTGCTGCATCACCGGTGCGCCCGAGCACGACCAGAACGTCGGCGCTCTCCGCGAACGGCACGTGCCACTTCACTCCCTCGATCGTGAAGCCATCATCGGCGGGCTTCGCCGTCGCATCGACACCACGCGGCGAGTATCCGTTGCCGGGTTCGAGCCAGGCGACGGTCGCGACGGCCTCGCCGCGTGCGATGCGAGGCAGCCATGCGCGTTGCTGCTCCGGTGACCCCGCGCGCAGGAGCGCCCCTGCGCTCATGACCGCGCTCACGAAGTGGGGTGACGGTGTGAGCGCGCGCCCCAGCTCTTCGTAGAGCACGATGCCTTCGAGCAACGACATGCCGGAGCCGCCGTGCGCCTCCGGGATCATCAGGCCGATCAGGTCGACGGAGGCGAGCTGCTTCCAGAGCTCCTCCGGATAGCCGCGAGGCGTGTCCTCGAGCGCTCGGACCGTCTCGAGTGGTGCGTACGCGTTGCACACGCCGCGGACCATCTCGCGCAGCATGTCCTGCTCGGGGGAGAAGTCGAGCTCCATCGTCATGTCCTCACGGTCGCCAGTCGTCGCCGTGGCGCGACCAAGGGTTGTCGTCGGGTGTGCTCGGAAGGGCAATCCGCGCTTCGCATGTGGTCTTGACGTCGCCGTCGACCTCGAGCCTCACCGCCACCGTGACCCAGCTGCACCCCGTCTGGTCGGTCGCGATGTCGGTGATCGTGCCGCGCATCGTCATGGTGTCGCCGGGGAACACCGAGCCGGCCATGCGGAACTTCATGCGGCCCAACCGGCCCTTGGGCCCCGACCAGTCCGTCAGGTAGCGCTCGAACCACGCGGCCTGGTTCGGCGTGTTCATGAAGATGTTGTCGGTGCCGTTGCGGTGGACGGCGAAGTCGTAGTCGTGGTGCATCGGCCGCCAGTCCCGTGCCGCGAGCGCGCCGAGCACGATCGTCGTCGCGGTGACGTCGTAGACCAGCTCGGGAAGGGAGCCACCCTGCTCCGCGGCTGCGATGGTTCGGCTGGCCGGCGCGGCCGTCATGGCTCGCCCGCCTTCCGGTACCCGAAGCCCGTGTAGCTCTCGACGCCCACGAGCGCGCCGTCCTGGTTGTGGTACTCGACGTCGATGACCCAGAAGCGTCCCGTGCCGAGCTTGGTCGTCTTCGGCTCGCTCACCGACTGCAGGATCTGGCGTGTGGTGATCACGTCGCCGGGGCGAACGGGCTCGTGGAACACGATCGTGTTGTCGGTCATGACGGCTTCGGGAAGGCCGAACAGCTCCTTGAGGTCGAAGTGCACCTGCAACGGGAGCCCCGGCGTGTCGCGCCACGGGGCCCAGTTGTGCGGGCGGAACCAGACCGAGAGCATCGTCGGCGGAGCGATGGGCCCGCCGGTGACCTCGCGCGCGACGTCGTCGTCCCAGAAGATGAGGTTGCCGTTCTCGACCGACGAGCAGCTCGTCCAGATGTACCCGCGTTCGACCGGGAACTCGCCACTCTCCTCGTACTGCACCTTCCCGATGAGCGCCTCGATCTCGGCGGGAAGCTCCGTCGCGGTCATCTGGTCTCCTCCATACCCGCCAGGACCCAGCCGACCTGCTCGTAGGGCTCGCCGTCCTCGGTGTGTGCGGTCACGAACGCCGAACGTGCGCGGAAGTGCTCGTCGAGCACCAGCTCCGCCACGCTCGCGACTGCCGACACGCAGGTATCGGCCGGACCGAGCGTCGCGACCCAGTCGTCACGCGGTTTGGTCGCGAATGCCCGCGTGAACGCGGCACGGATGTCGGGCTGCGCCGCATCGTCGGTCTGGCGCGGGATCCACTCCTCCGCACCGAGGGCAGTGCACAGGTTGGCGTAGAACCGCGGTTCGATCGCCGCGACCGCGAGCCAGTTGTCGTCGCCGCAGCGGTACACGTCGTAGCAGGCGTACCGCCCGGTCAGCAGGTCCGCGCGCGGGCCGGGCTCCTGACCTGTGGCGAGGTACTGGTCGATCGAGAGCGACATCAGCGCGAGCAGGCCGTCGGCCACGGAGACGTCGAGATACGTGCCGCGGCCGGTCGTCGCCCGCGAGGTGAGCGCGGCCAGGATCGACATGGCGGCATGCATCCCGCCGCCGGCTCCGTCCGCGATCGTGGCGCCGGGCAGCGCGGGGCCGCCCCGCTCGTCTCGGCCGCTGCAGGCGAGATAGCCGCCCGCAGCGAGGTAGTTGAGGTCGTGACCGGCCCAGTGCGCGCGTGGCCCCGTCTGCCCGTACCCGCTCGTCGAGCAGTACACGATGCGCGGGTTGCGGGCGGCGACGGCGTCGTAGCCGATGCCGAGGCGGTCGACCACGCCGGGGCGGAAGCTCTCGATGACGACGTCGGCGCGCTCGGCACGATCGAGGAACGCTGCTGTGCCGTCGTCGGACTTGAGGTCGATCTCGATGCGATCCATGCCACGGTGGCCGCTGTACGCATAGAACGGCGGCGTGATCTGCACGTCGCCGTGCCGCCGCGGCGGGGCCACCTTCGTCACGTGCGCGCCGTAGTCGGCGAGCCAGCGCGATGCCCGCGCGGCGGGGCCCACGCTCGAGAGGTCGAGGACGGTGATGCCGTCGAGCAGGCCGGGCATCAGAAGTTCTTCGGGAGCCCGAGCCCCCGGCGGGCGATGATGTTCTTCTGGATCTCGGATGCACCGCCTCCGATCGTGTCGATGACGGTGTAGCGGTACGTCGACTCCGCTCGACCCTTCATGGGCGCGGTCTCGGTGCGCACCCGCAGCTGCGTTCCGGGCCCGCCGATGTCCATCGACGCGTCCGCCAGCCTGCGCGAGAACTCGGTCGCGAAGAGCTTGTACTGCGACGACTCGACGGTCGGCGGCGGAACGCTGCGGTCCTTCTCCGACTTCATCGACTCTGCGACGACGCGGAGGCCGAGGACGCGTGCCACTTCGGCGTCGGTGGCGAGGCGCGCGATCCGCTTGCGCACGACGGGATCGTCCTTGAGGGCCTCACCGTCGCGTCGAGTGGTTTTCACGTAATCGCAGAGCAGGTCCAGGCGCTGCTTGATCGGCGAGAACGTGAACATCGTGAACCGCTCGAGGTCCAGCGCCTGCGAGATGTACTGGAACCCGCTGTTGACCTCGCCCACGACGTACTCGTCCGGTACGAACACGTCCTCGATGAAGACCTCGTTGGTGCGCTCGTCGCCCATCGTCCAGATGCCGTTGATGGTGATCCCCGGCTGGTCGAGCGGGACGAGCATCAGCGTGATGCCCTTGTGCTTGTTGTCGGGATCGGTGCGTGTTCCGAGCCAGTACCACTCCGCGAAGTGCGCCGAAGTGGTCCACGTCTTCTGTCCGTTGAGCAGCCAGCCGGCCTTCCCGTCGCGCTCGGTGCGCTCGGCCTTGAGCCGCATCGACGCCGCGTCGGAGCCCGCGTTCGGCTCGCTGTAACCGACAGCGAACTCGACGTCGTTGCGCAGGATCATGGGCAGGAATTCCTGCTTGAGGAAGTCGTTCCCGTGCGCGATCAACGTCTTGCCGATGATCCCGACGCCCTTGCCGATCTGCGGACCGCCGCGGGCGGCGAGCGCCTCGTTGAGGAGGTACTCGTAGACGCCTTCGCCGTCGTACCCGCCGTACTCCTCGGGCCAGGTCAGGCCCAGCCACCCCTTCTCGCCGAGCTTGGCCATGAACGCCCGGCGCTTGGGCGTGTCGACGATCTGGGCCATGTTCTCCCGGGTGAGGTCGAAGACCTCGGGGTCGTCGTTCGCGTCGAGGAACTCCTCCACCTCGGCCGCGAAGGCCCGCTGCTCCGGCGAGAACTCGAAGTCCATCCGCGCTCCTGACCTGC
>DATBHZ010000147.1:0-1785 GCA_036557185.1 Acidimicrobiia bacterium | reverse complement strand
TCACAAGCCCGATAGAACAGCATTCGCGATCCGACACGATCGGCCCGCGCAAGCGCGCCGGGCACTGCGTTCCCAACCAGGGGGTGCGACTGTGGCCAAGACCGACCTCGCCGACCAGCCGGCGGGTACCGAGCTCTTCGACGTCCAGGAGAAGGTCTTCGAAGACATCAAGGCCGAGCCGGGCGAATCCGCCTTCACGTTCATGCACACCGTGCCGTACGAGGGCTCGGTGGGGCTCGTCAACCTGCTCACCACGACGCGCGTCCTGCGCAAGGGCTTCGACACGAAGCTCGTGCTCTACGGGCCCGGCGTGCTGATGGCCTCGGGGACCCGCGGGTTCCCGAAGGTCGGCGACGAGGCCTTCCCGGGGCACATGGCGATCAACAACCAGATCCGCACGTTCCTCGACGAGGGCGGGACCGTCTATGCCTGCCGCTTCGCCTGTGGCGCGCTCTACGGCTTCCCCGAGGACTACCTGATGGACGGCGTGACGCCGTTCCATCCCCTCGACGTCCTGGACGCGGCGCTGACCGCCTGGCGCGACCGCGCCTTCCAGCTGAACACCTGGACGGTGTAGTCGGCTGATGGCGGCCGTCCGCGAGGACGCCATCGCGGCCTGGAGGCGCGCCGAGGCGCGCGTCTACCCGAGCGTGATGGTCGACGCGGCGATGTACGAGCAGTACCTGACGATGGTGCGGGCGGTGGCCGACGAGCTGTCCGACGTCGCCACCGAGGAGGACCTCGTGACCGCCTGGGATGAGCGGCGCGAGCTTGCGAGCGCGGTCGTCGCGGCGCATGCGCCGCCGATGCGCGCGTTCATGGACCTCGACGCGGTGCGCGACGCCGCGTTCTGCCATCGCCATCGCGAGATCACGCGCTCGCGCGGAAAGGAGATCGCGCGCGAGCGCCTGGAGCAGGCGCGCCGCGAGCGGGCGGAGTGGGTCGTGCTGTTCGACGACGTCACGCCGCTCGGCTCGCATCGCCTGGAGATGCACGTGCGCTCGGGGCGCGGGGTGCACGCCTCGTGCAAGCGCGACCTCGACCGCCCCGCGACCTACTCGCTGGAGGTGGTCCAGCTCGACCCGCGCACCGGCACCTGGCTGCTCGACGAGCCGCCGCTGATGCCGCCCCAGACCTATGGCACGCCCGAGGAGTGGGAGGCGCGCATCGAGCAGGCGCGCGCGACCTTCGGAAAGGACTGACATGGCGACCCATCCACAGCGCGTGATCGACGCGCACTGCCACATCGGCGAGATCCCGCCGTGGAAGTTCTACGACCTCGAGCACCCCGTGAAGCCGACGGTCTACGACTACCGCAACACCGCGGAGTTCGTGAAGAACCACATGGACGAGTTCAAGATCGAGCGCGCGCTGGCCATGTCCAACTACGGCGTGCCGGTCCACGAGATCTCCTTCGACCTCAACGACGTGGTCATGGACGCGGCGACGACCAACGACCGCATCCTCGCCGCGATCTGGGTCTCGTTCCTGCCGCGCAACGCGGAGATGACGCGCAAGGCGCTCAAGACCGCCGCCGAGTCGCGCGTCGTCGCGCTGAAGACGACCTTCCTGCTCGGCGGCAACCCCGACCCGGGGAGCTGGGACGAGGAGACCAAGGCGATCGCCGACGAGTGCTTCGACGTCTGCGAGAAGCACGACCTGATCTTCCACTTCCACACGAGCCCGGGCGGCAACTCGGACATCTCGAACTTCATCCCGCTGGTCGAGGAGTACGGCAAGCGCTGCAAGATCTACCTCGTGCACTTCGGCGGCGGGGTGTCGGGC
>DATBHZ010000146.1:0-1569 GCA_036557185.1 Acidimicrobiia bacterium | reverse complement strand
GGCGCGGACAGCGATCTCCCGCTGGAGTTCATGTGCGAGTGCGGTCGCGTCGAGTGCAGCGACCAGATCGTGCTGCTGCTTCGTCAGTTCGACCGCTCGGCTCCGGCCGGCTCGTTCGTGGCGCACCCGCCCGCGTAGCGCCGGTCACCCCAAGCGGGTCTGCCGCGCTCTCCGGGCTGTGCGTACGATCGCCATCGTTCCCGAACGTCCCGAGGAGGAGTGACCGTGACCCAGAACGACGCTTCCCGCTCGGTGCTGCCGATCCCGGACATTACGCCGGCCGGCCTCACCACCTACGACGCGAAGGACCCGGACACCACGTATCCGCCGATCGTGCCCTTGCTGCCGCCGCCCGGTGCGCCCAACGTGCTGATCGTACTGATCGACGACGTCGGATTCGGCGCGTCGAGCGCGTTCGGTGGTCCGTGTCACACCCCGAACTTCGAGCGGCTCGCGAAGACGGGGCTCAAGTACACGCGCTTCCACACCACGGCGCTCTGCTCGCCCACGCGCTCGGCGCTGCTCACCGGCCGCAACCACCACTCCGTCGGCATGGGGAACATCGCCGAGCTCGCGACATCCGCCCCGGGCAACAGCTCGATGTGGCCGAACACCGCGGCGCCACTCGCCAAGGTTCTCAACCTGAACGGCTATTCGACCGCGCAGTTCGGCAAGTGCCACGAGGTGCCGGTGTGGGAGACGAGCCCGATGGGGCCGTACCGCCAGTGGCCGAGCGGAATGGGATTCGACTACTTCTACGGATTCATCGGGGGTGAGACGAATCAGTGGTACCCCGCGATCTACGAGGGGACGACACCGGTCGAGCCCGATAAGACGCCCGGAGAGGGCTATTACTTCAACGACGACCTGTCGACGCACGCGACGAAGTGGATTCGCCAGCAGAAGGCGCTGATGCCGGAGCGGCCGTTCTTCGCCTACTTCGCGCCCGGCGCGACGCACGCGCCGCACCATGTTCCGAAGGAGTGGGCGGACAAGTACAGGGGGAAGTTCGATCAGGGCTGGGACGCCTTGCGCGAGGAGACGTTTGCGCGGCAGCAGAAGCTGGGGGTCGTGCCTCCCGACTGCGACCTCACCGAGCGCAGCGCCGGCATCCCGGCCTGGGACGACGTCGACGACGAGATGAAGCCGGTGCTCGCGCGGCAGATGGAGATCTACGCGGGCTACCTGGAGAACACCGACCATCACGTCGGCTTGCTGATCGACACGCTCGAGGACCTCGGGATCCTCGACGAGACCCTGATCTACGTGATCATCGGCGACAACGGCGCGTCGGCCGAGGGCTCGCTGCAGGGCACGTTCAACGAGATGATCACGCTCGGTGGCTACGGCGCGCTCGAGACGCCCGCGTTTTTGCGGTCGAAGATCGACGACTTCGGCGGCCCGGAGGCGTACAACCACTACGCCGTCGGCTGGGCGCACGCGATGGACACGCCGTACCAGTGGACGAAGCAGGTCGCGTCGCACTGGGGCGGGACGCGCAACGGCACGATCGTGCACTGGCCGCGCGGGATCAAGGCGAAGGGCGAGCTGCGCAATCAGTTCCACCAC
>DATBHZ010000145.1:0-5351 GCA_036557185.1 Acidimicrobiia bacterium | reverse complement strand
GCATCGGCATCGTGCGCGACTTGAAGGTCCCTCCCCAACGCGTGCTCGACGACACGCCGGACGACGACGAGGAGCTCGTCGCGGCCTGATCCGGATCGCCCCCTTCCGACTTTCTTGCGATAACCGTTGCTATAGCAACGTCAGGTGCAAGAAAGTCGGCGTGGTGGGCCAGGCCCGGGTCAGCGGGTCTGCAGGAGGGTGTCGAGAGCGTTCGCCCCGTCGACGGCGTCGTCGACGGTGACGGCGAACCGCTTGCCGCCCTCGAGGTTCAGCACGAGGCCGTCACCCTTGCGCAGCACGACAGCCGCCACCTTGAGCACGCGCAGGCTTCCCCGGTAGCCCCAGCCACCCCAACGCGTCGGCACGATGTTCGTCGCATCGACGGACTCGATGCGCTCGAGCGGGATGAGCTGCTTGACGCCACCGAGGTAGCGCACGCGCAGGCCCTGGGGCTCGACGGTCACCGTGATGCCGATGAACGGGAGCATCACGACGGCGAGCGCAACGAAGATGAGCGCCAGCGGCGCCACGCCCAGCGCCACCATCGCCACTGCGCCGATCGCTCCGGCGATCGCGATCGGGAGTGCCCACCGGCTGCGGCATCGACCGCGCCAGAGCACCTCGCTCATCGTTCGCTCATGTGGGCGGCCGCTGCGAGCGGAGGGGCGGGAGGTCGGCAAGCGCGCGGGAGGCGCGGATCGCGAGCGCCACGATCGTGAGCGTAGGCCCGTAGCCGGCGGACGTCGGGAAGACCGACGAGTCGGTGCAGACGATGTTGTCGAGACCGTGCATCCGCTGCCAGCGATCGAACACGCTCGTCGCGGGATCGTCACCCATGCGCGCGCTCCCGACGATGTGGCGGGAGATCGGCGCCCGCGCTCCGAGCCGGTCGCCGCGGGAGCCGGGAATCGGGGGAGCGCTCGCCCAGAACGTGCGCTCGGCGCCCGCGTCGCGCATGACGTCCTCGAGGCGCGGCCCCCAATGCTGCGCGCACACGATCTCGTGGGCGTGGGAGCGGTAGGTCACGCGTCCAGCGGGACGGCCGTACACGTCGGTCACCCGCGGGTCGAGATCGATCCGGTTGGACGCGAGCGGCAGGTCCTCACCTTGCATCGTGAATGCCGCCATCCGGTCGCGCATCGGCGAGGAGAGCATGGTCTGGGAGTGGCGCATGCCCGGCGGGGCGATGGTCGCCTCCATGATCGGGTGGCTGGCGGCGCCGTGCTCGACGATGCCTCCGCGGATGAACGGGAGATCCGCTTCGCGCGCGGCCTTCATCGCCGCATCGTCGGGAACGATCGGGTCGTCCATCAGGTGCGTCACCGCGCGGCCGCGATGGCCGTGCAGCCGGTAGGGGAAGATCCCGACGACGAACGTCTGGAAGTGGTACTGCAAGAACCGTCCCACGACGTCGGGATTCCCGAGCTCGTTGCGGAGGAGGAGGCGCGGAGTCTCGAACGCGCCCGCCCCGAGCACGACGAAGCGCGCGGAGATCTCGTGGGTCTGGAAGCTCGAATCGATGTAGCGGACGCCGCGCGCTTGCCGCCCCGAGCCGTCGAGGACGATGTCGCTGACGTAGGACTCGGGCCGTATCTCCAACTTGCCCGTGCGCAGCGCCCGGCGCAACGGGGCGACCGGATCGCCCTTCGCGTCGATCGGGCAGCCGTAGTGCCCGCAGAACCCGCAGTTGTTGCAGGCCGGCCGTCCGTCGTACTCCACGCTGTTGACCCCGGTCGGCGCGCGGTAGGGATGCATGCCGAGGCGCTCTGCCGCGGCGGCGGTCAACGTCGCGCAGAACATGTCGGGCCCCGGCGGCATCGGGTACGGGTCGGCGCGCCAAGAAGCGAAGGGATTGGCGCCGGCTTCCCCGGCCACGCCCACCAGCTTTTCCGCCTGCGCGTAGTAAGGCTCCATCTCGTCGTAGTCGAGCGGCCAGTCGACGAGGTCCGCGGCCTCGACCGGTCCCGCAACGGTCAGCGGCTTGAAGTCGTCTTCGCGGAAGCGCGGGAGCTTTGCGTCGGCGTGGAAGCCGCCACCTCCCACGGTCGACGGCAGGTTGTTGACCTCGCCGACGTGCGGCTCGTCGCCCTCGTAGCGCCGGAAGGTCCGTGGCTCCAGCCATGGATCCGGCCCGAGGAAGTGCCGTCGCACGAACTTGATCTCGTCATTCGAGATGTGGCCGATGGGCGCGAACGGAGCTGTGAGCTCGAGGAGATGGTTGCGACCCTTCTCCAGCATGATCACCGACCAGCCGGCTCCGGTGAGGACGTCGGCGGCCGTCGCACCTGCCGGCCCGCTGCCGACGATCACCGCGTCGCAATCCATGGTCACGGACCAGCCACCTCGTCGTCGGTGTATCCACGTGGTTGGACGTCGCCGGGATGTCCGATCGCGATCCACCCGGCCGTTCCGCGGTTGCCCCCGTATTCGGGCGCGCCGTACGCGCCCTCGCACGCGTGCTGATAGAGGAGAGCGGCGAACTCCGGGTGCTCGTCGAGGCGGCCTTGTTGCTCGTCGGGCCCGAGCTCGGCGAAGTCAGCCCCCAGCGCGGCAAGCCCCGCTCGGTACTGCTCCTGCCATCCGCGTGTGGGGCCGTTGCGCTCGCGCTCGGGCAGGCCGCGCGAGCCCTCGACGCGCGTGCGCCAGGCGAGCTCCTCGAGGGGCCCGAGCTCGAGGAACCGGTCGAAGCCGGCATCGCCGCCGTGGCGACCCGAGAACGGCCCGCCGGCCCAGATCCGCGGCGGGTCGACCAGGAAGGCACCGAGCAGGCCGTCGATGTAGTCGGCGACGCCGAGCGCGCGCCCGCCGGGCAGATCGCCCGCCGGCGGGATGAGGCAATCGCAAGCCGCCTCGAGCACGGCGTACTCGTCGTCGCTGAGGAACGTGGGCATCGGGCGGTCAAACTAGTTGACATGCATGTCAGCTCCTGGAGGTGGGCCGCGCTCGCGGTGATCGTGGCGCTCGCCGGATGCAGCGGCTCGGGATCGGGAAGCGCGTCCGACCACCCCAGACGCAAGGCGTCGACGACGACCACTTCTTCGAGCACGCAGCCACCGACGACGACGACCACGCGTCCGGTGGTGCGCGCGCCCCGGCCCGTGCCGCCGCCGACCACTGCCCCGGCTCCCGTCTTCGTCGGTACGGTCACCGCCGTCGACCCCGCAACCGCAGCGCGGATGACCAACGTCTCGTGGCACCCCGGCTGCCCGGTGCCGCCGGCGGACCTGCGGCTCCTCCACGTCTCGTTCCACGGATTCGACGGCCGGATGCACGTCGGCGTCATGGCGGTCTCGGGGCGCTGGGCGACCGCGATCGTGGGCGTGTTCCACCGCCTCTTCGATCTGGGCTTCCCGATCCAGCGGATGCAGCTCGTCGACGACTACGGCGGTAGCGACGACCTCTCGGTCCAGGCGAACAACACGTCGGCGTTCAACTGCCGGCCGGTTACGGGCGGCAGCGGCTTCTCACGGCACGCCTACGGCACAGCGATCGACGTCAACCCCCAGCAGAATCCGTACGTCAATGCCGACGGCGGGACCGAGCATGCCAATGCACAGGTGTACCTGAACCGGGGTCTGCAGGCCCCCGGCATGATCCATGCGGGCGATCCGGTGGTCGCGGCCTTCGCCTCGATCGGCTGGCGATGGGGCGGATACTTCACGGGAGCGATCGACTACCAACACTTCGACACGGCCCCCTGAACGCCCGTCGGCGCCGGTGTGACGATCGGACTACTTGGCTCAAGGCGCGCATATCGGTGTCCGATGCTTGGCCTGACCGGGGAGATCGACATGACCTACGGAGTGACGGTGCAGACGCTCGACCGTGAAGGCGGGAACGGCATCACCATGTTGCTCGTGGATGCCGAGGACCCGATCACGGCGGAGCACGAAGCGCAGAGGATCGCCGAGCAGCGGTACCACTGCACGGTGCTCGTGGATCACGCCGTGCTCTGGGCCTCGCACGAAGCGACGGCCTGAGCCCTCCTACGCGAGTCCGAGGCGCAAGTCGTAGTTGCCCAACGCGTCGAGCCGCGCGGTCGCACCCGGAGGCACCACGACCACGGTGAACGGCTCCTCGATGAGCCCTGGCCCCTCGATCTCCGCACCGGCTCCCAGCAGGGCACCGTCGTAGACGGGAGTGCTCACCATCTCGCTGTCGAAGTACGCGCTGCGCCGATCCCTGATCGCCCGGCTCGCTTCCGTGACCGTGCCCTGCTCCGCGAGGTGGTCCGGCTTCGGCGTCTCGCTGCGCGCGACGAGCCGGACACCGCGGACCAGCGGCTGCTGGTTGCGGAAGCAGAACCCGCGCTCGCGCTCGTGCTGGTCGTGGAAGCGCTCCGCGAGATCGAGCAGGCCCTCTTCGCCCAGCGCCTCGCCCTCGGGGACGGGCACGCTCATGTCGAAGTTCTGGCCCGGGTAGCACATCTGCGCGAACAACGCGAGCTCTGCGTCGCTGTGGCCGATGCTCGCGGGCTCCATCTCCTTGCGCGCCTCGTCGGCGATCTCGAGCATCAGGCTGCGCATGCGCCCGAGGTCGACCTGCGAGAGCGGCACGACGTACGAGCGCACCAGGTCGACGACGTAGTCGGCGATCAGCACGCCGAGCGCGGAGAACGCGGGCGCCGCTTTCGGGACGAGCACGCGGGAGATCCCGAGTTCCCGTGCAATCGCCCACGCATGCACGGGTCCGTTGCCGCCGTACGCGATCAGCTCGAGCTCGCGCGGGTCCGCACCGTGTGAGGCGAGTACGCGCCGCGTCGCGTTCGCCATGTTCGAGTTGACGATCCGTTCGATGCCCCAGGCGGCCTCGACGACGTCGAGTCCGAGCGGTGTGGCCACGTCGCGCTCGATCGCGTCGCGTGCCGCGTCGACGTCGAGCTGCATCCGTCCGCCCGCGAACGAGGTGCTCGGGAGGTATCCGAGCACGGCGTCGGCATCGGTGACCGTCGGCCGGTTGCCGCCGCGCCCGTAGCAGACGGGACCCGGTGCCGATCCCGCGGACTCGGGGCCGACCAGCAGCGCGCCCTGGCGCACACGCGCGATCGAGCCTCCACCGGCGCCGACGCTCTGGACGTCGACCATCGGCAAGCCGATGTAGTACCGGTACCGCCAATTCCAGTCCGTCTTGATCTCGGGGCGCCCGCCGCGCACCAGGCAGAGGTCGAAGCTCGTGCCGCCCATGTCGACCGCTATGAAGTCATCGACGCCCGCCCGCCCGGCGGTCAGGGCAGCGCCCATCGCGCCACCAGTCGGGCCGCTCGCGAGCAGCGTGACAGCCCTCCGTGCGACGTAGTCGGGAGGCATGACGCCGCCCGTCGACTGCATGATCAGGAGCTGGCCCGCGTAACC
>DATBHZ010000144.1:0-44106 GCA_036557185.1 Acidimicrobiia bacterium | reverse complement strand
GGGGAAGAGCAAGGCCGACCTGCTGCACCTGGTGGCGGATCTCGCCGTTGCCGGCGACGACGAAGACGTGATGCTGGTCGACCGACCCGTGTTCGCAGCGGTCGCCGACGAATCAGATCCTGTACGCCAAGTGCAGATGTTTGCGAGCTTGATCTCGGGGACGTTGGAACGTCTCGCCCCGGTCTGGATTGCCTACCGTGAGGCAGCTGCCATCGACCCGAAGGTCGCGTCCAATCTCGTCGCGGCCCATCGCCGCCGCCGCGAGACCTTCGGGACACTGATCCGCATGATCCCCGAACAGTCCCTGCGTCACCCGCACGAGCGGAGCGCAGACACCGCGTGGAGCATCGGCAGCATCGACGTCGCTCTCCTCCAACGCAGCGTGCTCGGGTGGGACACCGCGCAATGCGCCCAGTGGCTGAGCGAAACGCTCGTCGAACAGCTCCTCGCGCCTGTTGACTGACTGCCGGCGAGCGGTCTCAGGGGCAGTGAACAGGCCCGGCGGGGGACTCGAGGCTCGCTGCGTGGTGAGGCGCCTCGCCGACGAGGCAGACTCTCGGTGATGCCGACGACGAGGATGAGCTGATGGCGTGGGACTTCTCGACCGAACCGGAGTTCCAGAAGAAGCTCGACTGGGTGGACGAGTTCTGCCGCGAGGAGGTCGAGCCCCTCGACTTCGTGTTTCCGTACGCGGTGCGGTCACCCGATCCGAAGATCACAGCGCTCGTGAAGGGCTTGCAGGACCAGATCAAGGATCAAGGCCTGTGGGCGATCTTCCTCGATGCCGATCTCGGCGGGCCGGGCTACGGGCAGCTGAAGCTCGCGCTCCTGAACGAGATTCTCGGCCGGTACCCGTCGGCACCGCAGATGTTCGGCGCTGCCGCGCCCGACACCGGCAACATGGAGATGCTCGCTGCGTACGGCACGGACGAGCAGAAGAAGCGCTGGTTGGAGCCGATGCTCGACCAGAGGATCTGGTCGGCGTATTCGATGACCGAGCCGCAGGGTGGCTCCGACCCGAACCTCTTCAAGACGCACGCGGTGCGCGACGGTGACGAGTGGGTCATCAACGGTGAGAAGTGGTTCACGAGCGCCGGACGCGTCGCCGACATCCTCTTCGTGATGTGCACGAACGGCATGTTCGTGGTGCCCCGCGAGACGCCCGGCGTCGAGATCATGCCCGAGCCGCGCAACCACAACCACATCATCTACAACGACGTCCGCGTCCCTCTCGACCACCTGCTCGGGCCGGAAGACGGGGCAAAGGTGCTCGCGCAGCGTCGGCTGGGCGGCGGCCGCATCCATCACGCGATGCGCACCATCGCGCAGTGCAAGCTCGCGTTCGACATGATGTGCGAACGCGCGCTGAGCCGCGAGTCGCACGGCAAGATCATCGCGGACCACCAGATGGTGCAGGAGAAGATCGCGGACTCTTATGCGCAGATCAGGATGCTTCGCTTGTTCGTGCTCGAGACCGCGTGGAAGATCGACAACTCGAGCACGCAGGCGACGCGCACCGACATCGCGGCCGTGAAGTACACCATGGCGAAGGTGTTGCGCGACGTCTCGTTCAATGCGCTCCACATCCTGGGCTCGTTGGGCACGACGAACCTCACACCACTGCAGGCGATGTATGCCGGCGCCCCGACGATGGGGATCGCGGACGGTGTCGACGAGGTCCACAAGGCGACCGTCGCGCGCAACGTCCTCAAGGGCTACCGACCGCACGAGGGCTACTGGCCGACGGAGTACTTCCCGGCGAAGCGCGCCGAGGCGTGGAAGAAGTTCGAGCCGCGGTTCGAAGCCGACCCGGAGCTCCGCTCGTTGGCGGAGGGGTACGCGAAGTACATCGCTCGCCGCGCGTGACAGCGGCCGGTTACCTCTTTGGGTCGCGCCCGGTGTACGCGAGCAGCTTTTGTTGTGGCGAGGCGTCCGCGGGTGTTTCGATCGCGGGCTTGAAGACGCCCTTGCGCTGCTCGTCGGTGAACCGCCCGTAGATCATCTCGTAGGCCGCCTCTGCGAGCCCGTCGGGCATGGTCGTGTCCTGTTGCGTCGCGACTGCGGTGTCCCAGCCGTGCAACAACGCGTCGCTGAACGCAATCCCGAGCGACGGCCCCGTCTTCTCCACGACGCCAGGCCGCGAGAACACGTCCAGGACGTCGCCGCGAGCGCGTTCGAAGGCCGCGACAGGGTCGTCGCCGATGAGCGAGGGAGGGTCCGGTGTCAGCGACACGTCCTTTCCCTGCGCGGCGCCGGCGAAGTACTCCTGGGTCTGGATCATGTGGTTCAGCAGAGCGCGCACATCCCAGTCGTCGCACGGCGTCGGGGCATCGAGGTTCTGTGCCGCGCCCGCCACCTTCTCTGCGCTCCAGCTGCTCGCACGGCGATACAGCACGAGTGGATCATCCACGGCGTCCTCCTTCGAGCGTCTTCCGCATTCGTGCTACCCGCTCCAGCCGCTCCGTACGCTCATGACGCGGCGTGCAAACTTGGCCCTCACCTCGCATCGAGCAGCTTCACGTACTTCGGCGATGCGACGGTGCGGTAGGCGTCCTCGACGATCTCCGCGATCTCCGCCCAGTCCGGGCTGCGGTCGAGACGTACGCCGAGCCACCCACGTCCGCCGACGTAGGGAGGACGGAAGAATCGCTGCGGCTCCTCGTTCACGAGCTCCTGCTGGACGCCGGGCGGCGCCGCGCACCAGAAGCCCAGGATGCCGTCGCCATGATGGTCGTCGACGTACATCACGAACGTCTTCTTTCCGGCAACGAACCATGCGGGCGAACCGTGACTCAACCGCTCTGTGGCCTCGGGTAGGGCGACGCACACCTCGCGTAGCCGATTGAGCGGCGTCCTGCGTGGCACGTCGTTGAGATTAGGGTCCAAACCCGTGGCGCGTGACGACGCGATCGAGCTCGATATCGACGGGCATCCCGCCCGCATCACCAGTCCGGCCAAGGTGCTGTTCCCGGAGCGCGGCGAGACCAAGCTCGATCTCGTCAACTACTACCTTGCGATGACGGAGCCCGTGATGCGCGCGATGGGCGGGCGGCCGGTGCTCATGGAGCGCTATCCGCGCGGCGTCGGTGGAAATTCGTTCTTCCAGAAGAGGGTTCCGGACAACGCGCCCGACTGGCTCACCACGACCGTCGTGTCGACGCCCAATGGCACGACCTCACGTGCGCTGGTGATCGAAGACCTTGCCCACGTCGCGTGGGCGGTGAACCTCGGCTGTCTCGGCTTTCACGTATGGCCCGCGCGCGCCGACGATCCCGAACACGCCGACGAGCTCCGCATCGACATCGATCCCCAGCCCGGCACCGACTTCGACGACGCCCGCGCCGTCGCGCATCTCGTGGACACATTGCTGCGCGAGCTCGGTCTGGTCGGGTTCCCGAAGACGACCGGCAAGCACGGTATCCACGTCTACGTTCGGCTCGCACCACGTTGGGACCCTTTCCAGGTGCGAGCCGCCGCGGTCGCGTTCGCGCGCGAGCTCGCACGCCGTCATCCCGACGTCGTGACCGATGCGTGGTGGAAGGAAGAACGCGGCGAGCGCATCTTCATCGATTTCAACCAGAACGCGCCGCACAAGACGGTGTTCGGCGCGTGGAGCGTGCGGCCGCGTCCGGGCGCGCAGGTCTCCACTCCGTTCACATGGGACGAGCTCGACACGATCGATCCGGATGCGCAGACGATCGCCTCGGTTCCTGCACGCGTCGCGGAGCAGGGTGACCCGTGGGCCGACATCGACCGCGCGCCGCAATCCCTCGAGCCGTTGCTCGCGTTGTACGAGCGGGACATGGCCAACGGGTTGCAGGACGCGCCGTGGCCTCCCGTGTACCCGAAGATGCCCAGCGAACCGCCGCGGGTCGCGCCCAGTCGTGCGAAGAAGCCGAGCCGATGAGCCCGTCTGCACGCCCGGTGGGCTTCAAGGGCTGGCCGAAGGATGCCCTCGATTTCTACGTCGGGCTCGAGGCCGACAATTCGAAGGCGTACTGGCAGGCGCACAAAGCGGTCTACGACGAGTGTGTGAAGGTGCCTTTGCTCGCGCTGTCCGGAGAGATCGAGAAGGAGTTCGGTCCGCTGCACGTGTTCCGCCCCAACCGCGACGTGCGCTTCGCGAAGGACAAGAGCCCGTACAAGACGGCCGCCGCCGCGGTCACCGAGAGCGAGGGCGGCGCGTCCTTCTACGTCCAGATGTCGTCCGAGGGGCTCTACGCAGGCTCGGGGTACTACCACCTCATGCCCGACCAGCTCGAGCGGTTCCGCGCCGCGGTCGACGACGACCGGAGTGGGCGGAAGCTGGCCAGCGCAGTTGCCGCGTTGCGCAAGCAGCGCTACGAGGTGGCCGCGCGCGAGTCGTTGCAGCGCGCCCCGCGGGGCATGCCCGCGGACCATCCGCGCGTCGAGCTGTTGCGGATGAAGGGCATCCACGTCGGACGAGCATTCGGTGCGCCGGCCTGGCTGCACACCGCCAAGGCACTCGGCCGGATCACGGATGCGTGGCGCGATGCCGCGCCGGTGAACCGGTGGCTCGACCGACACGTCGGCCCGAGCACGATCGCGCCACCGGAACCCGACTGAGAGCGTCGGTCAGCGCGGCTGCGGCACGATGCGGATGTAAGGCTTCGGCGACTTCCAGTCTCCGAAGAGCTCCTTCGCCTCGTCGTTCGAGACCGAGCCCGAGATGATGACGTCCTCGCCTTGCTTCCAGTTCACGGGCGTCGACACCTTGCTCTTCGCCGTGAGCTGCAACGAGTCGATCACCCGAAGCACCTCGTCGAAGTTGCGGCCCGTGCTCATCGGATAGACGAGGACCATCTTGATCTTCTTGTCCGGGCCGATGACGAACACGTTGCGGACGGTCTGGTTGTCGGCGGGTGTCCGCTTCTTCACGTCGCCGCTCGTGCTCTCGGGGAGCATCTCGTAGAGCTTCGAGATCTTGAAGTCGGTGTCGCCGATCATCGGGTAGTTCGGGCGGGCGCCCTGGGTCTCCTCGATGTCCTTGGCCCAACCCTCGTGGTCGGGGACCGAGTCGACCGAGAGGCCGATGACCTTCACGCCGCGGCGGTCGAACTCGGGCTTGATCTTGGCGACGTAGCCGAGCTCCGTGGTGCAGACCGGCGTGTAGTCCTTCGGGTGAGAGAACAACAGGGCCCACGAATCGCCGATCCAGTCGTGGAATTTGATCGGGCCTTCGGTGGTCTCGGCTTCGAAGTCGGGTGCTGTGGCGCCGAGCGACAGTGTCATGTTCAGTTCCTCCTCGTTCACGCGTTCAAACTGCGATCTCCCTGAATCTATGCCGCCGGGAGCACGACGATCCCAAGGGCCCCGGATGGGCCCGAAGGTCAGGGAGCGGTGAGCTCGTGCAGGAGCGCCCGCACGCGGCGGTCGATCTCGTCGACGATCGGGCGGACCTGGTCGGCGGGGAGCCCTGCGGGATCGCCGAGCTCCCAGTCGAGGTAGCGCTTGCCCGGATAGATCGGGCACGCGTCTCCGCACCCCATCTTCACGACGACATCGGCCGACCGCGCCAGCTCGTCGGTGAGTGGCTTCGGAAACTCCTTGGTCACGTCGAGGCCGCGCTCCTCCAAGATGGCGACGACGGCGGGGTTCAGGTCGGAGCCGGGGTCCGATCCCGCGGACCGGACGACGACTCGTCCGTGCGCGTGGTGATCGAGCAGGACGCGAGCCGCGAGCGAGCGGCCCGCGTTGTGTGTGCAGACGAACAGCACCTGGGGCGTCGTCTTGGTCATGGTTGCTCCGTGACCGCGTCGACGCGTTCCGGCGATGCGGCAGGAACTGACGTCTGGTCGTGTGGCATGACGACGTCGTCTGCTCGGGAGCGCATCGCGGGGTACAAGATCGTCACGACACCGACCGCGACGGCCGCGCCGACGACCTGAAAGACTATGAACATAGGTGCCGACGACGGCTTGATGCCGGAGAAGGTGTTCGTCATGGTTCGCGCGATCGTGACGGCGGGATTGGCGAAGCTCGTCGACGAGGTGAAGAAGTAGGCCGCACCGATGTACGCACCGACGGCGAACGGGATCACCGAAGTGCGGCGCGCGCGAACAGCTCCGAAGATCACCAGGAGCAGCCCGAACGTCGCCACGGCTTCCGAAAGCCAGAGGTGGCCGGCCTCGCGGGCCTTCGTCGACGCCTCGATAGCAGGCAGCCCGAACATGAGGTTGGCGATGATCACGCCGGCGACGCCGCCGGAGATCTGCGCCGCGATGTAGGCGCCTGTGTCGCGCCATCGCATGTGCGCCCCGAGGACACGGTCCGCGATCGTCACGACCGGGTTGAGATGAGCGCCCGACACCGCGCCGACCGCGAGGATGATCGCCACGAGCGCTGCTGCCGTGGCAGCGGCGTTCTCGAAGAGCTCGATTCCGATGTCGGCGGGGGAGAGCCGTTGTGCGGCGATACCGGAGCCGACGACTGCGATGACGAGCAGCGCGGTCCCGATGAACTCCGCGAACGCCCGTCGGCCGAGCGCGTGCTCGATGTCGTTGCTCACTCCGGGCAGCAGGGCGCCTCGGTGCCGCAGCACAGCGCGTCAGCAGTCGAGCCGTCGCGGAGCTGCCCCGCAGGCATCTCGACATCGGCGAGCACTGTGTAGACCTCCCACGCGGCACCATCGGGGTCCTCGACCCAGACCTTGTCCTGCAGCGCATAGCAGCATGCGACCTCGTCCTCGGTCGCCGCGGCGAGGCCGGCAGTCGTGAGACGCTCTTTCGCTCCGGTCACGTCGTCGGTCGACTCGAGCTCGACGCCGAGATGGTTGAGCGTCCCGCCCGTCGTGCCTTCGACGAGCACGAGCTTGAGTGGCGGCTCACTGATGGCGAAGTTGGCGTAGCCGGGCCGCACCTTTGCGGGCTCGGTCGCGAAGAGCTTCGAGTAGAAGCTCACCGCCTCTTCGAGATCGGTGACGTTCAGCGCGAGCTGCACCCGGGACATGGCAGACCTCTTTGATCGAAGCTCGTCGATGTCTCCGACTCTATGGCAAGGCATCGACGAATGTCAATGGATCGGATACGATGGGGCATGGCCAAGCGGGTTCCTGCGCTCGAGGCACCAGAGCGTGTACGCGGCTGCTGCGTGCAGCTCGCCCCGCCTTTACCGGACGAAACAGCGGCCGACGTGGCCGAGATCTTTAGGGCCCTGGCGGATCCGACACGGATCCAGATGGTCCACATGCTCGAGGCTGCGCGCGAACCGGTCTGCGTGTGCGACTTCACCGCCGCGTTCGACCTCGGACAGCCCACGGTGAGCCACCATCTCGCGAAGCTCAAGGCCGCCGGCCTCGTCGACAGCTTCAAGCGCGGTGTGTGGGCCTTCTACCGCTTGCGCGACGACTTGCCTGTGGCTGCGCGGCGTGCCATCGCAGCGATCCCGTAAGCGCGTCAGGGCTACGGCGTCAGCAGCGGCGGAAGGTTCGTCCAATGCGCGAGCTGGCGCTCGTACTTCAGGGCGAGGAGCTGGTGACCGCCCTCGGTCGTGTGAACGTTCGGCTCGCCGGGACCGGTGCCGCACATGTGCGTCCACGCGCACACCAGCGCGACGTTCTCGGGAACCGTCTGGCCCTGCCACGTCCCTGTGAGCTGGAAGTCGCCCGACCGGAACAGCTTCTGTACGGGCGCGATCCGGACGTTGAAGGTGTCGTAGATCGTGCGCAGCTCGCTGTTCAGCTGCTGCAGCAGCGAGAAGCTCTGAATGGCAAGTGCCTGGTTGTTCGTGCCGGGGAAGAACGGCGCGCCCGTCACCCATGCCGCGAGGATCGGGTCGTAATACGTCATGCCCACCGTGTGGAGATGGTGGCCGGCGGCGTTGAACAGTCCCTGCAGGATGATGGGCAGGTTCGTCTTGACGGCGTTGAGTGCCCGCGTGACGCACGCCGGATCGATCGTCACCTTGTTGATCGCGCAGCCGAGGATGTCGTCGCCGCCCACGTCGATCGTGACGAAGGAGATCTGCCCCCGGTGCGCGGCGAGGAACGCCTCGGCGTCACCGAGCTGGTTGCCGGTCGTGTAGTTCGTGCACAACCCGCCGTGAATCATGCGCGTCGTCGAGTCGCCACCGCACGAGAGGTTCTCGAACTGGAGACCCGGGATGCCTTGTGCCTCGCGCGCATACACGTCGTCGACATAGGCGTGGCCCTTCGGCGTGCCCCCACCGGAGGCCAGGGAGTCGCCGAGCGCGAGGTAGTACGTCGGCGCGGGTGTCGCCGCGCGCGCAGGCGCCGTGCCCATCGTCATCGCTGCGAGCGCGAGCGCGAGCGCCGCGGCGCACAGCGCGAGCACGCTCGGCTTCCCCCGTGCGTGCCCACTGCGCTTGTTCACGATCGCCCCCAGAATGCCCCCGTCGGCTGTGCCTTGGACACTAAGCGGCGAACCGGCCAGGCAGTACGCGGCGGCCACCGCGTACGATGAGAGCGCAAATTCCGGAGAGCGGAAATGGCACTGGGGGACTTGATGGGTCACGACGAAGCGCCCGACTTCTTCCGCGACACCGCGGTGTGGGCGGATCCGTACGAGTACTTCGACCGCCTGCGCGAAGGGTGCCCCGTGCAGCGGGAGCCGCATCACGACGTGATGATGGTCACCGGCTTCGACGAGGCGATCGCGATCTACAGCGATCCGGCGAGCTTCTCCTCGTGCAACTCGGTGAGCGGACCGTTCCCCGGCTTCCCGGTTCCGCTCGAAGGGGACGATGTCAGCGAGCTGATCGAGGAGCACCGTGACGAGCTCCCGTTCTCCGATCAGCTCCCCTGCTTCGACCCGCCGAAGCACACGGAGCAGCGCGGGCTCCTGATGCGGCTCATCACGCCGAAGCGCCTGAAGGAGAACGAGGAGTTCATGTGGAGGCTCGCCGATCGACAGATCGACGAGTTCATCGGCAACGGCACGTGCGAGTTCATCAGCGAGTACGCAGGCCCGTACACGCTCCTGGTCATTGCGGACCTGCTCGGCGTCCCCGAGTCCGACCACGGCACGTTCCGCGCCAAGCTCACGAGCCCGACGGACCTGTCGAAGCGTGGAGAGCTCGAGCACCGGCCGCTCGAGTTCCTCTACGAGCAGTTCCAGGACTACATCACCGACCGCCGGAACAACCCGCGTGACGACGTCATGGCAGGGCTCGCCGGCGCGACATACCCCGACGGATCGACGCCCGAGGTGCGCGACGTTGCACTGATCGCAGCGAACCTCTTCGTCGCGGGGCAGGAGACGACGGTGCGACTGCTCTCGTCCGCGCTCCAGCTCCTCGCCGAGCATCACGATCTCCAGGACCGGCTGCGCAAGGAGCGGCACCTGATCCCGAACTTCGTCGAGGAGATGCTGCGGACCGAGAGCCCGATCCGGGGCCAGTTCCGCCTCACGCGCCGGACGACGGCGGTCGGCGGGGTCGAGGTGAAAGCGGGTACGACGGTCATGATCGTGAACGGCGCAGCCAACCGCGACCCGCAGCAGTTTCCGGACCCCGACGACTTCCGCGTCGAGCGCGACAACGCGCGCCAGCACGTCGCATTCGGCCACGGGATCCACACCTGTGCAGGTGCACCGCTGGCGCGCGCGGAGGCCCGAGTGAGCATCGAGCGCCTGCTCGACCGGATGTCGGACATTCGCATCTCGGAGGCAGCACACGGCCCGGCGGACGCGCGACGGTGGGACTGGGTCCCGACCTATCTCTTGCGCGGGCTCATGCGGCTGCAGCTCGATTTCACCCCCGCGGGATGAGCCCCGGGGCGGCGATCGAGCCCTTTGCCATCCACGTCGACGACGAGGTCCTCGGCGATCTCCGGGCGCGGCTCGGTCAGACGCGGTTCCCCGATCAGCTCGACGGCACGGGCTGGAAGTACGGCATCCCCACGGAGCTCGTCCGCGACCTCGTCGGTTACTGGCTCGACGGCTACGACTGGAGAGCCGAGGAGGCGCGGATGAACGCGCTTCCGCAGTTCACGACGACGATCGACGGTCAGCGCATCCACTTCGTCCACCAGCGCTCCACGCACGACCGAGCAGTGCCGATCATCATGACGCACGGCTGGCCGGGTTCGATCGTCGAGTTCGTCGACGTCATTCCGAAGCTGGCCGAGCCAGGTGGTGACCGGACCGCCTTTCACGTCGTCGCACCTTCGCTGCCGGGATACGGCTTCTCCGGCCCGACGGGTGACCGCGGTTGGGACCCGACCCGCATCGCGCGTGCGTTCGCAGAGCTCATGCGCGCCGTCGGGTACGACCGCTACATCGCGCAAGGAGGCGACTGGGGCGCGCAGGTGTCCACACGTCTGGCTGCGATCGATGCCGAGCACTGTGCCGGGCTGCACCTCAACATGCCGCTGGCCGGGAGGCCCAAGGAGGATGTCGAGCTCGATGACGATGCGCGAGCGGACCTCGAGACGTTCGCGGAGTTCCAGCGCGACGAATCCGCGTACGCGCAGTTGCAGGGGACGAAGCCGCAGACGGCCGGCGTCGCGCTCAACGACTCTCCTGCGGGGCTGCTCGCCTGGATCGTCGAGAAGTTCCAGCGATGGAGCGACTGCGGGGGCGATGTCGAGCGGGCGTTCACCCGCGATCAGCTCATCACCAACGTGATGGTCTACTGGGTCACGGGAACGATCACGTCGTCGATGCGCCTGTACTGGGAAGCGCGTCACGCGCACGAGGCCTCGGAGTACGTCGCCGTTCCGACCGCTGTCGCGCGCTACCCCGAGGAGCCGTTGCGACTCCCTCGCGCATGGGTCGAGCGCGCCTACAACGTGGTCCGCTGGGCGAACATGCCCCGCGGTGGACACTTCGCCGCGATGGAGCAGCCGGACCTGTTCGTCGACGACCTGCGCGCGTTCGCCGCGGAGCTCGCGAAGGAGGAGGCGGCCCGCTGACCCGCTTGCGGATGCGGCCGCTCACACGATCTCTGGTTGGACCCCTGGTCGCGCGTCGTCGAGCTGGATCTCGTCCTCACGGATGGGAGTTCCGTTGACCAGCACGTGGCGGAGCCCGATCGTGTGCTCCGCGGTGAGACGCTCGCCCTCGGCCGGGAAGTCGCGCAGACGCTCGGTCGGTCCCGTCGCCACGGTCTCGGGATCGAAGACGCACACGTCCGCCCACGAGCCCTCGCGCAAGTAGCCGCGGCGGGCGAGACCGAAGATGTCGGCGGGCTCTCCGGTGAGCTTCCGCACGGCCTGCTCGACGGAGAGCACGCCGCGCTCGCGCACCCAACGGCTCAGCAGATCCGTGGGCAGCGGCGCATCGCATAGTTGATCGACGTGGGCACCTGCGTCCGAGAGGCCGAGCACCACGTGATCGTGGGTGAGCAGGTGCGCGACCGCGTCCGCGTCGTCGTTGGCGATGTAGGCGCGGAACCGTGTCCGCAGGTTGTCGGCGATGGCGAGCTCGCACATCACGTCGAGCGGCCCGCAACCCTGCTCGCGCGCGAGATCGTCGACGCGTCGTCCTTGGAGCTCCGGGAAGCGCGCCGACTCCGAGACCTCGAAGGTCTCCCAACGCGGCTTCATCTGCGAGCGATCGAGGTCTTCCGCCGCGCGTGCCCGCCACGCCGGGTCGGCGTAGGCGGCGATGCGCTCGGCGCGGTCGCCGCTCATGAGCTCGCTGAACACGGCACCGACGTTGAGGTTGTACGCGTCGGCCATCGTGAACTGCATGGTCAGCGGCCGAGGGGTGACCTGCGGCCACACTGCGGCACCGTTCGCCGTCCCTTCCTCGTGCAGGGCGACGGGCTCCAGATGCTTGCCGCCCGGGCTGGCGAACAGCGGGTACGTGAACGGCCTGCCGATCCGTTGCTGCCACTGGTAGACGTCGGCATAGCTGCACTGCGGGCCCGGCGTGATCAGCACGACACCCTTGCCCGTCTCGCCGACCGTCTCGAACAGCGCCTCGACCTCGCCGGCCTCGGCGAAGCGGCTCGGTACCGGCTTCCCACCGACGCCGCGGTGCGTGTACGCAAAGCTCGTCGAGAAACCCGCGGCACCGGCAGCGATGCCTTCGCGCACGAGCGCGCACATCCGAGCGATCTCGTCCTCCGAGGCCGCTCGCTCGTAGGCGGCGTCACCCATCACGTACAGACGGACTGCCGTGTGACCGATGTACGCCGTGAAGTTGAGCGCCGTGCCGCGCTCCCGAACGGCGGCGAGGTACTCCGGGTAGGTCTCGAAGTCCCACACGATCCCTGCCGACAGCGTCGCGGGGTCCATGTCCTCGACGCCCTCGAGCGTCTGGACGATCACGTCGTGATGTTCCGGGCGAGTCGGCGCGATGGTGAAGCCGCAGTTGCCCGCGATCACGGTGGTGACGCCGTGATACGAGGTGGGGCGCAATGCAGGGTCCCAGAACACCTGGGCGTCGTAATGCGTGTGCACGTCGATGAAACCCGGGGCGACGACGCAACCGGACGCGTCGAGCTCGCGCGCCCCCGACAGCTTGTCGCCGATCGCGCTGACCACACCGTTGTCGACTGCAACGTCCGCGCGTCGGCCCGGTGCCCCGGTCCCGTCGACGACGGTCCCGCCCCGGATCACCAGCTCAGCGCTCATCGCGCATGATCTCCTTCAGGCGCGGCGGCGGAGGTCCTGCGGTGGTCCCGCCGTCGATCGGCAGCACGACGCCCGTGATCTGCGCAGATTGGTCGCTGGCGAGGAAGGCCACCGCGCTCGCGAAGTCGTCGGGCGTGCCGAGGCGCTGCAGGGGCTGTGTCATGCGCACCACGGCCCCCATGTCGTACGCCGTCATGTCGGTGGCGATGTGGCCGGGCGCGACACAGTTGACGCGGATGCCGTACGGCGCCAGCTCAACGGCAAGGCACCGGCTCACGTGGTTCACCGCAGCCTTCGCCGCGCGGTAGGTCATGACACCGCCGCCGGGGCTGATGCCTCCGATGGACGAGTTGTTCACGATCGAGCCGCCACCGTGGTCACGCATATAGCGGGCAGCTCGTTGCGCGCCCAACATCACGCCGAGAAGGTTCACCGACATCATCCGGGGGAAGTCGTCGAGCTTGGCATCGAGGAACCGGCCGATCGGCTCGGCGATGCCCGCGTTGTTGACCATCACGTCGAGGCCGCCGAAGTGCTCCACGGCGAAATCGACCGCACGTTGTACCGAGTCCGCGTCGGAGACGTCGGCGTGACGGAACGCCGCGTCAGTGCCGAGGCCAGCCGCGAGCGCCGAACCTCGCTCCTCGTCGATGTCGGCGATGACCACGCGGGCGCCTTCCTCGACGAAGCGCTCGGCGGTCGCCCGCCCGAGGCCGGTCGCGGCTCCGGTGATGATCGCCACCTTGCCGGCGAGGAGGCCGCCTCCCGTCATTCGTCCTCGATCCAGTAGTCGGGCGTGGTGCGAACACCGTGGCGCTCGAAGATCTCGTCGATCTCGCGGAGCGTGCTGTCGTCGAGCGTCCAACCGAGCGCACCCATGTTGTCCTCGACCTCTGCGACGTTGCGGCAGCCCACGAGCGCTGTGCTGATCACCGGGTTCGAGGTGGTCCAGCGGAGGGCGAGCTGCGGCAGGCTGCGACCATGGCGCGCCGCGACGGCTTTGAGCTCCTCGACGGCCTTGATGTTGTTCGGGAACGACTCGGATCCGAACAACGCGTCGAAGAGCTTGATCGATCCCATCTTGCCCTGGCGCGCTCGCCAATCCTCGCCGCCGAAGTCCATCTCCGGGGTGAACGTGCCGGTGAGGAGCCCGAAGGCGAGCGAGCCGTATGCCATGACGCCGATGCCCTCCTCCTCGCAGTACGGGAACACGTCGAGCGCCATGCGTTGGTCGAACATGTGCCAGCCGTACTGCACCACGTCGACGCGCCGCGTCTTCATGCACTCCGCGATCTCGTCCCGCTTGAAGTTCGACAGACCGACGAAGCGCACCTTGCCGGCGGCGACGAGCTCGTCGAGCGCGCCCATCGTCTCCGCGAACGGCGTGAGGCGATCCGGCCAGTGCACGAGGAACACGTCGACGTAGTCCGTGCCGAGGTTCGACAGGCTCTTGTCGATGGTGGACTTGACGCGCTCGGGGCTGCTGTCGCGCATGTTCGGCATGTCGCGATAGGCCATGCCGAATTTCGTCACGACGATGGCCTCTTCGCGGCGCGAGCCGAGCGCACGAGCGAGCGCCTGCTCGGAGGCTCCCATGCCGTAGCCCTCGGCGGTGTCGAAGCAGTTGACGCCCAGATCGAGCGCGCGCCCTACCGCGCGTTCGAAGTCTGCTTCCTCGATCGCGCCGTATCCGCCACCGATCTCCCAGCAACCGAAACCGATGGCCGAGACGTCGAGACCGGTGCGTCCGAACGGTCGATACTCCATGTTCCCTCCGAATTCCAGGTCCCTACCGCATGCGGTAGCGGAGCGGCAGACGTTTGAGGCTTCCGTTGACCGCGGAGTTGAGGCGCTCCACGGGTCCGGACTGCTCGAACCGATCGAGCCGCTCCAACAGATGGCGGAAGATGGTCTCGAGCTCGACGCGTGCAAGGTGCGCGCCCATGCAGAAGTGCTCACCGAAGCCGAACGCCATATGCGGATTCGGGCGACGGTCGATGCGGAACGAGAACGGATCGTCGAACACGTCCTCGTCGCGGTTCGCCGACGCGAAGTAGAGCGCGAGCTGGTCACCCGCGCTGATGCGCACACCCGCAAGCTCACAATCCGCTGTGGCGACGCGGGTGAAGTGGCTGATCGGGCTGACCCAGCGGAGGATCTCCTCGACCGCGTCCGTGAGCAGCTCCGGCTGGGCCTGCAGGCGCGCCCATTCCCCGGGGTGCTCGCAGAACGCGAGCAGCCCGCCGCTGATCGCGTTCCGTGTGGTCTCGTTCCCCGCTTCGACCAACAGCTCGCAATAGGCCACGAGCTGCTCCTCGGTGAGGGGCGCGCCGTCGACCCTGCCCTCGAGCAGCTCGCTCACGAGGTCGCCTGCGGGCTCGGCACGGCGCTGTGCGATGAGCTCCTGGAAGTACGTGTGCAGCGCGCCGCGTGCCCGCTGCATCGTGCGGCCCGGGGTCTCGCCGGGCCGGCGGAACTCCGGGTCGTTGCTGCCGATGACCGCGTTCGTCCACTCGTAGAGCAAGCCCCAGTCGTCGCGCGGCACGCCGAGGATCCAGGCGATGACGCCGAGCGGGAGCGGCGCCGCGATGTCCTCGACCACGTCGCGCTCGACGTGCGCCCCGTCGGTCGCGGCCTCGTCGAGGATGTCGACGGCGATCTCCTCGACCGATGCCCGTTCCGCGCGCACCGCTCGCGGTGTGAATCGGCCGTTTGCAATGCGCCGGAACTTGGCGTGGCGCGGCGGGTCGAGCATCACGACCATCTCCGGCGGGTGCATCGTCGGTGCCCCGGTGCGAGCGAGCGTGATGCCGTGCGCGCTGGAGAAGAGCTCCGGCTGCGTCGCAACCTGCTGGATGTGGCTGTGCTTGGTGACGGCCCAGAACGGCTCGAAGCCGGGCGGCTCGAAGCGCGCGACCGGCGCCTCGGAACGCAGCAGTGTCCACAGCTCGTGCGGATAGCCGCGCCGCGCGTAGCGCGCCGGATCGACGAGGTCCTCGGGATCGATCACGGCCGCGCGGCGGCGCTGCTGGGCTATGACCGTGGCTCCCTCGGGAGGCCGAGCATCCGCTCGGCGATGATCGTGCGCTGGATCTCGTTCGTCCCGCCCATGATCGAGTTCGCGCGCGTGGCGAGGAAGTCGTGCGCCCAATCGCCGTGCTCGTCGCGCTCCGTCAGCAGTGCGCCCGGTCCGAGTGTCGTGACAGCCTCGTCGTAGAGCCGCTGACTGGAATTCGCCCAGTGGAGCTTCACGAGGCTCGACTCGGCGCCGATCGGGTCACCGCGCCCGACCTTCTCGAGCGTCCGGGAGTTGTGCAGGCGGAAGATCTGCGTGTCGATCCAGCAACGAGCGAGACGCTGGCGCACCACTGGGTCCGTTGACCGCCGCTCCCGAGCGCACGCGGCCACCAGTCGGTCGGTCGCCATCTCCTGGAGCACCTGCTCGCGCCAGATGAACGACGCGCCGCGCTCGTTCGCGAGGGTCGTGTTCGCCACTGCCCAGCCTTCGTGCTCTGCGCCGACGAGGTGATCGGCGGGTACGAGCACGTCGTCGAGGAACACTTCGCAGAACTCGCTCTCGCCGGTCATCTGCCGAAGTGGCAGGACGCTTACGCCGTCGGCGTGCATCGGGATGGCGAGCATCGAGATCCCTCGATGCCCGCGCTCGCTCTCGTTGGTTCGGACGAGCGCGATGCCGAGGTCGGCGAACCGTGCGTACGACGACCAGACCTTCTGCCCGCTGACGCGATAGGCGTCGCCCTCTCGCACCGCGCGTGTTCGCAGGCTCGTCAGGTCGCTTCCGGCGTCCGGCTCGCTGAAGAGCTGGCACCAGACGTCGTCTCCCGAGAGGATGCGCGGCAACCACCTGGTCCGCTGCTCCGGGGTGCCGTGCGCGATGAGCGTCGGCCCGACAAGCGTCACGCCCGCCCTCCCGAGGAGTGGGGGCGCTCCGATGCGGGCCAGCTCCTCGTTGTAGACCGCGACCTCGGACGGCGCCGCGCCGCGCCCGCCGTGCTCCTCCGGCCAGTGGATCCCGACCCAGTGCCCGGAGTGCAGCGTGCGTTGCCACTCGCGGAGCACTTCGGCTTCCGCCTCCGAGCTCGCGACCGCGATCGCCGGAGGCGGATGCTCTGCGCACCAAGCGCGCAGCTCGGCGCGGAACTGGTCCGCCGACTCCCGCGGACGCGTCATGGACGGCCGGCCGACCAGGACACCGTCTTGAGCTGGGTGTACTCGAGCAACCCGTAGTCGCCGAACTCGCGGCCGATGCCCGATTGCTTGTAGCCGCCGAACGGACCCCACATGTGTGGCCCGCCGCCACCACCGTTGATGCTCACGGTCCCGGCGCGCACCCGTTGCGCCAGCTCGTACGCGCGCGTGGCCTTCGGGTGCCACAGCGATGCCGCGAGCCCGTAGCGCGTGTCGTTCGCGATCCTGATCCCGTCGTCCTCGCCGTCGAACGGGATCGCGACGGCCACCGGCCCGAAGATCTCCTCCTGGGCGATCGTCATCTCGCTGCGCACGTCGGCGAACAACGTCGGCTCGTAGAAAAAGCCGCGAGGCAGACCGGCAGGCCGGCTCCCGCCGAACGCGACGCGCGCCCCCTCGGCGACACCCGCGTCGACGAAACCCTCCACCCGGTCGCGCTGTGACTCCCGGATCAACGGTCCCATCATGACCTTCGGATCCGTCGGATCCCCGACGTTGAGCTTCGCGAGAGTCGCTGCGACGCGGTCGACCACGTCGTCGTAGATCGAGCGATCCGCCAGGATGCGCGTCGGCAACGCGCACCCTTGTCCGGCGTGGATCGTGAAGCCGGCGGCAGCCGACGCCGCGAACTTGTCGAGGTCGGCGCCGGCGAACGCGATGTTCGGAGACTTCCCGCCGAGCTCGAGCAGCACCTTCTTCAGGCCTTGACCCGCCTGCCCCATGATCTGCTTCCCGACGATGTCCGAACCGGTGAAGCTGACCATGTCGACACCGGGGTGTGTCGTGAGGTGCTCGCTGGCCCCGATGTCGCCCGTGACCACGTTGAGCACGCCCTGCGGCAACCCGACCTCGTCGGCGATGTCGCCGAGCACGAGCGCCTCGAGCGGCGTCATCGGGGACGGGCGCAGCACGACGGCGTTCCCCATCGCGAGCGCCGGGACCACCTTCACGAGGTTGAGGTACAGCGGGAAGTTGAACGGGGTGATCGCGGCGACGACTCCGATGGGCTCCTTGAGGATGACGCCCTGGCCGAACCCGCGCGGTCCGATGTTGGGCGGCAGCGGATCGAGGTAGGGGAAGCTCGCCGCGCGTTCGGCGAACCACGTCGCGTACCGCAAGGGCGTGTCGAACTGGAGTGCCTGCGCGATCGGCCGCGCGGACCCGGCTTCGGTGATGATCAGGTCGACCAGGTCGGAGCGGCGGGCGACCAGCGTCTCGGTGAAGCGCAGCAGCAGGTCGGACCGCGCACGCGGGGCCATGCGGGGCCACGGGCCGTCGTCGAAGGCCTGGCGTGCAGCGACAACAGCGCTGTCGACGTCGGCCGTCGATGCCTGCGGGACCTCCGCCACGACCTCCTCGGTCGCGGGGTTGATGACGGTGGCGACGTCGTCGCCCGTCGCTTCGACGTGCTTGCCGCCGATGTAGAGCCTGCACTCGGGACCTGTGACCGTCATCGCTGTGCGCTCCTCACCCTGCGTGCTCTCCGGTCCTCGCCGAGAACCTCATCGCGACCCCCGGAGCGCTCGATACGGCGCGGACCATACCAGTGAGCAGGGCTTCCACCAAACGGAAACCGGGCTTGCCCCATGTGGGACTCCCATTACCCATTTTCTCCGAGAGCGTTTACTATCAGCGCCACGCCCGAGTGAGAGAAGGACCCGCCGATGGCGGAAGTCGATGCCGCCGATCCGACGAAGACCGAGCCGGTTTGGCGCGAGCGAGCGGTCTCCAAGAGCTTGCGCGCCGCCCGCAGTCGCGCGGAGCAGCGCGCGCAGCGGTACCTCGACGCCGCGTTCGCGCTGATCGACGAGAACGGCTCGACGGAGTTCACGATCCAGGAAGTGGTCGAGCGGTCGAAGCAATCGCTGCGAGGGTTCTACGACTACTTCGACGGCAAGGACGAGCTCGTCCTGGCACTGTTCGAAGAGACCGTGCGCGAGGCCGGCGACGACATCCGCGCCGTGGTCGACGCCCAGACCGAGCCGCTCGAGCGGCTGCGCGCATACGCAATCCGGCTCCACGAGTGGTGCGATCCCGCGGAGCGCCCCCGCAAGCGCGGGCGGCACACTCGGCGGCCCATCTCCGAGTTCTCGATGCAATTGGCGGTGAGGCATGCGGACCGCGTGCGCGCCGCGCTGTCTCCTCTGTCGCACCTCCTTCGGGAGCTCATCGATGACGCTGTAGACGCAAAGCTCCTCCACGTCGAGGACACGCGTCGCGCCGCCGGGCTGGTGCAGCAGACGGTCATGTACAGCTGGTTCGGCAACCGGCTGGCACAGAATCCCCAACTGCGGCTGACCGCCGAAGAGACCTGGGAGTTCTGCCTTCGAGGTCTCCGCGCCTGAACCGCGCGCCATGATCCTGCCGTGACGTCCGGAAGCGTCGGCGTGGTGACCGGCGCTGCAAGTGGGATGGGCCGGGCCTGCGCCGAGCGGCTGCGCGATGCGGTCGACGTGCTGGTGGCCGTCGACCTCACCGCGCCCGACGTGGAAGGCGCGGTCCGCGTCACCTGTGATGTGTCCGACCCGTCCGCCGTTGCCGCGCTGGTCGCCCGCGTTCGCCGGCTCGGGGAGTTCCGGTCGCTCGCTCACGCGGCGGGCATCTCGCCCACGATGGCGGACGCCCGTCGCGTGTTCGAGGTGGACCTCGTCGGTACGCAGCTCATGTTGGACGCGTTCGAGGACGTTGTCGTGCCCGGGTCCGCCGCCGTGTGCTTCTCGTCCTCGTCTGCCTACCAGATCGCACCGTTCGTCGATGCTACGCAGGACTCCATGATGGATGACCCGCTCGCACCGGAGTTCCTGGATCGCGCGGCGACCGCTTTTCCGGACAGCGGGTTCGCGTACGCCGTCGCCAAGCGCGGCGTGATCCGAGCCGCGGCGCGTGCAGCCGTCCGCTGGGGTGGCAAGGGCGGGCGCGTCAATTCGGTGTCGCCCGGCCTGATCGACACGCCGATGGGACGCCAGGAGTTCGAGCTGCAACCGATCATGAAGGAGATGCTCGGACGGACGCCCCTCGGTCGCCGCGGCGAGCCCGCCGAGGTCGCGTCACTCGTCGCGTACCTGCTGTCCGACGGCGCGTCCTTCGTCTCGGGGGTCGACGTGCTCATCGACGGTGGCATGCTCCAGGGAATGACCTCGACGGATGCGAGCTGACGCGGCGCGGCGCTTCAGAAGCGCCAGCGTGTCGCGCCGCCGGGCTCGGCCGTCCCCAGTGCCATCGCGGAGCGAGCGGTGAGCCGGTAGACGAACCACGGCGGTGGTCCGGCGGACGGTGCGCTGTAGTCCGCGGTGAGCGCGTGACCGCTGTCGTCGACCCGGCAGGGCCACCCCGCGGCCACATACTGCGCTGCCATCTCGGCGACGACGGTGGCGTCGGTCACCTCAGCGGCGGTCCCCTCGACCACGAGGTCGAACGGCTGGGTGGCGACGCTCAAGGTGCACCGCGGGTCCCGCGCGAGGTTCTTCGCCTTGCGGGTTCCCCTGCCGGACTCGAACCAGAACGAGCCGTCGTGCCACAGCGCGCCCACACCTGTGACGTGTGGGCTCCCATCCGCGTTGACGGTTGCCAGCCAGCAGGTGTGGCGGTTCGGCCCGCCGGTGTCGGGCGCTTGGGTCACGCCTTGCTCGAGCCGTCCTTCGATCTCCGACCACTCGAGCAACGGCAAGTTGTACAGGTCAGCGAGGTTCGTGGCTTCCATGTGCGCACCAACCGATCGGAGAAAGGGGGAACGCTCTGAGTGTGCCCGGTCGGGCGCGAACTATGTACGGAGCCTGCGTGCGGTGAGCCAGGTTCCCCAGCCGGCCTCCGCCGTCGTGCCATCCCACGCGCCGGGCAACGCGTCCAGCACGTCTGCCGGGGGCAGATAGATGGGCGTCTGGTCGCCGTTGGTGCTCACCCACAGCAACACGCCGTCATCGGCGAGCGTGCGCGCGATCTCCCCGGGGAACAGGAACATGTTGACGAGCGCAACGACGGACGCCGAGCGCGAGCGGATCGGAAGCGCTGACGCGTCCGACTGCACTTGACGGCCTGTGTGCGACGCGAGCCGGAGCATCTCGCTCGACAAGTCCAACGAGACGACGTCGTGGAACGCGCGTCGTAGATCGCCCGTCGAGTTGCCGGTTCCGGAGCCGACTTCGATGCACCACCCGGGCGGGAACGGGCCGCCTCGGGCGAGTGCGTCCGCGATCGCATCGTGGCGCTCCGGCATGTCGCGCTCCTGCCAGCCGGAGGCGGCCGAGTCGAACAGCGCGGTCATCTGCGCGACGCGCTCCGGCGTCCAGGCGTCGCGGTCCGTAGCGATGGCGCGGGTGAGCTCCTGCATCGGACGTGCGATCTCAGCGAGATCGGGGCGCGCCGACTGCATGGGTACGATCCTGGGGAGCTTCGACAAGGCCATCGCGCACCTCCTCCGCGGCGTTGCAGATTCCACCATCAGCCCGCTTCCCGGCAGGAATCCCGCTACCTTCGCACCGACCCGGCACCGAGGAGGCGAAGATGCCGCGACTGCGTCAAGTGCACCGGGGCGAGTCCGACGCTCCGATCGTCGAGCAGACGTACTCGCTGCTCTTCGGAGACCGCGATCCGGTGACCGACCCGGGCACGAGCACCGGTACGCCCGGGGACTGGTGGACCGTGTTCGCGCTCGTCCCCGACGTGCTGCAGCACAGCGTCGACGGCTTCCTGCTCTACAACAGCCCGCGGCGTCGTCTCGACCCGGTGCTCCGGGAGCTCGGGCAGGCACGGGTCGGGTGGGACGCCGGAAGCCAGTTCGTGTGGTCGCAGCACTGCAAGTCGATACGCGCGCTCGGGGTGGGAGAGGAGAAGATCGAAGCCATCAAGCACTGGCCGGCCGCCGACTGCTTCGGCGAGACCGAACGGCTCGTGCTCGCGTACACGGACTGCCTCGCGCTCGATCACGGACGCGTGCCCGACGGGCTGTTCGATGCGCTGCGAGCGGCGCTGTCCGACGAGGAGATCGTCGAGCTCAGCTACATCGTCGGCATGTACCTGATGCACGCCGTGATGTCGCGCGCGCTGCGCACCGAGTTCGACGACCGGGACGATCCGGTGAGCGAGGTGCCCGGGCCGGAGGGCGTTGCTCCTTGGGACATGGACCGATGACCGGGTCACCGGCGCGGCCGGCCTCAGACGCGTTCCCAGACGGAGATGTGCTTGGTGCTCTCGTTCGTGAACGGTGAGCGATCCCAATCCGCCCAGCGGCTCCGCAAGGTCATTCCCGCGATCTCCGCCATGAGATCGAGCTCCGCGGGCCAGGCGTAGCGGAACGCACCGTCGTGGTGCTCGAAATGAGCGTCGCGGAGGAAGTAGTGGTGCGACACGCCTCGCTGGGTGGCGATGTCGAGCGTGTCGAACCCGAGGTGTCGAGGGCTCACGTCGAACGGGATCGCCGTGGCGCCCGGCGGGAACCGGCGGAGCTCGGGAACGAACAGCTCCACGAGGAAGCGACCACCCTTGCCCAGATGGTGCGCCGCGTTGCAGAACGTCTGCACCCACTCCGCCTGCTCGAGCAGGTTGCAGATGCTGTTGTAGACGACGTACACGAGAGAGAACTCGCGGGCGACAACGGTGGTGGCGAAGTCGCCCACCGTGGTTCGGATGGCTTCCGAGCCCGGTTTCTTGCGCAGCTCGGCGATCATGTCTGCGGAGATGTCGATGCCCTCGACAGGCACACCGCGCGCCCTCAGCGGCAGGGCGACTCTGCCGGTCCCGATCCCGAGCTCCAGTGCCCTGCCGTCACCGGCCTCGGACGCGAGGAGCTCGACGGTCGCTGCCAGCACGTCGGGCGCGAACATCTCGGCCGAGTTGGCGTCGTAGCCCTCTGCCACGCTTCCGACGAACGTGTTCTGCGGCACGAGCGGAGTGTTGCCGACGCGAGGAGCTCTTATTCGTCGTATTGATTCGCCTGCTCGACCACGCTCAGGGTCGGAACTGGGGAAGCCAGCGTCGGGTGGCCGTCAGCAGCTCGTCGGTCATCTGCTCGATCGTCGCGAGGCCGAGCGTGCCGGCGTGCGGGTCGAGGAGCATCGCTGCGTACACGCGCTCACGATCCCCCGTGAGTGCCGCGTCCACCGTCAGCTCCTGCGCGGCCACGATCCCTTGCAACCAGGCGGCGAAGAAAGGGGGAGCATGCACGGGTTCGCGACCGTGCACGCCGTCGCCGTCGACGACGCACATGCTCTCGGTCACGGCATCGAGCGGCAGATCTGCGCATTGGCCCGCGTTCGGGATGTTCAGCGGAAACGTCCTCGGCTTGCCTGTCACCAGCGAGTCGATGACCGGCGCTGCCATCTCGAGCGACGGATACGCCGGTGCCTCCGTGTCGGCAAGACGCTTCTCGAGATCGTCGGCATAGCGGGATTCGTGGGCTTCGCGCTCGGCGATGGTCGTGTAGTGCACGTTCCAACGCTCGCCCCAGTCCGCGTCCTCGGCGAGCATCGCCGGGAACGCTTCGAGCGTGTGGCGATTGCCCGGCGCAACGAACGCACCGAAGCGACGAAGCAGCTCGAAGCCCGCCGCGTACTCCTCGACGAAGAAACGCTTCGTCGCCCGGTGCGGCAGGCGCTCTTCACCAAAGCTTCCCGGCCGCTCGTGCTCGTCCTCGCCGAGCTCGAAACCGAGATCGACATCCAGATCGACGCTGCCCTCGACGATGTCACGCAGGTAGGCCATGCCGTCGCGACCGTCACCGAGGTCGATGGCGGTGACCACCGGCACGTGGTTCACCCCCGTCACCGACAGATCGATGGCGTCCCAGCCGGCACCCGTCAGGAGCGTGAGCACGCCACGAAAGTTCGTCACCTCGTGACAGAGGCCCACCGTCTTGATCGACGTCGTCTTGGTAACGGCGCGGCACAGCGCCGTCATCGGGTTCGTCAGGTTGAGCAGCCAGGCGTCAGGGCAGCAGTCCTCCATCGTGCGTGCGATGTCGACGATCACAGGGGCGTTGCGCAACGCCCGGCTGATGCCGCCCGGTCCGAGCGTGTCGCCACCCGGCTGGCGGATCCCGTATCTCCACGGGATGTCGAGATCGAGCGCCATCGAAGCGAAGCCACCTGTCGTGATGTTCACCATCACGAAGTCCGCTCCCCGCAGCGCGTCAGGGAGGTCGGTTGTCGTCCGCACGCTGAAGCCGGCGCCGGTCAGCGCGCTGACGTGCTCGACCACCGGCGCGGTGCGAGCGAGGCGCGAAGCATCGATGTCCTCGAGGACGAGCTCCGCCCCGCGGAGTGACGGCGTGAGCGCAAGGTCCGTCGTGAGCGTCGGCACCCACTGGAAGCTTCCGCCACCGACGATCACGATCTTCACCGCGGCCCCCTCGACTCGGATGGCAGATGAACGCGCATCGACTCCGTGTCTACACCGCGCCCGCGGGGCGCTCGTCGGGGGTGGGCTCGGGCTTCGGCACGAAGTGGTCGACGAACAGGAAGACGATGCCGACGAGGGCGAGGACGATGAGACCGGAGACGATGCCGGCTCCGACCGCGCGCGCGATCGCTGCGACGAAGTGGGCCCACGGGTTGGTCGTGACCGCCGGGAGGATGAGGACCGGCAGGATCCAGAGCACGAGGAGATGCGCGACCGTGATGCCGATCAGCCACTTGCCGATCAGCTTCACGCTCGCGTGCCGGTCGTCCGTGGTGACCAGCCCGATCGTCAGCAGCGCGACGGCGCCGAGCAGGTACAGCCAGAACCGGTGCGCCAAGGTCTCCCGGCTCTTTATCAGGACCTGCGCCTGGGGCACGTCGAACGTCACCGCCTTCACCTTCGCGAGGTCGGCGGCGCTCATCGTCGGGAACGCCGCGGCGACGAGCGTCCGAACCGTGGGCTGATCGAGCACGGCGGGCTGCGTCCGTTGCCCGAGGAGCCGTTCGTGAGCATCGACGACGAACTGCTCGAGCTTCGCTTGGATGTCGCTGCGGCCCAGCACCGTCTCGAGGCGGGTCGCGTACTCGTCGTGGAGCGCCGGCGTGCCAAGAGCGGGAGCGGTCACCGATGCCACTTGACCCGCTACGAGCTCCCGCAGCTCCTTGCTCGCGAGGACCGTGTCCACGACGCGCCGCGTGCGGCCGGTATCGAGGATCGTGTGGGACGTCCACCACGACGCGAAGGTCAGCGCCGCGCACAGCATCCCCAGATGGATGCAGAGCCGGCTCAGCGAAGCGCGTCCCACTGCTCGTCCTCCCGCGTGTTGGTGTGTTTCCTAGCCGTCACCGCCGGGATTCGCAACGGGATGCGAAGCTGCGAGCGGTCAGCCCGACGCGCCCATGCGATCGGCGTACTCGAGGGGCAGCAGCTCGACGAGCTGGCCGTCCGGGTCGCGGATGAAGACGGCGGCACCCACGTCGGTATGTGTCAGCACCTCGCCCCCGTAGTCGGCGACACGCCCGCACACGTCCGCGACGTCGCACGACAACGAGACATGGGTCAAACCCGGCTCGTCCATCGCGCGCCGCGCAGGAGCGTGTTGGTGTGCCGGCTCCGAGTAGTGGATGAGCTCGAGCACGAAGCCGTCGCGCCGGAGGTAGCAGACCGTGGCGCCGAGCGGAGCGTCGAGCGCGAGCAACGTCGCGGATGCCCCCTCGGGCAGCTCCAGGTCGCGCCAGTGCTCGAAACTGAGGAGCTCCTCGTAGAACCGGCGCGATCGAGCGAGGTCGGTGACGGCCTGCCCGACGTGGTTGAAGACGACTCGAGAGCCGCGCGTCATGGTCGGTGGTCTCCCGCACTCGACCGCGTGAGCCCGATCGCGTCGCCGAGGAGCTGCTGTGCCGTTTGGAGGACATCCCGAGTGACCGAGGACGGCTCGAGCAGCCGGTTGGATCCCAACCCGTCGAAGAGCGCGAGCGCGATGACCGCGATGTCGTGCGTAGGGTACCTGGGAGCCTTGTCAACGGCCGGATACTCGTGGTCGAACAGGCGTTGGACGAGCTCGCGTTCTCGCTGTATCAAGTCCGCCAACTTGTGCCGAACGTCGGGGTGCCGCAGGGCATAGAGCCTGAACTCGAGCGAGAGGATGCCCCAGGTCTCGTCGTTGAAGAACGCTCCCTGTTCAACGAGCTCGTTGATGCTCGGAAACTGGCCGCTGGCATCGGGCGTGTCGGATCCCAGAAGGGTGTTCACGACCCCGATCTGCTGGTCGATCCGGCGATTCAGCAGCTCCAGGAGGAGGTCTTCCTTGTTGCGGAAGTTCGAGTAGACGGCGCCCTTCGTGAAGCCGGCACGCGTCGCGATGTCGTCGAGGGTTGCGCGGTAGAAGCCCTTTTCGGCGAAGACGATCTCGGCCGCGTTGAGCAGCGTCTCGCGGGTCAACATGCGCCGCCGTTCCGGTGTGAGCGGTTGGAGCTCTGTCACGGACACCCCCCTTGCGATTCTCGAGGTTATCCGAGATACTCATCAGTATGTCGCAGCCTGACAGGGATCAGGGCGGGTGGATCGATCCGGCGCTACGAATCGAGGGCGTGCACAAGGCCTACGGGTCCAGGGTCGCGCTCGCCGGGATCGACCTGGTCGTCGAGCGGGGCGAGATCCTCGGGCTGCTCGGACCGAACGGCGCCGGCAAGACGTCGCTCGTGTCGATCGTCGCCGGCGTGCGCCGTGCTGATCGTGGCACGGTCGAGGTGATGGGTGTCGACACCGTGCGCGCTGCCGAGCGCGCGCGTCGCAGCGTGGGCTACGCGCCGCAAGAGACCGGCGTGTATCACCCGCTCACTGTGCGCCAGAACTTGCGGTTCTTCGCGCGGCTCGCGGGCTTCCGGCGCCGCGCGCTCCGGGATGAGATCGATCGTCTCGGAGGCGCCCTCGGTTTGACAACCCTCATGGACCGCCGGGCGTTGCAGCTGTCCGGGGGCGAGCGCCGGAGGCTCCACACCGCGATCGCGCTGATCGGCCGCCCGCCGCTGGTGCTGCTCGACGAGCCGACCGTAGGTGCGGATGTCACGACGAGGTCCGAGCTGCTGGCATACGTCCGCACGCTCGCTGACGACGGAGCCGCCGTCGTGTACTCGTCGCACTACCTCCAGGAGATCGAGACGCTCGGTGCGTCCGTTGCGATCATCGACCGCGGGAGCATCCGGGCATTGGGGAGCCTCGAGTCGCTGTTGACGGACCACGCGTCGAGTGCCGTCGCATTCACGTTCGACCACGTGCCTCCCGAGCTGCGGCACCTGCCCGGTGTGACGATCGACGGCGCCACCGCGCGCATCGCGACCGACAGCCCGGCGCACACCGCCGCGCGGATCCTTGCCGAGCTCGGTCCTTCGGAGTTGGCCGAGTTGCGGGGTCTCGAGGTCATCGAACCGAGTCTCGAGGGCGTGTTCCTCTCGGTCACAGCCGGCGCGCCCGCCGAGATGGAGCCGGCGTGAGAAGGCTGCGGCACATCCGGGTCATCGCGGGCAACGAGCTGCATCTGATGGCTCGTGACCCGACGCCCGTGATGGTCCTCGTGGTCTTCCCGATCATCACGATTGCGTTCTTGTCACCTGCCTTGAAGCCCGCGGTCGTGGCCAGCGGCTACCCGCACGCCAACGGCGCGGAGTTCGTCGTTCCGGGGCAAGCGACGATGAGCGCGTTCTACATCGTCTCGCTCGTGACCTTCGCGTTCTTCTCCGAGCACGCCTGGGCGACATGGGAGCGGCTGCGCGCGAGCCAGGCCGGCGCCGGGGCGATCCTGCTCGGCAAGGCGCTGCCGCGGGTCGCGCTCGGCATCCTCCAGCTGGTCCTCATCCTGGGTGCGGGCGTCGTCCTGTTCGACATGCGGAGCCGCGGCGACCTCGTGGCCTTGCTCCCGCTGATCGTCTCGTTCTCGCTCTGTCTCGTGATGCTCGGCGTTGCGGCCGCCGCTCTGTGCAAGACAGCCCAACAGGCCAACGCCGTTGGGTACGTCGGCCTCGTGCTCTTCGGCGCGCTGGGCGGAGCGTTCGTGCCCTATCAGTTCCTTCCGGCGTGGGCGCGCTCGGTCAGTCCCGTCACCCCCACCTATTGGGCGATGCGGGGCATGCGCTCGGTGATCCTCGACGGTCACGGGCTCGGCGCGACCACGGAGCCGTGCGCCGTCCTCCTCGGCATGACGCTGCTGCTGGGCCTCGTCGCAGCGCGGTCCCTACGGTTCGATGAGGCGAAGACCGGCTGGATGTAAGCGCGCCGAGTCGAGCTCTCCGGCGTCAGGCGTCGTGGCGCGTGATCGCGAAGTAAGCGATGACGAAGAGCAAGGCCGCGGGAACGGTGTAGAGGATCGACTCGACGATCTGGTAGTGCCAGTACTGACTCGCCGGATGGATGACCGTCACGGATCGGTAGCCGGACCTCGTGAGACACTGGAAGGCGGCCTCTTTCGTCGAGAGCGCGGTGCACGAGTTCGGTCCCTTCAAGAAGGTCGCATGGCCGGCCGCGTCCGAGAAGTGCTGGCTCACCGTCCATGAACCGCTCGGGACGTGCGTGTCGCCGGCGATCGGCCCGGTGACCGCCACGGTGCCCATGTAGTGAGGACGCAGGTACACGGAGACGAGGATGCGTACGGCGGCGAAGATACCCACTGTCGCGGCGATCGCGGGGAGCGTTCGGCGGATGAGCGAGCTGAGCGCCAGACCGAGTGCCACGGCGAACAGGCAGAAAGCGATCGGCACGAGGTTCTGCGTGTCGAACTGTGCTCCCTCGAACCGGTTGCCGTAGAGCGCGTTCGGGCTGTTGGACCACCACGTGACGAGCGCGCTCACCGCCGCGCCGATCGCGACAGCCCCGGCTGCAGCGGTCGCGATCTTCGCTGTGCTCCACCTCGTGCGGGTGATCGCCTGCGTCCACGCGAGCATGTGGGTCCCTCGCTCGACCTCACCGGCGACGAACGTCGCTGCGAGCGCTCCGAGCAAGACGGGGAGCGCGATGGTCATGTGCACGGTGTCGACGATGGCGCCGTACCCGTGGAAGATGTTGTCGAGCGAGGTGCAGGTGGCGTTCTGGCCACAGGCACGAACAGCGTCGTGGTACATGGTGGTCATGTGGATACCGGTCACGACCACCGCAACCGCGAACAGCGTGAGCACGATTCCTATCAGCGCGGCTTGCCGCTTGTGCTGCTGCCAGATGAGCCAGGTCATGATGCCGTCCCCACCTGCTCGCGTTGCGAGCTTCCGCCGAGATACGCCAGCACGATCTCCTCGAGGTCGAGGTCGTCGACTCGCCAACTCGGGTCGATGATCGCGTGGTCGATCCGAACGGTCAGGCTGACATCGCGGGTAGTGGTCGATGTGCTGAGCACGCTCATGGTGCGCGCGGCACGCGCCGCGTCCGCTCGGGGTGCCGTGACCTGCTTGTGCGATGCAACGAGCTCGTCGATCTCAGCGCACACGAGCGCGCTGCCGTCCGAGAGCAGCACCAGGTGATCGCACACGCGCTCGAGGTCCGGGAGCAAGTGGCTCGACATCAACACCGTGACCTCCCCATCCGCAACCGCCGCGGTGAGCGATGCAAGGAACTCGCGACGCGCCAGCGGATCGAGCGCGGCCACGGGCTCGTCGAGTAGCAGCACGCTCGGGCGCTTGCCCAGCGCCAGGGCGAGGGCGACCTGCGCACGCATACCGCCCGAGAGGGTCTGCACGCGCTGATCGAGCGGGATGTCGAGCGACAGGAGGCGCTCACGCGCCATCGTCTCGTCCCACGTGTCGTTGGTGTGCGCGCCGAACCGGAGGTGCTCGTCGGCGGTCCAACGGCCGTAGAGCGGGACCTCCTGTCCCAGATAGCCGACCGTCTCGAGGAACGTGCGCTCGTCCGCCGGCTGCCGTTGGCAGACCCGAGCCTCACCTCCGGTCGGGCGGAGGAGCCCGCACAACAGCTTCAAGAGGGTCGTCTTGCCCGAGCCGTTGGCGCCGACCACCCCGCAGACCGCTCCGGTCGGGACGCCGATCGAGCAATCCGCGAGCGCGCGCTTGCGCCCATACTGCTTCTGCAGCCCGCGTGTCTCGACCGCCGGCGACGTAGTCATGCGCTCTCCTCTCGCGCGTCGTCGTCGAGGAGCTCGCGGAGGAGCGCCTCCATCGCCGTGTCGTCGAAACCGGCATCCCGTGCACGTTCGACCCACTTCGCGAGCCGTCGCCGGTACAACACGTGTGCTCCCGGTGGAGGACCGGGAGGGCGGCGAAGCACGAAAGTCCCTGCGCCCGGCCGACCTTCCACCAAACCTTCGTGCTCGAGCTCGCGGTAGCTCTTCAGCACCGTGTTCGGATTGACCGCAATCTGCGTGACGACCTCCTTCACCGTCGGCAGCTGGTCGCCGGGTTCGAGCAGCCCTGCCGACAACGCCTGCCGGATCTGTCGTGCGATCTGGAGATATGGCGGCACGCCGGACTTCGTGTTGAGGCGGAGCGAGATCACCAAAGATCCAAATACCTAGTCATCTAGTTATTTGAGCAGATTCACGGTACGCGTGCAAGCGCGTCGGGGAGCGGGCTACGAGACGGCGAGCGTGAAGGTCGCGGTGAACGACTCGCCGGGCGGCACCAGCGGTGCCTCCCCGTCCACCAACGCGTTGGTCGGAGCGGCCATCGGCTCGAGCGCCGCGAAGCCCTTGCCCGGCGGTACCCAGACCTGCGCGTACGGATAGCCCGACCCGCAGCGGAGCTCCACACCACGGCCGCCGGGCGCGCTGAAGGAGAGCCGACGATCGCGGCCCAACGCGTAGAGGTCGTCGAACGTCCGGCGTGCGACGGCAGCCTGCTCCGCCGCCTCGCGCGCTTCGGCGCCGTCGGGGATCCCTCGCCCGTCGAGGAAGAGGTGCCGTCTGCTCGGAAGGCGGAGCCGCCACCGCGAGCGCGCGATGCCGGGGAGCTGGAGGTAGGGGTGCCAGCCGAACGTGACGGGCACCGAGCGCCTGCCGGTCGGTGTGAGCGTCGTGTCGATCGTCAACCCGTTCTCGTGTACGGAAGCGACGACGTCGATCCGGTGCGGGAACGGGAACGCCTTCGCGTGCACCTCGATGGATGCGTGCGCGCGCGGGGTGCCGCGATGGGTCGTGAGCCGGTCGACGCGCCAGCCCTTCCGGCCGACGAGCAACCCGTGGATCGGCAGATGGTGCTCGTCGACGCCGAGGCGGAGCCCGTGCATGTCGACCCGGACGCGGCCCACGCGGTAGACGCGCGCGGAGAGACGGTTCGCCCAGGGCGCGAGCAACGGGAGCCCGGTCGTGTGGCCCTTGCGCAACGCATCGAGACCGCCGGGCAGCGCCAGGTGCTCCGCACTGCCGTTCCTGAGGGACACGCCCGTCATCCCGAGCCCGGGTACGAAGGTGGCGCTGACCCGGCCGGCGGTGAGCCTGAGCGCGGCCTCGTCGCGGAACTTGGTCTCCTCCGCGATCGCCATCACGCTCTTGCGAAGTCGATGAGCTGTGGTGCGAGCAACGGCCAGTGCTCGAAGAGGTGGCCGGTTCCCTCGCGCGCAGCTTCACCGCGCCGGTTCCACTCGTCGTCCGGCCAAGGTGGCTCCGTCAGCATCGACCCCGGTATCAGCTCGTGCAAGGTCTCGGACGTCGCACGCGTGTGGTGTGGGTCGCTCGCGCCGCTGCGGAACACGAGTGTCGGCACGTCGAGCTTCGCGAGCTCGTCGTCGCGCAAGCCGGGAACGGTGGAACCGGGCGCAGGGCAGTAGACGAGCATCCATCGCTCGAGCGTCTCGATGAACTCGCGCGGGTCGAGCCGGAGGAAGTGATCACGATTGCGCGGGTTGCGCTCGATGACCTCGGCCCATTCGGGCAGCTCGACGACGGCCTCCATGCCGTCCTGCCATGCGGCACGGATCGACTCGCCGCAGTAGTGCACGGCGAGCAGGAGGAGCCCGTACGTACCGCCGGAGATCCACACCATCGCCAGCTTGTGGGTCACGTCAGGATGGCGGACGGCGGTGAGGAGCGAGACGCGCGAGCCGCCGGAGCCGCCCATCACCACGGCGGGTGCCATGTCGAGCGCGCGCAGCAAGCCCGCGAGCTTGTCGGCCTGCATCGCCGACTCGGACGCGCCTTCGAAGCACACGTCGGACGCGCCGCAGTTCGGCCGATCCCAGATCAGGACCCGTTGCCGCTGACCGGCGAGCGCCTCCGCGAGCTCGCGTATCCCCGGCACGTCCTTGCTGAAGCGGCCTCCGGGAGTGATCACCCAGGGAGGCCCGTCGTCACCGATGACTTCGTACGCGAGCAGTGTCCCGTCGACTTCGAGCGTGGGCACGGGGCCTCACTGTACCGGTGGCCTGCCGGGAGCGCGGCTCGACGGGTTCGCGCGAAAGTGTGCGCACACGACGAGCGTGAGAGGACTGCAGCGATGGCACAGACGGCGCTGAAACTCGACGGCGTGAAGGTCATCGACGCCGACACTCACATGACCGAGCAGCACGATCTCTGGACGAGCAGGGCACCCGCGCGTTGGAAGGATCGTGTGCCGCAGGTCGCGCGTCTCGACGGCATGGCGTGCTGGTGTGTCGACGGTGAGATCCTCGGACGCGCCGGCGCGGGCGGTGTAGTCGACGTCGAGGGTCACAAGGGCCGGTCGTTCGAAGGCCTGTACGAGTGGGAGATCGAGAAGGCACACGTCGCGTCGTACGACCCGACCGCTCGCGTCCAGCTCATGGACGAGCTCGGGGTGTTCGCCCAGGTCGTGTTCCCCGGCGTTGTCGGGCTCGGTGGTCAGGGCCTCGCGGACGTCGTGAAGGACGTCGCGCTGCGGACCGTGTGCCTCGAGATCTTCAATGACGCGAGCGCCGACATCCAGGCGGAGTCCGGGAACCGGCTGCTCCCGATGGCGCTCCTGCCGGCGTGGGACATCGACGCGTGCGTCCGCGAGGCGCAACGCGCGAAGGACCTCGGTCTGCGCGGCGTGAACCTCACGTCCGACCCGCAGGACCTCGGCGCGCCCGACCTTGCGAGCCCGGAGTGGGATCCGGTGTGGGAGGCGTGCAGCTCGCTCGGGCTTCCGGTGCACTTCCACATCGGAGCGAGCCTCACCACGATGAACTACTTCGGTACCTACCCGTGGCCCTCGCACGACGACGACACGAAGCTGGCGATCGGCGGAACGCTGCTGTTCATCGGCAACGCGCGTGTCGTGGTCAACATCATCTGCTCGGGGATGCTCGACCGGTACCCGGACCTCAAGATCGTGTCGGTCGAGAGCGGCGCGGGGTGGGTCCCGTTCATCCTCGAGGCGCTCGAGTACGAGATGGACGAGAACGCGCCCGGCCTCAAGTCCCGGCTCTCCCTCACGCCGCGGGAGTTCTTCCGGCGCAACATCTACGCGACCATGTGGTTCGAGCGCACCGACGTCGCCTCGGTCGTGAGCGCGGTCGGCGAGGACAACATCCTCTTCGAGACCGACTTCCCGCACCCGACGTGCCTGTTCCCCGATCCGCTCGAGACGGCCGCGAGGAACATGGCACCGCTGAGCGAGACGGCGCAGGCCAAGATCCTCGGCGGCAACGCGGCGAAGCTCTACGGCATCTGAGGCGCGCCCGCGCCCGGTGGCACGGGCTGATCGAGCGGCCCCCACAGCGGGTACGGAATGCCCGCGAGACGGTTGATCCCGAAGCCCTGGACGACCAGGAGGAACACCGCGAGCATCAACACCGCGAGCTGCCAGGGCTCGCGGAGGATGCCGAGCGACACGATCAGCGTCGTGGCTCCCGCGGGTGGGTGCGGAACGCGCGCCCACACCATGACGCCGCTCGTCAGGCCGAGCGAGATCGCAGCGGCGCCGACGCGTGACGGGGTCACGCCCGCGGACAGGGCCGGCCCTGCGTGCTGGAGCCCGAACATGACGAGCGCGAGGTACCCGGCCGCTGCACCGATGGCGTGGCCCGCGAGTGTGTTGCGCGGGCAGGCGGTGGGCGCGAGGGGTGTGTAGAAGAGCAGGAAGGCGGTCGGACCGAGGGACGGGAAGACGAACGGCGCGCCGGTGATGACCGCCGCGAGCGTCATGAGCCCGATCGAGACGAAGCTGTTGACCATCGCGAACAGGCCGAGGATCGTCACGTGGTCGTGTCGCCGCAGCAGGGCGGGCAGCCGCATCCGCGACGCGAGGCCGTGGACGATTGCGGCCATGTCGCCGCCCACGGGGCCGGGCCGTGTGGGCCGTTCCGGGATCGCCCCTCGATCGTCGGTCATGTCACGTCCTCACGCCGGGAATGATCGAACGTTGCCGGTGCCAAGATATGACCTCGTGGAACGCGTGGAGATCGTGCGCGTCTACGACGCACCGGCTGCAGGCAGGCGCCCGCGCGTGTTGGTGGACCGTCTCTGGCCGCGGGGCGTACGCAAGGGGCGCGAGGTGTGGGATCGGTGGGCGCGCGACGTCGCGCCGAGCACCGAGCTGCGCACCTGGTACGGGCACGACGAGTCGCGCTTCGGTGAGTTCCGGCGCCGCTACGCGAACGAGCTGCGGCGAGAGCCTGCGCGTTCGGCGTACGAAGAGCTGCGGTCGCTGGCGCGCACGCGTGGCATCGTGCTCGCGACCGCGACTCGCGAGGTCGAGATCTCTGCCGCACAGGTGCTCGCAGACCGTCTGCGGCGCGCGCTCCGTCGCTCCGCACGCTGATCGATCCCGCGCCGGGTGCGGAGCCCGGGGAATAGGGACTTCCCTACTCGACGGGTCTCCCCCCTACGTTCGTACCGTCGACAGCGTGAGCCAGGACAGCGCAGCACGAGCCCGTGGGACCGGTCGCACGGTCGTCGTTCGCTTCGAGCCGGCAGTCGGTGGTGCCGATCGCGCCGCCGTGCCGTCTGTGTCGGGGACGGTCGAGGCCGCCGACGTCACCCGTCCACCCACCCGCTTCGCGGGTTGGCTCGAGCTCCTCGGGATCCTCGAGGAGCTCAGCACGGTGCAAGGCGCGCAGGACGAGCCGGCCACACAGGACCCGACGCAGCGTCGGAGAACAGGAGGACCGTCATGTTGAAGCGCAGAATCTGGACCGGAGCGGCCGTGGCCGCGCTCGCCATCGGAGTCGCGGCGTGCGGCTCGAGCGGTGGAGGCGCGAGCAAGTCCGACGCCGGGAGCGCCAAGCCCGCGAGCGACAGCGCGAGCACCGCGGCACCGGCCCCAACGGCTGCGGCCCCGGCACAAGTGTCGGCGCCGAAGGCCGGCACGCAGTCGGCGTCCATTCCGGAGTACCAGCCGTCGTCGGTCATCAGCCGGTCGCCGGGGCACGTCCAGCTCAGCTCCCCCGATTCGGTGACGAAAGTCGGCGACTTCTACAAGCAGGCGCTCGATCGTGGTGGTTGGCACATCAGCTCCGACGCCTCGTCGCCGTACAGCGTGAACCTGGTTGCGCAACGCAGCAGTGAGGGCGCGACGGTGGCGATCGCATCGACCGGACGGGGTGCGTCCATCTCGGTCAGCGACTACGGTCGTTGATCGTGGCCGCGCCAGCTGACGAGCTGCGAGCCGTCTGGGCACAGCACTGCACCGCAGAGTTCGAGCTGCGCGACGTCGAGCGAACGCTCGCGACGATGACCGACGATCCGCACCTGCTCAACGTCCCCACCGGTCGGGGTGGACGGGGCCGCGAGCAGGTGCGGCGGTTCTACGAGGACGAGTTCGTCGGCTGCATGCCCGACGATGCCCGCATCGAATCGCTCGGTCTCGCGGTTGGCACCACGCGACTGACCGAAGAGGTCGTGCTCACCTTCACCCACGACCGCGTGATGCCGTGGATCCTCGACGGGATCGCCCCGACCGGCAAGGAGCTGCGCGTCGCGCAGATGGCAGTGGTGGGGTTCGCTGGCGGCAAGATCGCGTACGAGCACATCTGGTGGGACCAGGCCACGGTGCTGGTCCAGCTCGGCCGCCTGGAGCCTGCGGGTCTGCCGGTGCTCGGCGCCGAGCAGGCCGACGGGCTCACCGCGCTGGGGGACACAGGCGACTGACCGGCGTCAGGTGTGGGATTGCTCCATGGCGTGCCGGATGGTCCCCGTGTTGCGGAGCCGGGCGAACGCGACGGAGCACCCGAGCACGACGAGCCCCGAGCACAGCAGGACCACCCGAGTCGCGTCGAGCGAGCCGACCAACGGCCAGTCGACGCCGCCCAACAGGTCGGCGGCGATCCCGGCGCCGACCGCCGCCAAGCTCAGCCCGATGCGTATCAGGACGTGGAACGCGGTGAAGGCGAGAACGCGGTCCTCACCGGACAGGCCGCGTTGCACGAGGCTCATGCCCGCCGCGAGCGCGGCAGCCGTCGACGCGCCGAACAAGATCGCGCCGAGATCGGCGAGCTCGACCGTCGGCGCCAGGCTCATGATCGCGACGGTCGCTCCCTGCATCCCGACGGCGACATAGACGGCGACGGCGTCCGGCACGTCCAAGCGCTGGAGGGCCACGAGCCCGATCGCGGCACCGATTCCGAACAGCCCGATGAGCACGGCGAACTGTGCGTTCGACGCTCCGAGCGTGTCGCGGACGAACGTGATGCCGAGCGAGAACAGGACGCCGATCCCCACTGCGGCGCTCACCGTGGGGACGATCACCGAGCGGACGAGCGGGATGCGGAAAGCTTCGGCGAACCCGACGTGGTGCTCGTGCGCAGTGTGATGTCTCTCGGGACCAAGCCGTATCCGTCGGATCATCATGAAGGAGAAGACGAACGACGCAGCGTCGATCCAGAACACCGGCGCGAGCTCGAGGCGCCCGCCGAGCCCACCGCAGAGCCAGGCGACCAACGCGAACAGCCCGGCACCGAGGGGGATGCTCCCGTAGGAGGATCCGAGGACCAACGCGTTCGACATCTCGAGCTGGTCCGGCTCGACGAGGTCGGGGATCGATGCGTCACGTGCGGGCAGGAAGACGATGCCGGCCGCCTCGAGCAGGAACGCCCAGAGGTAGACCCACCACAGCGCGGCGATCAGTGGCACGAGCGCGATGATCGCGACGCGCGCGAGATCCATCGTGAGCATGGTCTTGCGCCGGTCCCATCTGTTCGCGAGCCGCGCGGCGAGCGGTCCCGCTGCGGCCGCGGGTGCCAGCCGGAGCACCAGCACTCCGGCGACCGCGGTCGACGAGTTCGTGAGCTGGAGCACGAGGGCCATGAGCGCAACCGTGCCCATCCAGTCGCCGAGCGCCGAGACGCCCTGACCCACCAGCAAGGTGCGGAACCCGCGGCGGTGGAGCAATGCCCGCATCGTCAGATGCTCCTGACGCTGGGGACCCTCCGTTCTCCGTCCTCGGATGGCTCCTCGACGCGCGCGAACGTGTCGCGGTCGACGACGAGTCGGGGCAGATATGCGGAGCGGTCGGGGGGTGGACCGTTGCCGAGGAGCCGTTTGACCACAAGGGGCACGAGTACAGAGGTACCCGCCAGGAAGCCGGCTCTCCCTTTTCTCGCGGTGAGTAGCGGCACGAGGAGGACGTACGACGCGAGGCTGCCGATGGCCGTCTCGCCCGCGAGGCGTCCCGCGACCATCCCGCTCAACAGCAGCACGGTCCCCGCCGGGTCCTGGACGAGGAACGCGCCGAGGGCGGGCGAGATGCCCCGTCCGCCCGCACCGCGCAGGAAGACGGACCAGTCGTGGCCGCAGACCGCCGCTCCGCCCGCGAGAGCGGCGACCACGGGGCGTGTCGATCCGGCGAGTGCCGGCCCGACGCTTCCCTTCGCGACTTCGAGAATCCCGGCGCCCGCGAGCGGGAGGAAGCCGGTCACCCGGTAGAGCGACGTACCCGAGACGGTCCCGGTCCCGACGTCACGGAGGTCGACCCGCCCGACGCGACGGGCGGTGAGGTTGGAGAACGGGATCGAGCCGGCGAGGTATGCCGTGGCCAACACCGCACCGGCCCGTGCGACCCCGGCGAGCCGGTGCGTGCTCTGTCGACCCATCTCACGTCTCCGTGGTGCGGCGGACCGTATTTTGGGTACGCCCCTCGGTGCCAGGATATTGAGCGCTGACCCGCGCCTTGCCAAGGGGTTTGCATGGCTGTTGCAATCGTGACGGATAGCGCTGCGGCGCTGCCGGAAGAGCTCGTCGAGGATCTCGGCATCGGGGTCGTGCCGTTGCGCCTCCGTGTGGGCGACGAGGACATGAGCGATGGTGAGCTCCCGCTCGACGAGCTGATGGCGATGCCCGCGGAGACGGTCACGACCTCCGGAGCCACGCCGTCCGCGTTCCTCGAAGCGATCGACGAGGCACGCGCGCGACCAGGTCCTGAGCCCGTCGACAGCGTGCTCGTGCTCACGATCGCGGCGTCGATGAGCTCGACGTTCGAAGCCGCGAGGCTTGCAGCCGAGCAAGGCGGGGAGGAGATCCCCGTGCGCGTGCTCGACACGCGCACCGCGGCCGGCGCGGAAGGGCTCGTCGTCGTCCACGCAGCCGAGGTCGCGCGCAGTGGCGCCGACCTCGACGAGGTCGAGGCGGCGGCGCGGACCGCAGCGGGCGAGGTGCGGCTGGCTGCGACCGTCGACTCGCTCGATCGGCTGATCGCCAGCGGTCGCGTGTCGGGAATCGCGGGACGCGCGGGTCGACGCATGAACGTGAACCCGATGTTCGAATTCCGCGACGGCAGCGTGCACGCGTCGCGTCCGGCGTTCACCCGCGATGCAGCCCTCGACAGGATCCTCGCCCGCTGGCGCCGGTCGCGTGTGCCGGATGCCAAGCTGCACGTCGCCGCGCTCCACGCGCTCGATCACGAAGCGGGGGAGCAGCTCTTGAAGCGTGTGATCGCAGAGACGGAGCCCGCGACGGCGTTCGTCGGCTCATTCAGCAGCGTGATGGTGGCGCACACGGGCGGCGGCCTCGTCGGGCTCGCCTGGTGGTGGGAACCGCTGGATCAGGCGGAGCGCACTGCCGTGTCGGCGGCCTGAAGCGCCCAGTCCACCGCGTCGAGCACCGGCGCGATGGCGCGCGGCTCGAAGGCGTGACCCATACCCTCGACCGTCTCGACGCGACACGGTCCGGTCGCGCGCTCGTGGAGCTCGCGCGCGGCCTGCGACGGGATGAACTTGTCGTTCTCGCCGTGAATGATCGCCAACGGGCCCGCAATCCGGCCGACGAGCTCGACTGGGGACTCGGGGCTCGTCCACCGGGGCGCGACGGTCACGCGCAGGTATCGCGCAGCGAGCGCGCGACCAGGAGGTGTCCGGGTGAGCAGCGCCGCGGCCACGCTGCGCGCGTTGCGCGGGAGCACCCAACGGGACGGAGCACTCACGACGACGGTGCCGGTGACCGTCGGGTCGTCGGCAGCATGCCGGAGCACGGCGATGGCGCCCATCGACGCGCCCACGAGCACGACTCGGTCGCTGCGCGACCGCGCGAGCTCGACGGCTGCAGCCACGTCGTGTCGCTCGAGATCTCCGAGCGTGCACGCGCCGCCCGAGCTCCCGTGACCGCGCGCGTCGTAGGTGATCACGTCGAGCCCGTCGCCGTGGAGCGCCTCGGCGACTTCGATCAGCTTGGGATCGTTCCCCGACGCTGTGAAGCCGTGCGCGAGCACGACCGAGGCGCGCGGGGTCTCGTCGGTCAGCCAGCGGCGGGCTGTGAGCTCCACCGAGTCGCAGGTGGTGAGGACGCGCCGGGGCACAACGCGACTATGCCGCAGTGGCGGGCACTGCGCACACATCGAGGACGCCGTGCCGCTGGATCGAGCGGTGGAACCACCAGACGGACGTGCAGATCCCGATCGCGGTGAACCCGAAGGAGACTGCCGGCTTCGCCAGCACGTAGACCGTCAGGGACTGGCTGAGCAGGAGCCAGAGGGTGAGGGCGGCGTTCGCCAGGAAGACGCCGGCCCAGAGGAGCGAGATCCGCAGGAAGAAGCGCTTGAGGAGCGGATGGCCCGACATGGCCTCCGGCAGCGGGCAGAAGTCGTGCGCGAGGCGCTCCGTCAGCGGCCGACCCGCCGCGAAGGAGACCAGGAACGCACCGCCGACCAGCGCGGTGCCGAGGGTCGGTTGCAGGAAGTAGAGGAAGACGCTGTGCGTCGCGACCGCGAGCGCGCCGCGCGCGGTCGCGGTGAGCGCGCCCAGCAGCAGGATGCCTGGGACTCTCCGGCCCGTGACGAGGCGGAGGACGATCGCGCCGTACGTCCAGCCGACGCCGACCGCGAGCGCACCCCAGATGCCGGCGAACTGGAGCACGACGAGGAACAGCCCCAGCGGGATCAGCGTCCCCTCGATGACTCGTGGTGTCGCGTGCGCGGCGATCGCGCGCAGCTTCGGAATCTCGAACTTCGCCCCCTCGACCACCGGGGAGAGGGTAGTGCTGCGGCCCCGCCGACACCCGTCGCGGACTGCGGGGGGCGCTCCTAGGGTCCGCCCAGCGCGGCGGCCGGGTCGGCGTAGGACTTCAGCTCGATCACGTTGCCGCTCGGGTCGGCGATCTTTGCCTTCGTCTGTTCCCTCGCCGTCCCCGCGAAGTCGGTATGGAGCGGCTCGACCCACCGGACCGGGGAGCGCGAGATCCGGTCCAGCAGCGCCGCGAGCGCGGTCGCATCGAGGGTCACCCCGAAGTGGCGGACCCCTTGCTGCGTGTCGTCGAGCACCTCGTCCGGTCTCTCGTGGAGCGTCAGCTGCAGGCCGTGGAACCAGACGTCGACGAACTCGGCCGTCTCCCGCCCGGATGTGCAACCCAGGACGTCGGCATAGAAGCGCCGGCTCTCGCCGAGGTCGCGTACCGGGAGGGAGAGGTGCAGGATCGACGGCATCCGACCATCTGAGCCGATTGCAGCGCGCGACCCGCGGGCATTTTGCCTTCGTGCACGACAACGCCCCTTCTTGGTGGAGCGCCTACGCTGCAAGTACCAGTCAGAACCCGGAAGGCAGGTGCGTGGCAACGCAGGTGGGCGGCACGAAGCTGCCGGTTCGGTTCGGTCGTTACACCGCGGGATCGGTCGTCGCCCTGGGCACGAGCGAGCTGGTCCTCGTCCTCTGCTACAGCTCGGGCTGGCTCGGCACCACGGGAGCGTCGGTGGTCGCGTTCTTTGCCGGGGCGATCCCCAACTACGTGCTCAACCGGCGGTGGGTCTGGGAGCGCCGGGGGCGCCCGGACTTCCGACGCGAGGTCGTGCTCTATGCGGTGGTCTCGGGGCTCAGCCTTGTCGCTGCGGCGCTGGCGACCGCGTTCGCGGCTGCCATCGCTCCCGGTGGCAAGACCGCTCAGGTCGTGTTCGTCGCGGCGGCGTATCTCGCCACGTATGGAGGACTGTTCGTGGCGAAGTTCATCGCCCTGCACCTGTTCGTCTTCGAGCGCGGTCGGCCCGCGTGGGCTGATTCAGCTCCTTCTCAGGTGCTGCCCGAAGGTTAGGGGAAGGCAATCTCGGGCGGCTCCGCCCCGCTAGCCTCCCCACGACAGTGCGGAGCGGGTGTCGGACAGGTCACCTGCCCCGCAAGTACCGGGCGAGATCGGGGCCGCCCTCAGCCAGAAGTGTCTGGAGGACACATGCGAATCCTGGTTCTCGGCGGCGACGGGTACTTGGGATGGCCCACGGCTCTCCATCTCTCGGCCCGCGGCCACGAGGTCGGCGTCCTCGACAACCTCGCACGCCGCGAATACGACGCGGAGCTCGGAACGAGCAGCCTCGTGCCGATCCGGCCGCTCGACGAGCGCGTCGAGACGTGGCGCGAGGTGTCCGGGAACAAGATCCCGGCCTACGTCGGGACCCTCATGGACTTCGAGTTCGTCTCGAAGGCGTTCGCGGAGTTCGAACCGGACGCCGTCGTCCATTTCGGCGAGCAGCGCGCCGCTCCCTACTCGATGATCGACCGCGAGCACGCCGTGTACACCCAGGTGAACAACGTCGTCGGCACGCTGAACGTCTTGTACGCGATCGCGGAGCTGAACCCGGCAGTCCACCTCGTGAAGCTCGGCACCATGGGCGAGTACGGCACGCCGAACATCGACATCGAGGAGGGGTACATCGAGATCACCCACAACGGGCGATCCGACACACTGCCCTTTCCCAAGCAGCCCGGCTCCTTCTACCACCTCTCCAAGGTGCACGACTCGCACAACATCGCGTTCACCTGCAAGTCGTGGGGCCTCCGCGCGACCGATCTCAACCAGGGCATCGTCTACGGGCAGGAGACTCCCGAGACGGTGCTGCACCCGAACCTCGCGACCCGGTTCGACTACGACGCCGTGTTCGGCACGGTGCTCAACCGGTTCGTGGTCCAGGCGGTGATCGGACATCCGCTCACCGTCTACGGGCAGGGTGGACAGACGCGCGGCATGCTGAACATCAACGACACGCTCGCGTGCGTGGAGCTGGCGCTCCTCCACCCGGCCGCGACCGGTGAGTTCCGCGTGTTCAACCAGTTCACGGAATCGTTCTCGGTGAGCGAGATGGCTGCAATGATCACGGAGGTGATCCCAGGCGATCACCGCATCGAGCACCTGATCGACCCGAGGGTGGAAGCACAATCGCACTACTACCGCGCCGCACACACGAAGCTCATCGATCTCGGCCTCGTCCCGCATCTCCTCGACGACGAGGTCATTCGGGGCCTGGCACGAGTGGTCGAGCAGCACGCCGCGCGTGTCGACGTCGACAAGATCCTGCCGACGATCGACTGGCGTGCCGTGTCGAGCGACGGAGGCGACGGGCCCACCCTCGAGCTCCCCGCGCTCGTCGGTCGCTGACGCACCCGGTGTCCCCACACGGCAGTCACGGCGCACGATGACAGTCGACGCCCTCGTCACCGGCGGGTCGGGGTTCATCGGCACGGCGCTCGTCGGCGCGCTCCGACGGTCCGGTGCGGAGGTTCGCGTCGCGGATCTCCAACCCTTCCAGGATCCCGACGTGCCGACCGTCGTCGGTGACCTCTTGGATCCCGACGTGCGAGCTGCCGCACTCGACGGCGGACCGACGACCGTGTACCACCTCGCAGCGCGGACGTCCGTGCTGCAGTCGAAGAAGGATCCTGTCGGTGTGTATCGCGTCAACGTGGAGATGACGCAGCACCTCCTCGAAAGCGCGCGCCGTGCCGGCTCGCAGTCGTTCGTGCTCGCATCCACGAACGCGGTGGTGGGGGAGAGCGGTGGTGCGCTCATCGACGAGTCCACGCCGCTCCACCCATTGACGCCCTACGGTGCGACCAAGGCGGCCGGCGAGATGCTGTGCTCCGCGTACCGGTCGTTCGGGTTGGACGCGACCGCGGTTCGGCTCACCAACGTCTACGGGCCCGGCATGGGCGCGAAGGACACCTTCGTCGTGCGGCTGCTCCGTGCGGCCGCGACTGGGGAGCCGGTCACGATCTACGGCGACGGCTTGCAGGAGCGCGACTACGCCTTCGTCGATGACGCGATCGCGGGCCTGCGGATCGGGGCGCGATCAGCGGAGAGCACGCTCGTGATCGGCTTGGGTACCTCGACCACCGTGCACGGCGTGTGCGCGGTCGCTGCCGATGTCGTCGGCCGGGACATCCCCCGCACCTCGGTGCCGCCGCCCGAGGGCGAGATGCGGGCGGTGCGCGTGGACGTGACGCGAGCCCGTGGAGCCGGATACGAGCCCGAGGTCGATCTGCGCGCGGGCCTCGTCCGCACCTGGGACGCGCTCCGGGACGTGCTCGGCCCGCGTACTGTCCCTGCCGGCCGCTGAGATGACCCAGGCGCGCAGCACGAGGGCGCCGAACGGGATCGACAACCCGGTCGACGACGAGGCTCGCGCGGAATTCGAGGACCGGTACGGCCATCCCGACCTGGGTCCCGTCTGCATCGTGATCGCCGCTTATCACGAGCGGTCCAGCATCGGGGACGTGCTGGACGAGCTCCCGTCCACCGTCTGCGGCAATCGCGCGACCGTCTTGGTCGTCGACGACGGGAGCGGAGACGGGACGGACGAGGTTGCGCGAGAGCACGGAGCGTTCGTGTGCGCTCCCGCGCTGAACCGCGGCCAAGGTGCCGCGCTTCGGCTCGCGTACGCGGTCGCGGCCGCGCACGGTGCGGAGTACCTCGTGAGCCTCGACGCCGACGGCCAGTACGACCCCGCCGACATCCCCTCGGTCCTCGCGCCGGTCGTTGACGGCGAGGCCGACCTCGTCACCGGCTCGCGGCGGCTCGGCTCGAGCTATCGCGGGGACCGCTTCCGGCAGCTCGGTGTGCTGGTGTACGGCACGTCCGTACGCGTGCTCACCGGCGCCCCCATCAGCGACCCGTCGTTCGGGCTCCGCGCGATGCGCGCCGAGGTCCCGCTCGGCCTCCGTCTCGAGGAGCCTCAGTTCCAGGCGTCCGAGCTGCTGGTCGGAGCGATCATGCGGGGTTACCGGGTGGCGGAGCGCCCGGCGACGATGCGGCGCCGCGCATCCGGCGACAGCAGGAAGGGTCCCAGCCTCGCGTACGGCTACCGGTTCGGTCGTGTGCTCCTGCGGACATG
>DATBHZ010000143.1:0-17543 GCA_036557185.1 Acidimicrobiia bacterium | reverse complement strand
GTTCTCGCGCGACGACGGCGACGAGCTCCCGCCGGGCGTCAACCAGCTCGTGCGTGTGTACGTCGGCCAGAAGCGCAAGATCTCGGAGGGCGACAAGCTCGCCGGCCGGCACGGCAACAAGGGCGTGATCTCGAAGATCCTGCCGGTCGAGGACATGCCGCACCTTGCCGACGGCACCCCGCTCGACATCGTGCTCAACCCGCTCGGTGTCCCGAGCCGCATGAACGTCGGCCAGGTGCTCGAGGCGCACCTCGGCTACGCGGCGCGGTACGGCTGGGACGGCGAGGGTGACGCACCGGTCAGCCCGCGCAAGACGCGGCCGATCACCGAGCCCGCGGTCTGGGTCAACACGCCGGTCTTCGACGGCGCGCACTGGGACGAGCGCGAGGACGCTGGTCCGCAGCGCACGATCCAGTACCTGTTCCGCAACCTGCACGCCGACGGAGCGAACGGCACCAAGCTCGTCAACGAGGACGGCAAGGCCACCCTCTACGACGGTCGTACCGGTGAGCCGTACGACAACCCCGTGACCGTCGGGTACATGTACATCCTGAAGCTGTCGCACCTCGTCGACGACAAGATCCACGCACGGTCGACGGGTCCGTACTCGATGATCACCCAGCAGCCGCTCGGCGGTAAGGCGCAGTTCGGTGGTCAGCGGTTCGGTGAGATGGAGGTCTGGGCGCTCGAGGCGTACGGCGCTTCGTACGCGCTGCAGGAGATCCTCACGATCAAGTCCGACGACGTGCTCGGCCGCGTGAAGGTGTACGAGGCGATCGTCAAGGGCGAGAACATCCCCGAGCCCGGCATCCCCGAGAGCTTCAAGGTGTTGATCAAGGAGATGCAGGCCCTCTGCCTGAACGTCAAGGTCATCGACGAGGAGGGCGCGGAGATCCAGATCCGGGAGCTCGACGAGGACGCCTTCCGGACCACGGAGTCGCTCGGCATCGATCTCTCGAGGCCCGAGCGCGGCACCGACGAGGAAGACGAACAGCGGCGCAGCGCCCCTTGACACGCGGGGCCCCGCGCAGCACGGCGCGACCTGAACGACGCACGACCACGAACCACAAGCACTCGTAACGGGAGAAGAGGCACCAGGTGCTCGACGTCAACGACTCAGCCCGGCTCTCCATCGCACTCGCAACGGCCGACCAGATCCGCACGTGGTCGAACGGCGAGGTCAAGAAGCCCGAGACGATCAACTACCGCACGCTCAAGCCCGAGAAGGACGGCTTGTTCTGCGAGAAGATCTTCGGTCCGACCAAGGACTGGGAGTGCTACTGCGGCAAGTACAAGCGCGTCCGTTTCAAGGGGATCATCTGTGAGCGCTGTGGTGTCGAGGTCACGCGCTCCAAGGTCCGTCGCGAGCGCATGGGCCACATCGAGCTGGCCGCACCCGTCACGCACATCTGGTACTTCAAGGGTGTTCCGAGCCGGCTCGGCTACCTGCTCGACATTGCGCCGAAGAGCCTCGAGAAGGTCATCTACTTCGCCGCGCACCTGATCACCTGGATCGACGCCGAGAAGCTCCACACCGAGCTGCCCGAGATCGAGGCCGAGATCCGCGAGGAGATCGCCGACGAGGAGAAGCGGCGCGACCTCGAGATCGAGAAGCGGTTCCAGGAGCTGGAGGCGGACCTCGCGTCGTCCGAGGAGGGCGGCGCCAAGAAGGCCGAGCTCGACAAGGCGCGCAAGGCGGCGGAGAAGGACGTCGAGGAGATCCGCGAGCGCGCGCAGGTCGACATCGACTTCCTGCGCCAGACCTACGACACGATCCGGACGCTCAAGCCGAAGCAGCTCATCGACGACGAGCGCGTCTGGCGCGAGATCCGTGCGCGTTGGGGTGAGCTCTTCGCCGGCGGCATGGGTGCCGAAGCGGTCAAGGACCTCATCTCCCGTCTCGATCTCGAGATGGAGGAGGAGGAGCTCAAGGAGACGATCGCGACGGCCAAGGGCCAGCGCAAGGCCAAGGCCATCAAGCGTCTCAAGGTGATCTCTGCGTTCAACCGTCAGGGCGAGGACGGCCGTGCCGTGAACTCGCCGATGGGCATGGTGCTCGACGCGGTTCCCGTGATCCCGCCCGACCTGCGCCCGATGGTGCAGCTCGACGGTGGACGCTTCGCGACCTCGGACCTGAACGACCTGTACCGCCGCGTGATCAACCGGAACAACCGGCTGAAGCGACTCCTCGACCTCGGTGCTCCCGAGATCATCATCAACAACGAGAAGCGCATGCTCCAGGAGGCCGTCGACGCGCTGTTCGACAACGGTCGACGCGGCCGTCCGGTCACAGGACCCGGCAACCGCGCGCTGAAGTCGCTCTCCGACATGCTCAAGGGCAAGCAGGGCCGGTTCCGCCAGAACCTGCTCGGCAAGCGCGTCGACTACTCCGGCCGCTCGGTGATCGTGGTCGGGCCGCGTCTCAAGCTGCGCCAGTGCGGTCTGCCGAAGCAGATGGCGCTCGAGCTGTTCAAGCCGTTCGTCATGAAGCGGCTCGTCGATCTCGAGTACGCGCAGAACATCAAGTCGGCGAAGCGCATGGTGGAGCGCGCGAGGCCGCAGGTGTGGGACGTGCTCGAGGAGGTCATCAAGGAGCACCCGGTATTCCTGAACCGGGCGCCTACGCTGCACCGCCTGGGTATCCAGGCGTTCGAGCCGGTGCTGGTCGAGGGCAAGGCGATCCAGATCCACCCACTGGTGTGCGCGGCCTTCAACGCCGACTTCGACGGCGACCAGATGGCGGTGCACGTGCCGCTCTCGTCGGAGGCGCAGGCCGAAGCGCGCCTGCTCATGCTCTCGGCGCACAACATCCTGTCGCCGGCGCACGGCCGGCCGATCGCCGTCCCCAGCCAGGACATGATCATCGGCAGCTACTACCTGACCGAGGTGGTCGAGGGCGCGCCCGGCGAGGGCCGGACGTTCGCGTCGCTCGAAGAGGCGCGGATGGCGCACGAGCTGCGCGACGATCAGAGCCGCCCGGAGCTCGGTCTGCACGCCTTGATCAAGGTGCGCATGCCTGCCGGCCGCTTCCCCGTCGAGCAGTTCCCCGCGCGCGACGGCAACGGCAGCGCGAACTCGATCGTGCTGCGCCGGTCGGGTTCCAACGGCGACGGCACCGTGATCGTCGAGACCACGCTCGGGCGCATCTTCTTCAACGAGGCGTTCCCGCCGGACTTCCCGTTCAAGGACGCGAGCGTCAAGAAGCGCGACATCACCGAGATCGTGGGTGAGCTCGTCGACCGGTACACCAAGGCGGAGGTCGCCGAGAGCCTCGACCAGCTCAAGGACCTCGGGTTCGAGTACTCGACCCGCGCCGGGTTGACGATCTCGATCGCTGACGTGCGCACGCCGGTCGCGAAGGCGACGATCCTCGACCACCACGAGAAGGACGCGGAGAAGGTCGAGCAGCAGTACGACCGCGGCATCATCACCGACGACGAGCGTCGCCAGAAGGAGATCGAGATCTGGACCGACGCGACGAACCAGGTGACCGACGCCATGCTGTCGGAGCAGAAGGTGGAGCAGTTCAACCCGATCGAGATGATGGTCGGCTCGGGTGCACGCGGCAACGTGATGCAGGTGCGCCAGATCGCCGGCATGCGCGGGCTGGTTGCCAACCCGCGCGGCGAGATCATCCCGCGGCCCATCAAGGCCAACTTCCGCGAGGGCCTTTCCGTGCTCGAGTACTTCATCTCGACGCACGGTGCCCGCAAGGGTCTCGCCGACACAGCTCTGCGGACCGCCGACTCCGGTTACCTGACGCGCCGTCTCGTCGACGTCGCCCAGGAGCTCATCGTTCGAGACGACGACTGCGGCTCGACCCGCGGCATCTGGGTCGACGAGGTGACCAACGACCCCGAGAGCATCCGCCAGCTCGAGGTGCGCATGCTCGGCCGCTGTCTGGCCGAGGACGTCGAGCTGAGCGACGGCACGGTCGTCGAGCGCAACACCGAGATCACCGACGAGGTCATGTTGCAGCTCGCCGACGACCCCGGGATCGAGCGCGTCCGCGTGCGGTCCGTGCTCACCTGCGAGTACCCGCGCGATCTCGCCGAAGACGAGGAGAGCGAGGACGGCGAGGACGAGAGCTACCGCGCCGGTGTCTGCAGCCTCTGCTACGGCACGATGATGGCGACAGGGAAGCTCGTCGACCAGGGCGAGGCGATCGGCATCATCGCCGCGCAGTCCATCGGTGAGCCGGGGACCCAGCTCACCATGCGGACGTTCCACACCGGCGGTGTCGCCGGTGAGGACATCACGCACGGGCTTCCGCGCGTCGTCGAGCTGTTCGAGGCGCGGACCCCGAAGGGCGCAGCGCTCCTCGCCGAGAGCTCGGGCGTGCTGCGGATCGGTGAGAACGAGAAGGGTGAGCGGACGCTCACGATCGTCGCTGACGACGGGACCGAGGAGGTGCACGCCGTCTCCATGCGTGTGCACCTCGCCGCGGGTATCGAGAACGGCGTCGAGATCGTCGCCGGATCGCAGTTGAGCGGTGACGTGAAGACGCCGCGTGACCCGAAGAAGATCCTCGACATCGACGGCATCCGGGCGACGCAGCAGTACCTGGTCGACCAGGTGCAGAAGGTGTACCGCGAGCAGGGTGTGTCGATCCACGACAAGCACGTCGAGGTGATCGTGCGCCAGATGCTGCGGCGGGTCGCCGTCTCGGAGCCGGGCGACTCCCCGTTCCTTCCGGGTCAGAAGGCCGATGCCCGCGAGTTCGCGAACGTGAACAAGCGGCTCGTCGCCGAGGACAAGCGCCCGGCAGAAGGGCGTCCGGAGTTGATGGGAATCACCAAGGCGTCCCTCGCGACCGAGTCGTGGCTGTCGGCCGCGTCGTTCCAGGAGACCACACGCGTGCTCACCGAAGCAGCGATCGAGGGCAAGAACGACAGCCTCGAAGGGCTGAAGGAGAACGTGATCATCGGCAAGCTGATCCCCGCCGGAACCGGCATGCCGCGGTATCGCGACGTCGGCACCGACGCACCGGACCACACGCCGTTGCCGTTCTACACGTCCGACACCGAGGGAGATCTCGCAGGGTGGTTGCAGTCCTCGCTCGAGAGCCGCTCCACGGAACAGGTGGATGCCTCGTTCCTCCAGGTTGCTCCCGAGGCCGGTCCGTCGGCCGAGACGTCGTTCGACGCGCCGGCGGAGATCGAGCCTCAACCCAGTGGGACCGAAGCAGCGAGCACCGGAGACCAGGCTGCGGAGACGGAGACCGAGCGGCCGGACTTCCTGCTTCCCGAGTCGGTTCCGGCCCCGCCGTTCGAGGCGCCGCAAGCCGAGGACAAGACCGCGGAAGAGGACGAGCATCCGGCGCCCGGCTCGCCCGAGTCCGCCTCCGGCGGCGAGTAGCGCACCACACGGCATCGAACCGGGCGGATCCCGGTGACGAAGCTCGGGGAGGCGAGCGGCGCGTCGATCCCGGTTGACGGCGCGCCGGACTCGGACGCGGAGCGCTCGCAGCGCTGGTTCACGTGGGCGCTCGCCGGCGTCGCGCTCGTCGGGCTCGCGATCCGCGTCGCGTTCGTCCTGCTCTCACGCCAGCACATCAAGTTCGGCGGCGACGCGTACTTCTACCATGCCGGCGCGAACCTGCTCGCCGACGGCGAAGGCTTCATCAACCCGTTCTTCCTGCCGCGGCACCTACAGGCGGCGGACCATCCACCGCTCTACATGGTCTATCTCTCGGCGTTCTCGGTGCTGGGTATGCGCAGCACGCTCTGGCACCTGTTGTGGTCGTGCGTGCTGGGCACGGGGACGGTGGTGCTCGTCGGTCTGCTCGGCCGGTCCGTTGCGGGTGCGCGTGCAGGGATCATCGCGGCCGTCCTCGCCGCCGCGTACCCGAACCTGTGGATCCCGGACGGCGGGCTGCTGGCCGAGACGATGGCCATGTTCGTGGTTGCGCTCGTGCTCCTGCTCGCGTACTGGTATTGGCAGCAGCCGAGCTGGTTGCGTCTTGCAGCAGTGGGTGCCGCGAGTGGGGCGGCAGCGCTGAGCCGCTCGGAGCTGATCCTCTTCATACCGCTGTTGGTGCTGCCCCTGGCGCTGCTGGGCGGCGGTGACGCGTGGCGACCGCGCCTGTTGGCGCTCGGTGCCGGCGTGCTCGCGGGCCTGATCGTGGTGGGCCCGTGGGTCGGCTTCAACCTGACGCGCTTCAAGGAGCCCGAGACGCTGAGCACGCAGTTCGGGCCCACCCTCGCCACCGCCAACTGCAAGTCCATCTACTACGGCGACTTCCTGAGCTACTACGACTTCCGCTGTGCGGTGCCGATCGAGAAGAAGTCGATCCCGGCCAACTACGACGAGTCACAGCAGGACGCGGTCTATCGCCATGCCGCCATCGACTACATCTCGAAGCACCGCGGTCGAGTGCCCGCAGTCATCGCCGCGCGTATCGGTGCCGTGTTCGGCGTCTACAAGCCCGCACGACAGATCACCATCGACAGCTTCATCGAAGGGCGAGGGTCGGTGCCCGCGCACTGGGGCATGTACACGTTCTACGTGCTCGGCCTGCTTTCGATCGCGGGTGCCGTGGTCCTGCGGCGACGACGCTCGGTGCCGCTCTTCCCGCTGCTCGTGCCACCCGTCATCGTGCTGCTGACCGTGATCTCGCTCTACACCAGCACGCGGTTCCGAACACCGGCAGAGGTCTCGATCGTCGTGCTCGCGGCCGTCGCGCTCGACGGCTGGTGGAACGCGCTCGCTGCGCGCCGGCGGTCGTCTACAGCGCAACCGGCCGATTCGTAACGCGGCGCAGGAGGAGGGCGGCCGTCCGCCCACCTTGCTCGAAGGCAGCGAATTGCCCTAGCATTGGCAGGTTCTGCGCCTGGGAGGCCGGGGTTCCCGCGTCCTCGAGGTACCCCGTCCCATCGATCTTTTGCAAGCCCGATGTAGGAGCACTGTGCCCACGATCGCCCAACTCGTCCGCAAGGGACGAGAGAGCAAGACCGACAAGTCGAAGACGCCCGCCCTCAAGGGATCGCCCCAGCGGCGCGGGGTGTGCACGCGCGTCTTCACGACCACGCCGAAGAAGCCGAACTCGGCGCTGCGCAAGGTGGCGCGTGTCCGTCTCACCACCGGTGTCGAGGTCACTGCGTACATTCCGGGGATCGGCCACAACCTCCAGGAGCACTCGATCGTCCTCGTGCGAGGAGGCAGGGTCCGCGACCTTCCCGGCGTTCGCTACAAGATCGTGCGAGGCGCTCTCGACGCGAGCGGTGTGAACGGTCGCCAGCAGGCTCGCAGCCGGTACGGCGCGAAGAAGGACTGACCGATGCCACGTAAGGGACCTGCAGACCGTCGGGAGCTCATCCCCGATCCCGTCCACCGATCGGTGGTCGTGACCCAGCTCGTGAACAAGGTGCTCCAGCGCGGCAAGCGCTCGACCGCCGAGCGCATCGTCTACGACGCGCTGAGCGACGTGGAGCGCAAGACGGGGAGCGACCCGATCCCCACGCTCAAGCGCGCGGTGGAGAACGTGCGGCCCGTGCTCGAGGTGAAGAGCCGCCGCGTGGGTGGTGCGACGTATCAGGTGCCGGTCGAGGTGCGGCCGCGCCGGGCGACCACGTTGGCGATCCGTTGGCTGGTCGGGTACTCCCGTCAGCGGCGTGAGAAGACGATGGCTGAGCGCCTTGCCGCCGAGCTCCTCGATGCCAGCAACGGGCTCGGGGCTGCGATCAAACGCAAGGATGACCTGCAGAAGATGGCAGAATCGAACAAGGCGTTCGCCCACTACCGCTGGTAGGAGGCGAAGCCCGGTTCGGCCCCGCACGTCCCGGCCTTGCTGACCGCACATCTGCCCAGTCGCTCGGACATGGGCCCGCCTTCGGCGGGCCAACTCGCTTGGTGGACAGACGTGCGGTCAGCCCTCCACCCACAGCGGAACCTCGACCGCATCGAGATCGTTCAAGAGCGGGCCGGCTCATCGGCTTGGAACAGAAGAAGCAGTAGAGAGAAGTAGAGAGATGGCGAAGGAAGGGCCGGTTATTCGGGAGTTTCCGTTGGCGCGGACGCGCAACATCGGGATCATGGCCCACATCGACGCGGGCAAGACCACGACGACGGAGCGCATCCTCTACTACACGGGCCGGACCTACAAGATCGGTGAGGTGCACGAGGGCGCCGCGGTCATGGACTGGATGGTCCAGGAGCAGGAGCGCGGCATCACGATCACGAGCGCGGCAACCACCTGCAAGTGGCGCGACTGCTGGATCAACATCATCGACACACCCGGCCACGTGGACTTCACGGTCGAGGTCGAGCGATCGCTGCGCGTGCTCGACGGAGCTGTTGCGGTGTTCGACGCGGTCGCCGGGGTCGAGCCGCAGACCGAGACGGTCTGGCGGCAGGCCAACAAGTACGACGTGCCGCGCATGTGCTTCATCAACAAGATGGACCGCGTCGGCGCGGACTTCGACCGCTGCGTCGCGATGATCAAGGATCGTCTCGACGCCGAGGTCGCGCTCGTCCAGCTTCCGATTGGCGCGGAGAGCGAGTTCCGCGGTGTCGTCGATCTTCTCCAGATGAGGGCGCTCGTCTGGCACGACGGCATGGGGGAGGAGTTCGAGACCGTCGACATCCCGGCAGAGCTGGCCGACGACGCCGAGGCGTACCGGCACGAGCTGATCGACGTCGTCTCCCAGCACGACGAGACGATCCTCGAGAAGTACGTCGCCGAGGAGGAGATCACCGCCGACGACCTCCGCAAGGGGCTCCGTCACGCCACCATCGAGGCCGGGACGGTACCGATCCTGTGCGGGACCGCGTTCAAGAACAAGGGCGTGCAGCCGCTGCTCGATGCCGTGGTCGACTACCTGCCCAGCCCGCTCGAGGTGCCGCCGGTGACCGGCACCGACCCGAAGGGCGAGCAGGCGCTCGAGCGCAAGGCCGACGACTCCGATCCCTTCGCCGCGCTCGCCTTCAAGATCATGAGCGACCCGTATGTCGGCAAGCTCACCTACTTCCGGGTGTACTCAGGGAAGCTCGAGTCCGGCGCGTCGGTGCTCAACGCGACGAAGGATCGGAAGGAGCGCATCGGCCGCATCCTCCAGATGCATGCGAACCACCGCGAGGACAAGGACGCCGTCTTCGCCGGTGACATCGTCGCGGCCGTCGGGCTGAAGCAGACCACGACCGGCGACACGCTCTGCGACCCCAGTCATCCCATCGTGCTCGAGCGCATGGAGTTCCCCGAGCCGGTCATCTCCGTCGCGATCGAGCCGAAGACGAAGGCCGACCAGGACAAGCTCGGCAAGGCGCTCGGTGCGCTGTCGGAGGAGGACCCGACCTTCCAGGTCCGGACCGACGACGAGACCGGTCAGACGATCATCGGCGGCATGGGCGAGCTCCACCTCGAGGTGCTCGTCGACCGCATGATGCGCGAGTTCAGCGTCGAGGCGAACGTCGGCAAGCCGCAGGTCGCCTACCGCGAGACGATCACCCAGCCCGTCGACAAGGTCGAGGAGCGCTACGTCCGCCAGACCGGCGGCCGCGGCCAGTACGGCCACGTCGTGATCAGCCTCGAGCCCACGGGTCCCGGAGGCGGGTACGAGTTCGTCGACAAGATCTCGGGCGGCGTGATCCCCCGTGAGTACATCCCGGCGGTGGACGCAGGGATCCAGGAGGCGCTCGAGGGCGGCGTGATGGCCGGCTACCCGTTGGTCGACGTGCGTGTCACCCTGACCTTCGGCTCGTACCACGACGTGGACTCCAGCGAGATGGCCTTCAAGATCGCCGGTTCGATGGCGGTCAAGAAGGCCGTGAACCTCGCCAAGCCCGTCCTCCTGGAGCCGGTGATGCGGGTGGAGGTCGTCACCCCTGAGGACTACATGGGTGACGTGATCGGGGACCTGAACGCCCGGCGTGGCCAGGTGGAGGGCATGGAGCAGCGGGGGACCTCCCATGTTGTCAACGCGAAAGTGCCCCTGGCCGAGATGTTCGGCTATGTTGGCGACCTCCGCTCGCGCACACAAGGGCGCGCGACGTACACCATGCAGTTCGACTCGTACCACCAAGTTCCGGAGTCGATCGCGCAGGAGATCATCAAGAGAATTCGCGGCGAGTAGCCGCGCGTAGGAGAGCAAGAGGCGAGCGTCGCGAGCACGGCCGAAGGCCGGCGCAGCGACATCGCGTAGCGAGTGGCCGCGAGGCGGGTATCCCGCCGAGCAGCGAGCGAAGCAGTAGAGACGGAGCAATTAAATGGCGAAGGAAAAGTTCGAGCGGAACAAGCCGCACCTCAACATCGGGACGATGGGCCACATCGACCACGGGAAGACGACGCTGACCGCGGCGATCACCCGTGTGCTCGCGGCGAGCAACCCGAACGTGACGGCCACTGCCTTCGATCAGATCGACAAGGCTCCGGAAGAGCGCGAGCGCGGCATCACGATCAACATCGCCCACGTCGAGTACGAGACGGAGAACCGTCACTACGCGCACGTCGACATGCCCGGCCACGCCGACTACATCAAGAACATGATCACCGGCGCGGCGCAGGTCGACGGGGCGATCCTCGTGGTGGCAGCGACCGACGGTCCGATGCCGCAGACCCGTGAGCACGTGCTGCTCGCCCGTCAGGTCGGTGTGCCGTCGATCGTCGTCGCACTGAACAAGGTCGACCAGGTCGAGGACGAAGAGCTGCTCGAGCTGGTCGAGCTCGAGGTCCGTGAGCTCCTGAACGAGTACGAGTTCGAGGGCGACGACATCCCGATCATCCGGGTGTCGGCCCTGAAGGCGCTCGAGGGCGACGAGGAGGCCGCCTCCGCGGTGCTCGAGCTGATGAACGCGGTCGACACCTACGTTCCCGAGCCGGTACGCGATCTCGAGAAGCCGTTCCTCATGCCGATCGAGGATGTCTTCACGATCACCGGTCGTGGCACCGTCGTCACCGGCAAGGTCGAGCAGGGTGTGGTGCACACCGGCGACGAGGTCGAGATCGTCGGTCTGCGCGAGACGCAGAAGACGACCTGCACCGGAGTCGAGATGTTCCGCAAGCTGCTCGACGAAGGCCGCGCGGGCGACAACATCGGCGCCCTGCTCCGGGGGACCAAGAAGGAAGAGGTCGAGCGTGGCCAGGTGCTCGCCAAGCCGGGCAGCATCACGCCGCACACGGACTTCGAGGCCCAGGTGTACGTCCTCACCAAGGAAGAGGGCGGCCGGCACACGCCGTTCTTCGCCAACTACCACCCGCAGTTCTACTTCCGCACCACCGACGTGACCGGCACGATCGCATTGCCGGAGGGCACCGAGATGGTGATGCCGGGTGACAACACCGAGATGACCGTTCAGCTCCAGAAGCCGATCGCCATGGAAGAGGGCCTGCGCTTCGCCATCCGTGAGGGTGGTCGCACCGTCGGGGCCGGCCGCGTCACGAAGATCAACAAGTAGCGCGGGGACGGTTGAGCCTGATCATGGCGGAAGCAAAGGGACAGAAGATCCGGATCAGGCTCAAGGCCTACGACCACGAAATCATCGACCAGTCCACGAAGAAGATCGTCGAGACCGTGGTGCGCACGGGCGCTCGCGTCCGCGGGCCGGTGCCGTTGCCGACGGAGATCCACCGCACCTGTGTCGTGCGCGGGCCGCACGTCGACAAGGACTCGCGTGAGCACTTCGAGATGCGGATCCACAAGCGTCTGCTCGACATCGTGGAGCCCGCCGGCAAGACGGTCGAATCGCTCCAGCGCCTCGACCTGCCGGCCGGCGTCGACATCGAGATCAAGATCCAGGGCCTGTAACGGCCCGTTGCCCTCAGGGCTTCGCGGCGGCTCGTTTGGCGTCGAACTCGGCGACTGCTTCCCGCAGGCGGGGGAGCTTCCGACGGCGCCTGAGGACCTTCGCGCGGATCGCCACCTCGTACTGGACCTTGCGGTAAGCGCGCCCTGGCGCGCTCGGCTCGGACGCGCCGGAAGGCCTGGCGTATCCCCATTCGCTCATGAACGGCCCGTACAGGTCTGCGAGATGCGATGCGGCAGCCGGTCCGAAGGTGCTCTCACCCGTGCGGCGTGTCGGATTGACGAACGGCATGTCTCCGCACCTCGGGATGCTCAACTCCTCGAACATTCGGTCGGTATCTTCCTGCAATGATTCGAAGCCGAGCATGATGTCCGCCCTGCGCATGCAACGGACCCAAACCGGCGCGTGTACTCGTCGAATGAAGGTGAGCACGTACTCATCCAGCGTCCGTTCCGGAGCGCTCGCCCACTCGAGGCGTTCGCGCGCGGACTGGTTGACCCCTGGGAACCCGCGGTCCTTCAGGTGGTGTCTGTCCTCGCGCAGCTTGTAGAACGACGACACGAGCTGATCGACCGGATTGCGGACGGACGCGACGACCCTGTAGCCGCGGATCTGGTCGCCGAGGAGCCAGTGGGCCTCGTCGAGCGTCGAGTGCTTCAGGAGAACGTTCCGGCCCTCCGCGACGTCGACGAGATGGCGCCCGAGCGAGGTGGAACCGGTCTGGGGGACCTGCACCAGCACGAACCGGTACTTGTCGCTCACGATCACGGTTCGCCCCCTCCCTACCGTGCGACGGGGAGGCAACGGTAGTGCGGTGCCCTCGGGGCTGTACAGACAACATGGTGGGCTCAGAGCACCCCGACGTGACGCGATCGTCGGCCTCACCGTTGGGGCCGACGGTCGCGGTGTGCCTCTCCGATGACGTCGCGGAAGGTGAGCGCGCCGGGGTCCATCTCCGACGCGGTCTCCGGCTCCGCTGCCGCGAGCTCGAGGAACCTCGTGGTCGAGGCATGAGCCGGTCCGAGCAGCCGGGTCAGGGTCGCCGAGACGCGCACGGGATCGATGGTCTGTGCGTCGAGCATCTGCTTGATGTCGACCCAGTCCTTGGGTCGTGAGAATGCCGCCTTGTAGACCGCGAGCTCTTCTCCGCCGAGGATCGGGATCGCCTCTCCGTCGAACTCGACCGTTCGTACGTGGTGCCGCGTGACCTCGTGGAAGGGGACGTTCGAGAAGAAGAGGTCGACCGGGACGTCGTCCCACCACAGGCGAACCTGGCCGCCGCGCTCGATCGCAGCGACATCGCGCTTGTTCCAATGCACGCCGGGCGGCAGTAGCTCGAGCACCCTCCGCGCCTCCGAGGCGTCGACGAAGACGTTGACGTCGAGATCGCGCGTCGCACGCGGCTCCTCCGTGTAATACGCGAGTGCGATCGCGCCGCCGAACGCGTGCGGCACGGAGCCGAGCGACCGGTGGAGCGCGTGGAGCTTCTCGGTGAGCGTCATGCTGCGGGTAACCGCGGATACCGGAGCTGCCCTCGACGGCGTCGGGGGAGTGCTTCGGCGAGCTCGAGCACGTCACCGAGGATTCGAGAGGCACGCTCGTCATCGAGGACGCGGACCGTTGGCGCGAGCGTCAGCTGGCACCCCATGGCGCGCAGGATGCGATCGAGCGTCCGCGAGCCCGGGTCACGCGTGCCGCGCTCGTAGGCGTTGATCGCAGAGCGCGGGAGCTGTGCACGGCGAGCGAGCTCGGCCTGTGTGATCCCTGCGCGGTGTCGACCCTCACGGATGAGCATCGGTGCTGTGCTCATGGCACGATGTTATCGGATCCGATAACAACCTCCTCGCCTGGACGACAGAAGGCCCATTCGTCTAGAGTTCTTGGGCTCTCGGGGGCATCCCTCCGAGCATCAAATCGACGTCCGTGCAGGCCTACGGCGCCACTCGTCGGGGAACCGCACGGCACAACCGAGATGCGCTCCGCCGGGACCGGGTTCCGGTGGAGCGTTCGCGTGAGGGCCCCCACCCCTCACACCGAAGACACCCGAGTTTCGCAGCAGCCGCCGCGCCACCACGCGCCGACGACAGAGAGAACGATGGCTTCCAAGGGAATCCTGGGACGAAAGGTCGGCATGACCCAGGTCTGGGATGCGCAGAACCGAGTGGTGCCCGTCACCGTCATCGAGGCGGGACCCTGCCGCGTCGTGCAGCTCAAGACGCCCGAGCGCGACGGGTACTCCGCGGTGCAGCTCGCGTTCGGCGAGACGAAGGACCGCCGTCTGACGAAGCCCGAGCTCGGCCATCTCAAGAAGGTCGACGCCCCCGCGACGAAGAACCTCGTCGAGCTGCGCGTCGAGGACCTCTCCAACTTCGAGGTCGGCCAGGTCGTGAAGGCCGACGTGTTCGAGGCGGGCGACCGCGTCGACGTGACCGGGATCTCGAAGGGCAAGGGCTTCACCGGCGCGATGAAGCGGCACAACTTCAAGGGTCAGGGTGCCTCGCACGGGAACCACAAGAAGCACCGGGCTCCCGGCTCGATCGGCGCCTGCGCAACACCGGCGCGTGTCTTCAAGGGGATGCGCATGGCGGGTCAGACAGGCGCGGCCAAGACCACGACGCTCAACCTCGAGATCGTCGAAGGCGACGCCGAGCGCAACCTGATCCTCGTGCGCGGTTCGGTGCCCGGTCCTCGCGGCTCACTGATCTTCATCCGCAACGCCGTCAAGTCACTCGGAGCCAAGGCATGAGCGAGCCTCGACGCGGCCGGGTATCCCGGCCGGCAGCGAGCGTGGCCCGAGCGGCCCGACGGCGCAGCCGCCAGGAGCGGGAAAGATGACTTCCGTGAAGGCGAAGAAGCCCGACGGCAAGGCCGCAGGGACCGTGCAGCTCCCGGCAGAGGTCTTCGGTGTGGAGCCGAACACGGCGGTGATGCACCAGGTGGTCACAGCGCAGCTCGCCGCTGCCCGCTCGGGCACGCACAGCACCAAGACGCGGGCAGAGGTCGCCGGTGGCGGTGCGAAGCCGTGGCGGCAGAAGGGGACGGGCCGCGCGCGCCAGGGCTCCATCCGCGCGCCGCACTGGCGCGGTGGCGGCATCGCCCACGGCCCCAAGCCGCGCAGCTACAAGCAGCGCACCCCCAAGAAGATGGTGCGCCTCGCGCTACTGGGAGCGCTGTCAGATCGTGCGGCCGACGAGAAGATCATGGTCATCGACAGCTGGGACTTCGAGGCGCCACGCACCAAAGATGCGATCGCGAGCCTCGAGGCGCTGCAGCTGCGTCCCGAGGGCGAGCGGGCACCGCGGGTGCTGATCGTCCTCGATCGCACCGAGGACATCGCGTGGAAGTCCTTCCGCAATCTCGGTGAACGTGTCCAGCTCATCCTTCCCGACGAGCTGAACGCATACGACGTGCTCGTGAACGACTGGCTGGTGTTCACCAAGGGGACGCTGGAGGTCACGATCGCGCGGCTGCACACGGACGACGGCGCCGAGGCCGGCGACGATGGCGAGAGCGCCAAGAGCAGCCCGAAGCGCGCGAGCCGCACGACCAAGGCTGGTGCCGCGGCGAAGGCTGCTGGCACGACAAAGGCTGCTGGCACGACAAAGCCTGCGGCCGCGACCAAGGTTGCCAAGACCGAGGAGGAGGCTGCCGAATGAGCACCGACCCTCGCGACGTGATCCTGCGCCCGGTCGTCTCGGAGAAGTCCTACGCGGCCTACGACAACAACGTCTACACGTTCGAGGTCGCGCCCGGCGCCAACAAGATCCAGATCAAGCACGCCGTCGAGGAGATCTTCGGGGTCACCGTCATCAACGTGAACACGCTCAACCGCCACGGCAAGCGGATCCGCAACCGGCGCACGGGCTCCTGGGCGAAGCGCTCGAGCCAGAAGCGGGCCGTCGTCTCGCTGGCCGCCGGCGACAAGATCGAGATCTTCGGGAGCTGACGATGCCTGTCCGCAAGCGCAAGCCGACTTCGCCCGGCCGCCGATTCCAGTCCTCCTCCGACTTCTCGGAGATCACGAAGGACACGCCGGAGAAGTCACTGCTGAAGCCGAAGCCGCGCACGGGCGGACGCAACGCGCACGGCCGCACCACGTCGCGTCACCGCGGCGGCGGTCACAAGCGTCAGTACCGGGTCATCGACTTCCGCCGCAACAAGGACGGCGTGCCCGCCAAGGTCGCAGCGATCGAGTACGACCCAAACCGCAACGCGCGCATCGCGCTGCTGCACTACCGCGACGGTGAGAAGCGCTACATCCTCGCTCCGGCGGGCGTCAACGTCGGCGACATGCTCCAGAGCGGGCACGGCGCCGAGATCCGCGCGGGCAACGCCATGGCGCTGCGCTACATCCCGGTCGGGACGGTCGTGCACAATGTCGAGCTCAAGCCGGGCGCCGGCGGGAAGATGGGTCGAGGTGCAGGGGCAGCGATCCAACTCGTCGCCAAGGAGGGGCAGTTCGCGACCTTGCGTCTTCCCTCGACCGAGATGCGCCGCGTCTCGATCGACTGTCGAGCGACGGTCGGCGCCGTCGGCAACTCCGAGGCCTCGCTCGTGTCGGTCGGCAAGGCCGGACGCAACCGTTGGAAGGGCAAGCGCCCGCACGTGCGCGGCGTCGCGATGAACCCCGTCGACCACCCGCTCGGTGGTGGCGAGGGCAAGAGCTCGGGCGGCCGTCACCCCGTCTCGCCGTGGGGCAAGCCCGAAGGCCGGACACGCAAGAAGGGCAAGCAGTCGGACCCGTTGGTCATCCGCCGCCGTCGCGGGCGCGGGAGCCGGAGGTAATCGTCATGCCGCGTAGCTTGAAGAAGGGACCGTTCGTCGACGAGCACCTTCGCGTGAAGGTGGAGCAGATGAACGAGTCCGGGGACCGCAAGGTCATCAAGACCTGGTCCCGACGCTCGACGCTCACGCCCGACATGGTCGGGCACACGCTCGCCGTCCACGACGGCCGCAAGCACGTGCCCGTCTACGTCACCGAGGCGATGGTGGGCCACAAGCTCGGCGAGTTCGCGCCGACGCGCACCTTCCGGTACCACGCCGGCCAGGAACGACAGGGGCGCCGCTGATGCCCACCCGCGCGACGCTTCGCCACAGCGGCATCGCACCCACCAAGGTGCGGCAGGTGCTCGGGCTCATTCGCGGCCTCGACGTCGTCGAGGCGCGCGAGGTGTTGAGGTTCTGCGAACGCGGAGCCGCCTTCGAGGTCGGCAAGCTGCTCGACTCCGCCGTGGCGAACGCGGAGCAGAACGACCATCTTCCGCCCGACGAGCTGTACGTATCGTCGGCGTGGGCCGACGAGGCGCCGATCGGCAAGCGCTACCGGCCGCGTGCGCGTGGTCGCGGCACGCGCATCCGCAAGCGCAGCAGCCACGTGACGATCGTCGTCGAGCGCTATTCCGACGAGCGTCTCCGCGATCGCGCCGCCCGCGAGGCCGCGTCGGGTACCGGCGCCGCGGCCGAGCGCCGTCGCCGTCTCACACGTCGCCGCCGTGTCGCGGCGTCGACCGCCACGGAGGAGGCCCACGACCACGGCGACGAGCAGGACGAGGTCGCGGAGGACGTCACCGAGGCGGTCGACGAGGCCGAGGCCGAGGAGACCCTCGAGGGCACGGAGGAGACCGAGGCGGAAGCGACGGACGACGCCGAGGCCTCCGACGAAGAGGTGGACGACAGCGACGACGAGGAGTCCGAGTAATGGGTCAGAAGGTCAACCCCTACGGCTTTCGTCTCGGCGTGACCACGGACTGGAAGTCGCGTTGGTTCGCGGAGGATCACGAGTACACGGATCAGCTGGTCGAGGA
>DATBHZ010000142.1:0-27260 GCA_036557185.1 Acidimicrobiia bacterium | reverse complement strand
TCGATCGGGCCGCCCGAATCGGCGCGAGTACCCTCCGAGCCGTGATCGAGGCGGTGATCTTCGACTACGGCGGCGTGTTCTCGAGCCCGCTGTTCCGCGGGATCGGCGCGTTGGAGACCCGAATGGGCTACCCGCCCGGCTCGCTGCTCGAGCTGCTCTTCGGCGACAGCACGTACGTGGGCATCGACAGCCGCGGCGCCGGGCTCGTCGGCGGCGGAGCGACGGTCGCCGAGGACCACGACTGGTACAAGCTCGAGACGGGCCAGATCGGCCTCGCCGAGTGGTACGAGGGCGTGCGGCGCCGCGCACCCGACGTGATCGGCACCGAGCTCGATATGGGCGCGTACCTCCAATTCCTCGCAGACATGCCGGTCGGCGTCCATTGGAACGTGGTCCATCGCGCCCGCGCGCTGAGGAGCGAGGGCATGAAGGTGGGGCTGCTCACCAACAACGTCAAGGAGTGGGGGGACCACTGGCGCGAGACGATCCCCATCGACGAGCTGTTCCACGTTGTGATCGACTCGAGCGAGGTGGGCATGCGCAAGCCGGACCCGCGCGTCTACGAGCTCACGTGCGACAGGCTCGGGATCGCGCCCGGGGCTTCGGTCTTCGTCGACGACAACGCCGACAACATCGCGGCCGCACGCGCGCTCGGAATGCAGGCCGTGCACTTCGGCGACGACCCGTTCGTCGCGATGGACGAGCTCGACGCGGTCCTTGCCGAGACGCGCAACGGGACGAAGTAGCAGTCCGGCCGGCAGCCGGGTTCAGCTGCCGCTCATCGTCATGTCGCCGATCAGCACGGTGGCACCCGCGGCTCCGCCGGGCAGCCACGTGAGGTCGTTGCCGACCGCGGCGACGTCCAGGAGCATGCGCTGGAGCGTCGAGGCAATCGTGATCTCCCGGACCGGCTCGGCGAAGGCGCCGTCACGGATCATGAGCCCCTCGGCGCCCACCGAGAAGTCCCCACTCACGATGTTCGTGCCGGAGTGCAGACCGCTCACCGACTGGACGTAGAGGGCTTCCGGGCAGCGGTCCACCAACTCGTCGGGCGTCGCACTGCCGGGCACGAGATGGAGCGCCCGCGCGCCGACGCCGGGCGTGGCCTTGAAGCCGCGCACGGCGGAACCCGTCGTCCGCACGCCACTGCGGCGCGCGGTGTACACGTTGTGCAGGAATCCGACGAGCGTGCCGCTCGACACGAGCTCGGTCCGGCGGGTCGGGACGCCCTCCGAGTCGCGCGGGGATGCACCGAGCGACTCGGCGATCGTCGGGTCGTCGACGATCGTGACCGCGTCCGCGGCGACCTGTTCTCCGGCGCGATCGACGAACATCGAGCGGCCCTTGAGCAGCGCCTCGCCGCTCAGCGCGGCACCCACCAAGCTCAGCACCGAACGGGTCACCATCGGGTCGAGCACCACCGGCAACCGTGCCGACGCCGGTTGTCGCGCTCCCAGCAGCCGCGTCGCGCGCTCCGCCGCATCGCGCGCGGCCTGCTCGACATCGAGATCGCCGATCGTTCGCCCCACCGAGAACCCGTATCCGGTCTGCGTCTCGTCGGCCGCACCCGCCAACGCCGAGCTGTAGATCGAGCACATCGTGCGCCGCCACGAGGCCTGCACTCCTGTCGAGCTCGCGACCGCGACCTCGATCGCGCTGTCTCCGTAGTCCGCTGACTCGACCCCGCGAATGCGTGCGTCTGCGCTCTTGGTCGCCGATTCGAGCTCGAGCACGAGCGCGACCTTGCGATCGGCGGGCACACGAGCGAGGTCCTCGCGCCACAGATCGAGCTCGGCCGGCGCGGCCGAGGCCGCGTCATCCGGACCGGCGAGCCCGAACGCGTCGTCCGCCGCGCCGAACGAAGCGTTGTCGCGCGCTTCTGCCAGCGTCTCGTCCACGACATCGGCATCGATGGAGCCTGCGAACGCGAAGCCCTGACGGTGGCCGGCGATGACGCGCACCCCGACCCCCGCCACCTCGGCAACCGAGAGCGATTCGACCTCACCTCCGAACACACGGATCTCGGTGTCACGTGACCTGGTCACGAACGCCTCGATCTGCTCGCCGTTACGCGCCTGCGCGGCGATTCGCGTGGCGGTCTCCAGCTCGTTCATGTCGACGTCCCACCGACCGTCAGCTCGGCGACCCGGAGCGTCGGCTGGCCCGACGACACGGGCACTCCCTGACCGTCCTTGCCGCAGGTGCCGGCCCAGGTGTCGAAGTCCGATCCGACCGCGTCGATCGCGCGCAGCGTCTCGGGACCGTTGCCGATGAGCTGCGCCGCGCGGACGGGCTGCGTGATCCGGCCGTTCTCGATCATGTACGCCTCGGTGATGCCGAAGACGAAGTCGCCGGTAGCCGTGTTGACCTGCCCGCCCCCGAGCGCCACGCAGTACAAGCCGTATGGCGTCTGGCGAATGATCTCGTCCGGGTCCTCCTGCCCGCGTTCGAGGTACGTGTTCGTCATCCGGACCATCGGAAGGTGCTGGTACGTCTCGCGTCGCCCGTTCCCGCTGCTGGCGCGCCCGTCCTTGCGTGCTCGCACGAGGTCCCACATGTAATCCGTGAGCACGCCGTCGTCGATGAGGACGTTGCGCTGCGCGGGCGCGCCCTCGTCGTCGATCGCGCATGCTCCCCATTCGCGCGCCAGCGCGCCGTCGTCGACGAGCGTGACGCCCGGGGCGGCCACGCGCTCACCCACCCGTCCCCGGAACACCGAGGCGTCGCGGCCGACGAGATCGGCTTCGAGACCGTGACCGCACGCCTCGTGGAACAGCACACCTCCGGCACCGCGGCGCAGGACGACCGGGAGCCTTCCACTGGGCGCGGGACGCGCATCGAGCTTCGACACGGCGCGCTTCGCCGCGATCTCGGCGATCTCCTCGGGCGGGTGCACGTCGAAGTACTCGAACCCGACAGTGAACCCCGGAGCTTCCATCCCGGTCTGCAAGCCGGTGTCGGCTCCGGCCACACAGTTGACGAACATGCGCGTGCGCACCTGGTCGTCCTCCGCGAGGAGCCCGTCGGAGTTCGCGACGAGGATGCGGCGGCGCCCGTCGGCGTAGCTGACGGTCACCTGTTGGACGGAGCCGGACACCGAGCGCGCCGCGTCATCTGCGCGCGACACCATCTCGGCCTTGCGCTGCTTCCCGACGTTCTCGGGAAGGACCTCGACATCGTGCGGGGCATTTCGAGGCCTGCGCTCCAGTGGCACCACCCGGGTTCCGCCGCCCTCCGCCCGAGCCGCTCCGGCCGCGGCCTCCGCAGCCTCACCGAGTCCGGCGGCCGACAGGTCGGTGGTGTGTGCGTACCCGGTCGTCTCCCCTCGCACGACGCGCACTCCTGCGCCGCGCTCGCGACCGGATCGGAGCTCCTCGATCTTGCCCTCGTCGAAGGTCACGGACGAGCCGCGCCGATCCTCGGCGAACACCTCCGCGAAGTCGCCGCCTTGCGCCAGGGCGCGCCTGAGCGTCTGGTCGAGAACGGATTCGTCGATCACAGCTGCCCTCCCGGAAGACTTCGTGGCTCGAAGTGCTCGACGAGCGCCGAGCTGCGTATCGTACGCCGGTGCCACTCGTTCCCGGACTGCTCGCCTCGATCGATCATGTGATCACCGACGCGGACATGGCACACGCGCTCGGGACCGGCGACGTGCCCGTGCTCGCCACACCGCAAGTCGTGCTGCTCGCCGAGCGAGCGACCGTCGTAGCAGTCGAGGGCAACGTGCCGGAGGAGTTCACGACCGTCGGCTATCGGGTACAGCTCGATCACCTCGCGCCGGTTCCCCTCGGCGACAAGGTGACCGCAGACGCCATCCTCGAGTCCATCGAGGGTCGCAGGCTCGTGTTCCGCGTCTCCGTCAAGTACCACGGAGGGCTCGTCGCAGCGGGCCGGATCACGCGGGTCGTCGTGGAACGGGCGCGCTTCCTCGAGAAGGCCCAAGCCCCGACCTGACCGCCGGTACCCTCGCGCCGTGGCCGACGACACGCCCGGCGGTGCTCAGCAGGGACCACCCGGCGGGGGGCCCGCCCCGGACCAGCCGGGCTGGGCCGCTCCACGACCGCCCGAGCCGTCGCCGCCTCCTGCGCCGTACCAAGCAGCACCGGCGCCGGCCGCCGCGCCACCGCGCAAGAGGCGCTCGCTCGCGTGGCTCGGCATTCTGCTCGCCGTCCTCGCCGTCTTCGTGGCGTCGATCGTCGTGATCGTCGTTCTGGCAATCACGCGCATCGCCCCGCCCATCCAAGCGACGAACGACTACCTGCAGGACATCGCGAACGGAGACTACACATCGGCGCACGACCGGCTGTGTGCCGCGCAGCGCGCCACCGTCAGCGAGGCGACCCTCGCGCGGGAGTGGCAAAGCTTTCAGAGCACGTTCGGTTCAACGGAGGACCTGAACGTGTCGCCCGACGACATCTCGAGGGCCACGCCGTCGACTCGCGTCGACGTTCCCGGTGAGAACCGCGACCTGCACTTCGAGGTGCGCAAGGAAGACGGGCACTGGAAGATCTGCACCCCATTCGGCAACCCGGGCTGACGCGGCGGTCACGCCGCAGGGTCCGCTCTCCGCTCCACGTCCGCCAGGAACGCGGTCAGTGCCGCGATCCAGGGCGGAGGGTTCTCGAACTGCGGCGAATGCCCGGCGCCCGGGATCACGACGAGCTGCGCGCCCGGAATCGCCGAAGCCATCGCTTCGGACGGACCGACGAAGTTCTCGTCGAGCTCGCCGACAATGACCAGCGCCGGGCAGGCGATCGTGCCCAGCAAGAGGGTCTGGTCGGGCTGACGGTCGATCTCCCGGGCGAGCGTCGCCCACATCACCGGTGAGAGTGCCTCCCACTTGCGGTCCTGGAACTCCCGGTAACCGGGCCGCTCCTCGAGCAGGCGCAGGTACGCGGGCGTGTCGAGGGGTGAGAATTCCTCGAGAACTTGCCGGAGCGTGTCCATGCCCTCGTTGAGCGCGAGCTCGGCCGCCAGATCGATGAGCGCACTGTCGAGATCAGGGACACGGCCGGGGGATGTGTCCATCAGAATGAGCGCGTCGACGTGCTCGGGATGTGCCAGCACGGCTCGACGCGCAACCATCCCGCCCATCGAGTGACCGAGCAGGCGAAAGGTCTCGAGCTCGAGCGCATCGACCACGCACAGCAGGTCGAGCGCGAGCCGATCGAGGGTGTACGCGGCCGCCTCCGTCGGATGATCGCTCGAGCCGTGTCCGCGGAGGTCGAACGTCACCACGCGGTGCGTGGTCGCGAGCGTGTCGACGTGGTCGGCGAAGTCTTCCTTCGCACCGCCGAAGCCGTGGACGAGCACGAGCCCCGGGCCGGCGCCGCGAACCTCCACCTCGAGCCCCACACCATCGTCCGTGACGACTCGCACGCGCACCTCGCTCCGGCGATCCTGAGACCGTCCCGGGATGGCCGACCCCGTAGGCTACGAGGGATGGCGCGGCACCAGAACGACGACGCGTTGGTGCCCTCCCGAGGGGCCGATCCCCCCGACGAACCGGAGGCCGCGGAGGCCGGGGGCGGGGCGCCCGCGCAACGAGCCAAGCGCCGCGGCGCCTTCGGGCTGCGCATCGTGGTGAGCGCAGTGCTCCTCGCGCTGCTGATCAAGAACATCGACTTCGACGACGCCCTCCCCAAGCACAGCCACCTCTCGACCATCGTGTTCCTGGCGGCCGCGGTGCTCAGCGCGACCGTAGGGATCGTCCTCTCGGCATGGCGCTGGCAGCGCGTGCTCGACGCGTTCGGCGAGCGGGTGCCGCTCCGCACCCTGTCGAGCCACTACTTCGCCGGCCAGTTCGTCGGCAATGCGCTCCCCACCACGATCGGCGGCGACGTGCTGCGCGTCAGCCGGTCCACGAAGACCATCGGCTCGGCCGAGACTGCGTTCGCGGCTGTCGCGCTCGAGCGCCTCACAGGCTTCCTCGCGCTTCCTGTCATCTCGTTCATCGGCTTCGCAATCGACCCGTCGCTCATGGACTCCGACACCGCCTGGGTCGCGTGGCTGATCTCGATCGGCGCGCTCGTCGCGTTGGCGGCCATCCTCCTCATGGCAGCGCACCCGCGCCTGGCGGGCCGATTCCGCGAGCGCGAGAACTGGATGCGATTCATCGGCGCGGTCCACATCGGCGTGGACCGGTTGCGCCACCACCCCCGGGCTGCCCTGGGCGTCCTCATGACCGCGTTCATCTATCAAGTCTCGGTCGTCATCACGGTCGGGTTCGTGGTCCTCGCGCTGCACGTCGGCATCGGCGTCGGAGCAGTGGTCGCCTTTGTGCCGATCGTCGCGATGGCACAAGTGGCACCGATCTCGGTCGGCGGCATCGGCGTCCGCGAAGGGATGTTCGTCCTGCTCCTGCATCCGCTCGGCGTACCGAACGCGCAGGCAATCGGCATCGGCCTGCTCTGGTACCTCGTGATGATCCTCGTCAGCCTGCTCGGAGCACCCTCGTTCGCGGTCGGAGGCAACCGGCAGAAGTCGAAAGCGGGCTCGGCTGCATGAGCACCGAGACCACAACTGCCTCCGGCATCCGCAGCACGCTCCGGCATCTGCCGGGAGCGCGCATGCTGCGCGACGGCTACACCATCTACTGGTGGGCGGAGATCATCGCGGTCCTCGTGTTCTACGGCGTGTACTCGGGGATCCGGAATGCCGACGCGGCGCACAAGACGCTCGCGTTCCACCACGCGAAACAGATCATCAGCATCCAGCAGGCGATGGGGATCTATCACGAGGCGGCCATCAACCGATGGGCGTCACACATCGAGCCACTCGTCGTCGCCGGGAACTACTTCTACGGCTCCCTGCACTTCATCGTGACCATCGGTGTCGGCATCTACCTGTTCCGCAAGTGGTCGGATGACTACCCTCGTTGGCGCAACACGCTTGCAGTCGCGACCGCGCTTGCGCTGATCGGCTTCCGCTTCTGGCCGCTGATGCCTCCCCGGCTGCTTCCGGCCTCGTACGGGTACATCGACACGCTCGCCAAGTACCCGACGCTGTGGACCTTCAACTCGGGCGAGCTCAAGAACATCTCGAACCAGTTCGCCGCGATGCCGAGCGTGCACTGCTGCTGGGCGCTCTGGTGCGCCTGCGCGCTCGTCCCGCGCCTGCGCCACACCTGGGCAAAGGTGCTCGCCGGCATCTACCCGGCGCTCACGGTCACTGTGATCGTCATCACGGCGAACCACTACTTCCTCGACGCGGTCGGCGGATTCCTCATCTTCGGCATCGGCTACGCGGCGGCCCGTGTGTTCACACGCGCGGGGCGCGGGCCCGCCGTCGCATCGACGTGACCGACCTCGACCACGTCGCGATCGCGACCCGTGATCCTGATGGCGCGATCGCAACGCTCGTCGGGAAGCTGGGCGGGATCCTGGTGTTCGGCGGTGACGGCAACGGGTTCCGTTGGGTCCAGGTGCGACTCGGCGACGCCACCGTCGGGATGACCGTCGAGGTGCTCACCGTCTGGCGGCCTGAGGACAACGACTTCCTGGAGCGATTCCTGACGCGCCACGGCGACCGCCAGCACCATCTCACCTTCAAGGTCGACAACCTCGCCGCGACGCTCGAACGGTTCAGGACCGCCGGCTACACGCCGGTGAACGTGAACCTCTCGGATCCCAACTGGAAGGAGGCCTTCCTCCTCCCACGCGAGGCGCACGGCACGGTCGTGCAACTTGCGCAGGCATCCGCTGCGGAGTTCTCGATCGCCCAGGAGGTCGAACGGGCGCAGCAGGGCTCCGAGCCTCTCGGCGAACCCGTGTGGTGGTCGAAGCCGCCACCCCGTGCCGAGCAGCGCGCGGTGCTCAGCCGCGCGGTGCTGCAGACGCCCTCGCTGCCCGCGGCGGTCGGGTTCTTCGCAGGGATGCTCGAAGCTGATGTCGCAGCACAGGATCGGACTTCGGCGGAGCTGGTCTGGCCGGGTGGTGCACGCCTGCTGCTCGAAGAGCGCGCCGACGCGCCACCGGGATTCGCGCGCCTCGAAGGAGAGCTCGGCGCGGAGGTGACGCTCGAGATCAGCGGCGCTTCGTTCGTGCTCGCGTGAGCTGGCGGCGCCCGCGCGGGTTCGACTCCGCCACGATCCGGACCACGGTCTCCCGCACAGCCTGATCGGCGAGCGACAAGGACGAGCCGCGCAGCGACGCGAGCGACAGGCGGCGCGGCGGAAGACCCGCGATCTCGAAGCTCGGCAGGTCGTCCAGCTCCGGAGGGATGGCGGTCTCGGGGAGCACCGAGATGCCGGCTCCGGCGGCGACGAGGTCCGCGATCAACCTGATGCCTTCCACCTCGACAGGTACGTCGAGGGTGACACCATGCTGCGCGGCGGCGTCCTCGATCTCGGCGCGCAGCGGGTTCGCCGCGGGCGGCAGCACGAGCGGCATCGTGCTGAGCCTCGCGAACGACACCGGGCCGTTCCCGAGACGCGTGCCGTACGGCGCGAGCCCGACGAGCGCCTCTTCGAGGAGCGTGTCCAGCACGAGGTGGGCTTCGTGCGAGGGCTCGGTGATGACGGCCTGTGCGACCTCCTGCGCGAGCACGTCGGCGATCAGCCGCTCCGACGCCCCCTCGTTCACCCGCAAGCGCAGGCCCGGCGCCTGCGTGCGCAGCTGCGCAACGAGCTCGGGGACGAGCCACCGGCTGGCGGTTCCGACGATGCCGAGGCTCGCCTCACCGACCTGCAGCCCCTGGATCGCGGCGAGGTCCTCGTGCAGCAGCTCGATCTCGCGCCGGATCCGCCGCGCCCGCGCGAGCACCGCGCGTCCCGACTCCGTGGCGACCGCGCCGCCGCGCCCCCGAGCGAGCAGCGTCGCACCGAGCTCGGCTTCGAGCTGGCGAACCTGCTCCGACACGTTGGATTGCACGGTCTGCAATGTGTCGGCGGCTCCCGTGAAGGTGCCTTCGTCCTCGATCGCGATCAGTGTCTCGAGATGTCGCAGTTCCATCGACCGCTCCCGCCTCGTATCCGGCTGCGTCTGGGCTTCATCCGACTCCATCTCCAGAACTGATGGAATCCATCAATTCTACCTGTTGGACAGATTCCGCCGGGCGGTGGTTCGATAGCTCTCACGCGAGCTTCATTGAGCCGGCTCCCCCCACCGGCTCGCTGGAGCCCGCGTGTCTCACGGAGAGCCGCCCGTCGGGCGCGAGCAAGAGGTAGACGCAAGTGGCAACGGACACGCTTTCGACGCTGATCTTCACGGGTCCGCTGTCCTGGACGCTCGACGCGCAGTGTCAGGGCAGGACCGAGCTGTTCTTCGCACCCGCGGGAGAGCGCCCGGAGGCACGCGTCGTGCGCGAGAACAAGGCACGGGGCGTCTGCTCCGGCTGTGTCGTCATGACGCAGTGCCGCGATTGGGCACGCGACAACCGCGAGTACGGCTTCTGGGGCGGCGAGTCCGAAGAGGACCGCGCCGCTGCCGGCTTCCGCGTCGACATGCCGGTCGGCAGGGTCGCGCGGTACCCGAAGGGGAACGGCAAGCCGGTCACCCCGCGCGCTCCACGCGTCGCCTAGAGCACACCCCTCCCGCGCAGCCAGGCCCTGATCAGGGGCCTTCGTCTACGCTCCCGCTCCGCGGTCGGAGGGAGCAGCATGACGTCGCCTGGCAGCACCGGCGCCACACCCGAAGGTGTCGACCTCGCGCGGCTGCGCACGTTCTTCGCTGATCACGTCGAGGGAGCGTCCGGCGAGCCGCTCGAAGCGACGCTCATCGCCGGAGGTCGCTCGAACCTCACCTACGAGATCCGCGACAGCGCGCACCGCTGGGTGCTGCGCCGGCCGCCGCTCGGCCACGTGCTCCCCACCGCCCACGACATGGCCAGGGAGTATCGGGTCATGACCGCGTTGGCCGGCACGAACGTGCCGGTGCCCCGCACCTACGCCCTCTGCGAGGACAACGCCGTCAACGACGCGCCGTTCTACGTCATGGAGCTCGTGGAGGGGACGATCTACCGCGACCCGTCGTTGCTCGGCACCCTCGACCCAGGTGAGGCGCGGCGCTGCTCGGAGTCGCTGATTGACGTGCTCGCGCGCATCCACGCGATCGACATCGACGCCGTCGGGCTCCAGGACTTCGGTCATCCCGATGGATTCCTCGAACGCCAGGTGCGCCGTTGGGGAGAGCAGTGGGAGCGGTCCAAGACGCGCGAGCTCCCCGAGGTCGACGAGCTGGCGCGGCGCCTGCGCGCGTCGCTGCCGGAGTCGGGGCCTCCGACGATCGTGCACGGGGACTACCGACTCGACAACACGATGATGGCCCCAGACGATCCCGGAACGATCGTCGCGGTCCTCGACTGGGAGATGTCGACGCTCGGCGACCCCCTCGCCGATCTCGGGCTGTTCCTCCTCTACTGGGGGCAGGCCGACGCCCAGGTCATCGCGACCGGAGTCGCGATCGATCAGAACCGCGGCTTCCTCAGCCGCGACGAGGTCACGCAGCGATACGCCGAGCTGAGCGGCCGCTCCGTGGACGAGCTCGACTGGTACGTGATCTTCGCTTCGTACAAGCTCGCGATCATCGTCGAGGGGATCAATGCCCGTTTCCAGATGGGCAAGACCCTCGGCGAGGGGTTCGAGTCGATGGGGAACATGGTGGCGACGCTCATCCAGGGCGCGCTCGACCAGGCCAACCGGTCGTCGGTGCCCGGCCTGCGCGGATGAGCGAGCGTCCGCGGCATCGCATGACGGAAGGGAACACGATGACCGAGTCGATCGGGAGCCCGGAGTACCACGCGACCATGCGCCGGCTCGGCAAGCTGGTCGAGCCGGTCGCCGCCGGCGTCTACTTCGCACCCGAAGCCCACGACGCGTATGCCGAGCACGGGCTCGACTTCTTCGAGGGCTACTTCTGCAGCCGCAGCGCGTGTTTGGGGGACGTGCCGTGGACGGTGGTCTGCTCCGCGTTTGCAGCCTTCAAGCCGGCGGCCGTCGAGGCCGCGGTCACATCCGGGAAGACGAAGGCGGACGCGCGAACGCTGGCCGCCGCGCGCCTCGCCGGGGCGACGGCGCAGCTCGAACGACTGGTCGGGCCGGTCGCCGAAGCAGGCAAGGTCGCTCGCGCCACGGAGACCCTGTTCGAGCTCACCGACGGCATCGACCCGTCTGGGCGCGCGCTGTTCGCCGGCCTCTCCTCGCTCCCGCGACCCGGGACGGCGCTCGGCGATCTCTGGCGTGCCGCGGATCTCGTGCGCGAGCACCGCGGGGACGGCCACATCGCAGCGTGGATCGGTCGCACGAACTCGATCGAGATCACCCTGCTCACCGAGCTCGCCTGGGGCATCCCGGCGAAGAGCTACGTGTTCACGCGCGGCTGGAGCGCGGACGAGATCGACGCTGCCAGCGAGAACCTCGCGCGGCGCGGTCTCATCACCGAAGGCGCGCTGACCGCCTCTGGGCGGGAGCTGCGCGGTGATATCGAGCGCGCGACCGACCTCGCCGAACGAGAGCTCTACGAGCGCCTCGACGGCCGCGCCGACGAGCTCTTCGAGCTCCTGCAGCCGTTGTCGTCCGCGATCGTCGCAGGTGGCGGATACCCGACCGACCCGAGCAACCTCGCGATCAGCGGCTGAGACGAGCCGTCGAGTGGTTCGGATTGCGCCGCCTACGATGCGCGCGTGAGCTCGCTCCGCTGGCAGCACCACCCGAATCTGCGCAAGCCGGTGCTGGTCGCCGGGTTCACCGGTTGGAACGATGCCGGTGACGCGGCCTCGGATGCGGTGGCGTGGCTGAGCGGCCAGTTCGGCGTCGACCGGTTCGCGACGATCGACCCCGAGGAGCACATGGACTTCCAGGCGGTGCGCCCGACGGTCGAGCTCACCGGCGGCCTCACGCGCGACATCCGGTGGCCGACCGTGCGCTTCGACGCATCGGCGACCCGCGGGCGCGCCTCGCACGACCTCATCCTGCTCAGCGGGCCCGAGCCGAGCATGCGCTGGCGGGAGTTCTGCGAAGGCGTGCTCGCCGTCGCGCACGATTCGGGCACGGTCATGGTGGTGACCCTCGGCGCGCTCCTCGCCGACACCCCGCACACGCGGATCCCGCGCGTCACCGGCTCGACCACCGACCCGGACCTCACCGCGAAGCTCGGCCTCCGTCGCTCGCGTTACGAGGGTCCGACAGGGATCGTCGGCGTGCTCCACGACGCGTGTCGCAGCGCCGACATTCCCTCCGTGTCGCTGTGGGCCCCGGTTCCCCATTACGTCTCGACACCGCCGAACCCTCCCGGCACGTTCGCGCTGCTCGAGCGGCTGGGCACGCTGATGGCGCTCCCGCTCGATCTCGAGGAGCTTCGCGTCGCAGCGTCGGCATGGCAGACACGCATCGACAGCGCGGTGGACTCGGACGACGACCTCAGGGACTACGTCCGCACCCTCGAGTCGCAGCTCGACTCGCTGGAGGACGAGACCGAGGAGCCGGAACCGCACCCGGAGGACCTTCCCTCCGGTGACGCGATCGCCGAGGCGTTCGAGCAGTACCTGCGCGAGCAGGGTCTCGAGTAGCTAGGCCAACATCTCCTCGGCGAGCGCGATCCAGAGCTGCGCGCTCAGCCCGAGGCTCTCCTGATCGACCCGCTCGTCGTTCCCGTGGAACATCGAGGCGTAATCCTCGAAGCGGAGCCGCTCGCTGAACAACCCGAAGCCGTAGCCGACCGAGCCCGCACGCCGGAAGAAGCGGTTGTCGGTGGCACCCGTCATGATCATCGGGACCAGTGCGGAGTCCTTGCAGAGCTTCGACGTGACCCGCGCGAGCGCGTCCCACAGCGGAGTGTCGACGGACGAGCGCGTCGGCGGATCGTCGTCGGCCTCGATGTCGACTCGCTCGGCGAGGTCGCCCAGGGCATCGAGGAGCATCTTGCGGGCCGTCTCACCGGACTCACCGGGGAGCGTCCGGATATCGACCTGGAGCTCCACGGTGTCCGGGATCACGTTGGTCTTGGTGCCACCGTGCGCGACCGTCGGCGCGAACGTGGTGTGCGTCGACGCCTGCGCGATCCGCGACAACCCGACCGGCAGCGTCATCAAGTAGTCGTGCAGACCGTCTTCGTCGAGCAACGCATCGGGGAGGCCCATCCCCGCGACGAAGCCGCGCCAGGCGTCCGAGATCGTCGTCGGTGCCCGGTAGCTCGCGATCCGTCGGACGACCTCTGCGGCGGTGACGAGCGCGTTGTCCGCGCGGAACGGTGACGACGCGTGCCCAGGCGTGCCGTGGACGGTGAGCTTCGACCAGAAGGTTCCCTTCTCCTCCACCATCACGGGCAGTCGCGGGCCACCTTGCGTCGGCATCTGGAACCCGCCGGACTCGGTGACCACGTAGTCGGCCTTGACATGGTCCAGCTCGTGCTCGACCAGCCAATCGGCGCCCCAGGTGCCTTTCGCCTCTTCGTCGGCGACCGCGAGGTAGATCAGCGAGCCCTTCGGCTTGAAGCCCGACGTGGCGAGCTTTCGGAACGCGACAGCCATCGTGGCGGTGAGGTTGAGCATGTCGACGGCCCCGCGTCCCCACACCGTCCCGTCCACGAGCTCGCCGGCGAACGGGTCGCGCGACCAGCCGGACAGCGTCACGGGCACAACGTCCGTGTGGCCCATCAGCAGCAACGAGCTCGCAGACGGGTCCGAGCCCTCGATGCGCGCGAGCACACTGCGACGACCGGGCTTCGGCTCGTAGTGCTCGATGTCGAGGCCCGTGCTGCCGAGATAGTCGGCGAGCAGGTCCGCGTTGCGGACCTCCTGACCGGACTCCACCCTGCCGTCATTGACGCACGTGTTCCGGATCAGCTGCTGGAGCAGGTCGGTCGACGCGTCGACGAGCTCACGCTCGCTCATGTCTTTGGCGCGGGCTCGACGCGGTAGACGAAGGTGCCGTCCTCGGACCAGCGTTCGGCCTCGCCGGCGCGGCGCAGGTGCTCGAGGTGCGCGAAGGTCTCGCTCTCGGCCATCACGCCCCAGTGCCGCGGCGGGAACAGCTCGTGCGAGAGCCCGACGACGTCGGAGGGGCCGATCGCGAGGGATGCTTGGCGGAGCTTCTCCATCCGTTCCGCGTGGTGCGCCTTGATCGCCGCGACCCGGCCGGGAACGTCGTCGAACGGGTGGCCGTGCGCCGGCAGGCCGAGCCGCACGTCGTCGAGCGAAGCGACCAGATCGAGCGTGGCGAGATACGAGCGGAGCGCGTCGCCCTGACCGGACCCTGAGATGTGCGGCGTGATGGACGGCAGCACGTGGTCACCCGAGAGCAGCACGCCGTGCTCCGGGTCGTAGAGGCACAGGTGATCGAGCGTGTGGCCGGGCGTGTGCACCGCCAACCATTCGCGCCCGGCGAGCTCGACGGACGCGCCGTGGGCGACGCGCCGGGTCGGGTCGGGTGGCGTGAAGAGCAAGCGCGTCGCGCGAATGGCGAGCCGCCGCGACAGCGGCGGCATCGGGTGCTTGCTCCCTCCCCACGGGGTGTTCCCGCCCCACGGCACGGACTTTCGCTGCGTCTCGACCGTGATCTCGTCGAGCGCGGCGCGCTCCTCGTCGGCGAGCTGTGGAAGCTCCTCGAGCGAGGGACCCTTGTAGTCGAGCGCCTCGTCGATGGCCTCCTGCTCCAACCGCTCGGCCTCGACCTCGCTCAGCGTCGACTTCTTCCTGTCGAGCGACCAGGTCGTGAAGGCCTTGTGCGTGATGAGCTCGGCATGGGCCTCGCGCCTGATCCGGCCGGCTCCGCCGAAGTGATCCGGATGGGAGTGCGTGACCACGACCGTGTGGATGTCGCGCATCCTGAAGCCCGCAGCTCTCAGCCGCGACTGGAGCGCCTTCCAGCTCTTCGGCCCGGGGAGCCCGGGATCGACCACGGCGAGCCCGCGGCGGTCGACGAGCCCGTACATGTTCACGTGACCCAGTCCGGGCATCCAGATGGGCAGCTGCATCCGTATGACACCGGGCGCGACCTCGGTGATCTCCTCCGAGGCGGGGTCCTGTTCCTGCTTGTGCGGCCTGGACGCCTTCGACGCAGCTCCCGGCCCATGCACTTCGGCGTGCGGGCCTGTCGCGGACGGTACGTCGATCGTTGGTTGGTCGCCCGGCCGGGGGGCAACGTCTGTCACGACCTGAGGTTACCTGGCCCTTTCAGCGGCCCATGAGGGCGGGCTCAGAACGCGGGAGCGAGCTTCGGCCACGGCCGCGAGGCCTCGAGCAGCGCACCGGCTGCGAGGCAGAGCTCGTCCTCGTGCCGCCGGGCGACGATCTGGACACCACAGGGCATTGCGTCCACCAGGCCGGCCGGGATGCTGATCGCGGGCTGTCCCGTCATGTTGAACGGAGCCGTGAACGGGGCCGACAGGTAGAAGAGGTCGACGTCCTCGCCTGCGACGTCGCCGCGCAGCGTGCCCTCGGCGACATACGCGGTCGTGGGAGTCGTCGGGGTGATGACGAGATCGACCTGCTCGAAGACGTCCGCGGAGGCGACGAGCACCTCGTGCCTGCGGCGGGTCGCGGCGCCGAGATGCTGCGCCCGCAGCCGCGGCGCGTTCTCGACGGACACGCGCAGCAGCATGTCGAGCTCGTCGATGTGCTCCTCGCAGTGCTCCAACCGCCACGCCGCGAGGTTGGGGACGGACAACAAGCCCCACGCGCGCCCCGGCCTTGGAAACGCGAACGGCACGTCCGAGAGTGCCAGCCCCGCGATCTCGATCAGCTCCGAGGCGGCGTTGTGCGTGACGCGCTCGACCTCGGGGTCGGTCTTCGCGTAGCCGAGCGTCGAGGTCCACGCGACGCGCTTGCCGCGCAGCAGGTCGCGCGCGCGGTCGAGGTCGGCGACGACCGGCTCGTAGGGCTGCGCCTTCGGGAAGGACGTGGGATCGGTCAGGCTCGGGCCGCCGGCCACGTCGAGATAGCGCGCCGCGTCGCGCACGCTCCGCACGATCGGGCCGCTCACCGACGTCAGCCCCGCGTCGAAGGGATCGTCGACGCCACCCGAGGGGATCCGCCCGAATGTCGGCTTCATGCCGGGCAACCCGCTGTACGACGACGGGATCCGGATGGACCCTCCACCATCGCTTCCCGTGCAGGCAGGGAGCATCCCGGACGACACGGAAGCCGCGGATCCGCCCGACGACCCACCCGGCGTGCGCTCGGGGTTCCATGCGCTGCGCGTCACGCCGTGCAGAGGCGACGCCGTGTAGCTGGGGATCCCGAACTCGGGCGCAGTGGTGAGGCCCGTGATGATCGCGCCGCCCGCGCGGAGCCTTGCGACCTCCGGACAGTCGTCCCGGGCCACGACGTCGCGGTACGCAACCGATGCATGGGTGTCCGGGAAACCTCTCGCCTGCGCGAGCTCCTTCACGCCCATCGGCACGCCAGCGAACGGGCCCGGGTCACCGCCGTCGGCTACGAGGGCGTCGATCTCGGCCGCGCGCTCACGCGCGCCGTCGGCATCGAGATGGCAGACCGCGTTCAGGTCGCCGTTGAACTTCGCGATCCGGTCGAGGCTGACCTCGAGCAGCTCGGCGGCAGTCAGCTCACCCGACCGCACCGAGTCGGCGAGATCCCACGCATCACGTTCCCACAGATCCGCCACGTCGGTTTCCCTCCGTCGGGTGCGTCGGGGCATCCAACACCTCGTCCGCCAGCTTCTTCAACTCGGCGAACGACTCCTCGACGCCCGCGGCCAGCACTTGGATGTCGGGGTGGGCGTCCGCGTCGGCGAACAGGCCGAAATGCAGGCGTCCGCAATAACTGAGGATCGCGATACCGATCCCGAGGTTCGGGGCGAGCGGAACGATCGGGTAGGCCTCGTACATCCGCGCACCCATGCAGTACAGCGGGGTCTGGGGCCCGGGGACGTTGGTGACCACGACGTTCACGAAGGGCTGCCGTGCGACCAGGCGCGCCGCGAGCCCGACCAGCGTCGGTGCCGCGTAGTGCGTGAGGTCGAGGAGGAACGCGGCGCCCAGTGCCTGCTCGCGGTCCTTCAGGTCCTTCGTCGTCGCCTGGATCGCCGCGAGGCGCTCGCCCGGATCGGGCAGGCCGACGGGGAGATCCACGAACATCGCGGAGATCTTGTTGCCGAGCTGCATCTGCTCCGACGTGTCCCGTACGGAGACAGGGCACAAGGCCCGCAGGCTGAGGTCCGTGACGTCCTCGCTCCTGGACTCCAGCAGCCTGCGCAGCGCGCCCGTCACACCCGCGAGCACGACGTCGTTGATCGTGCCGCCGAACGCCATCCGGATCGTCTTCACGTCGTCGAGCGAGATCCGCACGCCCTCGAACCTGCGGCTCCGTCCAACGGGTGCGTTCAATGAGGTGCGCGGCGCGATCGTTCTCTTGTCGGCCAACGTCGCGAACGCTCGTCCGAGCTGACCGGTGCGCTCCAGTGCGTGCTGCGGAGCGCGTGCCGCGTGGCGCACAGTGCGCAGCATCTCGGCCGGCTCGGTGGCGCGCTCGTACAGCGAGTCCGCGAGCAGCCGGCCCGGTGAGGGCGGCGGCTCGACGACCCAACGCGGCGGGTCGAGGAACGTCGGCTCCGGGGTGAAATCGAGCAGGACCGTGGCGACGTCGACCCCCGAGACGCCGTCGACCAGCGCGTGATGCGTCTTCTGGATGAGCGCGACCTGGTTCTCGGCGAGACCCTCGATGAACCAGAGCTCCCACAGGGGACGGCTCCGGTCGAGGAGTCCTGCCAGCAGACGCGCGGCGAGCGCCATCAGCTGCTCACGCGAGCCGGGCGCGGGTAGCGCGGTGAGCCGCACGTGGTAGGCGATGTCGAACCGCTCGTCGTCGACCCAGATCGGCCGGCCCTGCTCGAACGGCACGCGCATGAGACGCCGCCGGAACCTCGGGATCAGGTGCAGGCGCGACGAGACGAGGCGGCGCACGTCCGCGAGACGGAACCGCCCGCTGTCGTCGAAGAATGGAGCGCCTTCGAGCACGGTCACCGCGCCGACGTGCATCGGCGTCTCGAGACGCTCGAGGTGCAGGAACGACGAATCGAGCCCCGTGAGCCGGTCGTACCGCGGCATGAAGCCAGGGTACCGGTACCCTCGCCCGCGTGCTCACGGCAACCGCGCTCTGGCTGTGCTCGCCCACGCTGGTGCTCGCGCTCGACGAACGACTCGGGCTCCCGGTCGATTCCTACGTGAACGGATCGCAAACGTGGTTCACGGGGGAGGAGCAGCGCATCGAATGGCGACTGCATCCGGTGGCGGGCTTCCGGCAACCGGCAGGTTTGTCGCACTACGACCTCTGGGAAGAGGTCGTCGGCGCGCTCCGCACCGATGCTTCCGCCCGCACGATCAGGCTCGGCAGTGAAGAGCGCGCGCTGCACGATCTGTGGGACGGGCTCGAGTGCTTCCCGGCCGATGGCGACGACCTCGAGCCCGCGACGGTGGCCGGCCGCGCAAGCGCTGTCCTGGGCATCCAGCCGGAGCTCACGGGGCTCGTCGACCACGACGCGGTCGGAGACGCCTGGGAGTCGAGCCGCGGTGCTGTCTCGGTCGTGGCTCTCCTGCGGGAGCAGCTGGACCGGTAGCTACTCGTCCAGGCCGCGCCATGGCGGTGTGCGGGGCGGGTCGAAGTCGGCGGGGAGCATCTCCCCGTCGATCGCGCGGAACGCGAGGTCGGCCCAGCGCGACGCGCCGGCCAGCGGCTGCGGAAGGTGGTCGCGCGCGAAGAAACCGACTTGGCGCGTCTCGAGCGGGTGGCCGACGAGCTCTCCGCCGAGCATCCTGCAATGGAAGACGAGCGAGTACATGGGGAGCCGGGCGTAGCCGAGGCGGAGTCCGTCGAGCACCGCGATGAGACTCACCGGCTCGACCTCGATGCCGGTCTCCTCGTAGACCTCCTTGACGGCGATCTCCGACGGCGAATAGCCAACATCGGCCCACCCGACCGGGTACAGCCAGATCCCGCTGTCGGCGCGCTGCGTCAAGAGGATCTCCTTGCGGTGGTTGCCGACGACCGCTGCGACCGCGCACTTGGGGGTGACGTAACCGGCGACCCCCTGGCCCACCGTCGAGATCCACTCGTCGTAGAGGACCTCGGCTTCCGCCTCGTCGATGGCCGCGGCGCGGATGTCGGCAGCGACCTTGAGGACCTCCTCGAATCGCTCGCGCTCGTACAGGCTCTGCGTGAAGCCGAGGCCCGTGCGGCCTATCGCCGCGAGCGTCTCCGCCCAACGGAGGACCTCGACCGCGCCGACCGCGTCCCGCTGACCCTTACCCACGTCTCTCCCGCTCTTGGTGCCTGCGGCGCCGGGCCGCTCGGGCCCCGCTCGCTACGAGCCGGGATACCCGGCTCGCTTCACGCTCGCTCCCGCGGACACTATGCGCGGGTGGGGCTCAGCTCGCGGCCGCCAGGCGATTCTGCGCGTCGAGCTGTGCGACGAACTCCGGCTCCGGGGCAGGGTGCGCGAACCAGAATCCTTGCGCCTGGTCGCAGCCGAGGCGGCGCAGCTCGCGGAGCTGCCGAACGGTCTCGACACCTTCCGCCACGACCGTGTGTCCGAGCGCGTGGCCGAGGCTCACCACCGCGGCGACGATCGCCGAGTCCTCCGACTCGGTGCCGAGACCGTCGACGAACGACCGGTCGACCTTCACGGTGTCCACGGGGAACCGCTTGAGGTAGCCGAGCGAGGAGTAGCCCGTGCCGAAGTCGTCGATGCTCAGTTGCACTCCGATCCCCTTGAGCGCCTTGATCGTGTCGATCGAGGCGTCGCCCATCAGCGTGCTTTCCGTGATCTCGAGGCACAGGCGATCGGGCTGTGTCTTCGCGTCGTGGAGCGCGCGGTCGACGATCTCGACGATGTCCGGCTGTGCGAGCTGGCGCGCGGACAGGTTGACCGAAAGCGCGAAATCGGGGTGCAGCGAGTGCGTGCTGTCCCAGCGCGACACCGCCCGGCACGCCTCGCGCAGCACGTGCGTGCCGAGGGGAACGATGAGACCGGTCTCCTCGGCGAGCCCGATGAAGTCGTTCGGCATGATGATGCCCTGGTCCGGGTGGATCCAGCGGACGAGCGCCTCGGCACCGACACAGCGACCGTCCATGAGCTCGACGAAGGGCTGGAAGTGCGCGATGAACTCGTTGCGCTCGAGCGCTCGGTGCAACGCGTTCTCGGTGTCGAGGCGCGCCTGCGCCGACGAGCGCATCTCCTCGTCGTAGAGCTCCCAACGACCCTTTCCGGCTTCCTTGGCGCGGTACATCGCGGAATCGGCCTCGCGCACGAGAGCATCCGGCTTCGCTCCGGCTCCGGCGATCGCGATCCCGATGCTGCACGAGAGGTGCCGTTCCTCACCTGCGAAGAGGATCGGTTCCTCGACGCCTGCGAGCAGCCGGCGAGCGACGTCGATCACCTCGTTGCGTGAGCTCGCGGCGGGAAGGCTGTCGCACAGGATCGTGAACTCGTCCCCGCCGAATCGAGCGATCGTGTCGCCGCGGCGCAGGCGCCCGCTCAGGCGCTCGGCGAGCTTGACGAGCAGTGCGTCGCCCGCGTCGTGACCGAGGCTGTCGTTCACGACCTTGAACCGGTCGAGGTCCATGAACAGCACACCGACGGACGTTCCTTGCCGCTCGGCGCGAGCGAGTGCGAGCGTGAGGAACTCGTTGAACAGGACACGGTTCGGGAGGCCGGTGAGGGGATCGTGATGCGCCTGATGGCTGAGCCGGTCCTCCTGCGCGCGTCGCTCGATGGCGATCCCCGCAAGCTGCGCAACCGTCCGGATGACGCCGATCTCGTTCTCGTCCGGCGTGTGGGGGACGGGCCACGTCACCAGCACGAGCCCCGCGTTCGTGTTGTCGCTCGCCATGCTGATGGGGAAGGAGAAGCACGCACGTACCGAGTTCGCGAGGGCGATCTCCCGTGATGCATCGGGGATGTCCGACTGCGCCATGTCCGTGAGCACCACCTCCGCGCCGGAGGCCGCCGCCGCGCGCAGCTCGGACGAGCCGTCAACGTGCAGCGTCGCGATCTGCTGCGCGAACCCGGGAGGCAGCGATGCCCCGGGGCTCAGGCGAAGCTGACCCGAGCGTTCGTCGACGAGCATGACACCGCACCGCGCATCCGTCAGCTGGGCGTGCAGCATCGTGCAGACCGTCGCGAGGATCTCGGAGAGCGGGGCACCGCGTGCAACGAGCTCGAGGACGCGGGCCTGGTCCGACACGACGGACTGTGCCCGCGTGCGTTCGGTCACGTCTCGCGTCGTGACGACGATCCCGCCGACGGCGGGGACATGCGTCATGTCTACGGCGGTCGCCTCGACGTTGTGGAGCTCGCCGTCGGCAGCGAAGATCCGGAACGGCACGGGATCGTGCAGCGAACCTTCGATCTGTGCCCCGAACTTCTCGCCGACACGATCACGATCGTCGGGGTGCACACGAGCCAGGGGGTCCGTCCAGCTCTCGTCACCTTGCTGGAAGCCGAAGAGCATCTCGGCCGCGGGGCTCGTGTAGCTCAGCTGGCCCTCCGGCCCCACGATCGTGATGACGTCGCTGAGGTTCTGTACCAGCGCGCGCAGCCGCTCGTCACCGCGTTGCACCGCTTCCTCGGCGTCCAAGCGATCCGTCACGTCTCGGGTCGTGATCACCACGCCGCGCACTGCAGGGTTGTCGAGCAGGTTGTTCCCGATCGCTTCCAGCACTCGATAGTCGCCGTCGTGGGTGCGGGCGCGCAGCTGTACCGGGCCGTGGATGCCGGCTTCGGCAAACGTCTCGGCGACGACCTCGCCCACTGCCGCCTGGTCGTCCGGGTGGATGTACTGCAGCGCGTCGGAACCGATGCCGTGCTCGGGCGGGTAGCCGAGCATCCGGATGGCCGCGGGGCTCGCGTACCGGACCGTGCCGTCCCCTTCCAGCACGATGATGCCCTCGGCGACGTTGGCCACGAGCGTGCGGAGGCGCTCCTCGCTCCCGCGCAGCTCCTCGTCCGAACGACGTCGCTCGGTGACGTCGCGCGCGTTGACGACGATCCCGCCGACGACCGGGTCGTCGATCAGGTTGGTCGCGATCATCTCCATCCAGCGGTAGACGCCGTCGTGCCGACGGAAGCGCGCTTGGAAAGGTGGTGTCGTCGCACCGAGACCCTCGGCCTGGAGCTGCAGGAACAGCTCGCGGGAGGCATCGAAGTCGTCTGGATGCAGGATCGACTCGTCCCGCGTGTACTTGTAACCGGTCGAGAAGCCGATGAATCGCGCCGCCGGCGGGTTGAGGTACGTCATCGCGCCCTCCGGACCCCACACCACCACGTAGTCGGACGCGTTCTCGGCGAGCGCGCGGTAGCGCTGCTCGCTCGTGCGGACCGCACGCTCTGCTCGAACACGATCGACAGTGGCGAGCAGGCCGGTGCCGAGCACGCTCAGCGGCTCGAGGTCCTCGGTGGTGACGAGCGGCGATCGCGTCCGCCACAAGAAGGTGACCGATCCGATGGGCCGATCCTTGGCGTGCACCGTGAACCCGCCGAGCGCCGTGACGGGAGGCGTCGCAGCACGGTTCCCCGGGAGCTCGAGCTCGCCGTCGCGCTCGACCGACCGGAGGAAGGTCGTCGAGCCATCGGTGATCAAGGCCAGCCCGCCGAGCGCGGCGACCACCTCGCTCGGCGCAGGGCCGAGCGCGGCGTCCCACCAGCAGTGGTCCGGCTCGGGACCGTCCACGAGCTGGGCACGCCCGGAGAGGACGGCGCCGTCCGCGGATACGAACTCGGCGAGCCGTCGCAGCACCTCGACGACGCGGAGGTCCATGTCCTCGATCGTCGCGTCGACGAGTGTCGCGGAGAGGTCTGCGACGAGGTTCGCCGCTGTCGAGTGCCGTGCGATCGACGCCTCGGCACGTGCGCGCTCGGTGACGTCGCGAGCGATTGAGACGAGCCCGGCGACGCCCGGGTCGTCGAACAGGTTCGCGAGCTGCGACTCGAGCAAGTGCCAGGCGCCGTCGCGGTCGCGCACGCGGAACTCGATCTCCGCGATACCCCGGCTCTCTCCCAGCGCTCGATCGGTCGCCGCCTGCAGTCTGGCGCGGTCGTCCGGATGCACGAGATCGAGACGAGGCGCTCCGAGGAGCTCGGTGGGCTGCCAACCGAGCATGCCTTCGACGGACGGGCTGACGTAGAGCGTGCGCATGTCGCGGTCGCGCACGATCACGAGCTCGTTCGGCCGTGCGAGCACGATCCGCTGCCACCCGGTCATCTGCTCCCCCGCGCGCGCGGGAGCTCGATGGCCGTTCCCGTTGCCGTTGCCGTTCCCGTTGGGGCCGGCCGCGCGCTCGACGGCGCCGCGACCCGACTGGTCGTGCCCGTTGGGGCCGGCCGCGCGCTCGACGGCGCCGCGACCCGACTGGTCGTGCCCGGCACGATTCGTGCCGCTGGAGTCTCCGTCCTCCCGGACGGATTCGCTTCGCACGGGCATCGGTTGGCCGTCCCCCCTCGTCATCCTGACTATCGGGGGTGGTCACCCACCTGCTTGAGACGCAAATCAACGGGTGTAGACCCATTGACGCGCTCGCCGAGGGCGGCGCCTCCGTTCGAACCGGGTCATTCGGCCCGTGCGCGCAACACTCCTGCCTTCGCGAGTCCCCAAGCGAGCTGCAGCGGCCCGAGCTCGGGATCACCGAGGTCTGCCAGGGTCCTCGGCAGCAGGTCGTACCGGTCCTCGGGCCAGGCTCGTTCCTCGAACGCGTCCCGCTCGACCGGCGGCACCCCCGCGCCGGCCAGGATCCGCGTCGGGCTTCCGATCGCGGTACGCACGATCTGGAGCGGTGTGCGCGTCTGCTCCGACGGGTCCTGCTCGAAGAGGTCGCGCAGCTCGTCCGCGATGCGCTGCGCGACTGCCGGACCTTCGTGCTCCGCTGCGGCGAGCGCGTCGGCCTCGACATCCGGGGCCGACCGACCCCAGGCCTGGAGGATGCGCCCGACGCACGAGACGACCCAGGGCCCGATGGTTCGCTGCACACCCGCGACGATCTCGTCACCGACGCGGGCGAGGTCCGCAAGGCGCCGGGTCTCCGGGGCTTCGGGGGGCGGGTCCGTTCCCACAATTGCCATCATGGCCCGATGCGGATCCTCGCTCTCTCCGTGTTCGAGCAGGTCGTGTACCACTGCGCCTGTCTCGACCGGTCCGAGCCGCAGCGCCCGGGGCTCGAGGTCGACGCGGTGCTGCGCGACGGCGACACCGACGGCCCGCTGCTGGTGCAGGTGGCGGACTACAAGCGAATGCTCGGCTTCGAGGTTGCCGAGACCTGCCTCCCCGGCCTCCGCTCCGCGAACCGAACCCTCACTCGCGACGGGGTGGAGTACCTCACGTTTCCGGTGTGGAACCGTGTCGACGACTCCTAGGAGCGGTCAACCCTCCAGGACGTCGCCTTCCATGCGGTTCACCGAGCATCCCTGTTCGGTGAGGTGCGCGAGCGCGGCCTGGATGCTGCCGTCGGCGCCGGAGAGCTCGAGCACGATCCAGCCCGTGTGCTCCTCGACGTTCGCGCGACGGATGTTCGGAACGACCTCGAACTTCTTCACCAGCTCGTAGACGAGCGGCCGGTCGACGAGCTCCTCGGGGATCGAGACGTAGAGCCGGGTGGTGCTCACGCGGGCACCACGCCGACGCGCTCCAACGCGTCGATCGGGTCGAGGACCAGGCCGACGAAGAACGGACCGAACTCGGCGTACCGCGCGGAGACTTCGTCGAATCGCATCTCGTACACGATCTCCTTGATCACCGCGGGATCGTCGGCGAGCAGCGTGACACACCACTCCCAGTCGTCGAGCCCGGTCGAACCCGTGATCAGCTGCAGGACACGCCCTGCGTACCTGCGTCCCACGCGTGCGTGCCCTGCCATGAGCGCCTTGCGCTCGGCGAAGGGCAGCGCATACCAGTTGTCGTTGGCTGTGCGCCGCTTCGACATCGGGTACACGCAGAGCACCTTCTTGGGCGGGAGCTGCGGGTGCAGGCGGTGCTCGAGGTAGTGCTCCATGCGGGCACGCCAGTCGCCGAGCCGTCGCTCCAGCTCGTTCGGGTCGGTGACGCCCTCCTCGTCGGCGAGGCGCGTGCGCTCGTCGTCCTCGGTGCTCGTGTACTCGGACGACTCGGTGAGCGACACATAGGACCAGTCCGCGATCAGACCCCCACCGAGCATCTCCTGTTGGAACTGCTGCAGGCGTGCGAGGTCGGGGCCGAGCGCCATGACGCCCAGGTCGGCTCCGTGGCCGAGCACCGCGAACACCAGTGCTTGGTGGCCGTCCTTCTCCAGCGAGGCGACGGCGTCGAGCACACGCTTGGCGACACCGGGATCGAGCTGCTGCCGGTCGATGCGATACAGGAGGTGCAGAACGCCCCAGCCGGCGGACGGCGTGACTGATTCCACGCTTCGATCGTACCCGGAGGCCTCGATCGAACGATCAGCCGGAGGTACCGAGCCCCGCGCTCCCGAGCAGGCTCGACGCGTCCGCGACCTCGTCGGCGGGCGGCGCGCTGACGTCGACCGAATCGCCGTAGTCGTAGAACTCGAAGGAGGCGTTCACATCGCCTTCGCCCGGGATGTCCATGATCATCGAGAACTTGCGCGTCCGGCCCTGGCCGTCGATCCACACGTCGACCGGGATGGCCCCGACCTCGTCGAACGCCAGGCGGATCCGTGCTCGTTGGTCCGGAGGCGCGGCGGCCGCGGCACGGTCCGGATCGATCACCGTGCGGTAGTGCGTGGTCTGCGAACCGTCGATCGTCTCGGTCCCGATCCGTGTGACGGTGCCCACGCCGCGCAGCGACTCGAGCGCGTTCGCCGGGTTCGCCTGCTGCAGGCCGCCGAGGCTCCCCGAGCCGCCCAGCGACTGCGCGTACTGCGCGAGGTTCAGCGCGAGCCACTTCTTGCCGTCGAGCTCCGCGGGGAGGTGCGCACCGCTCGCGTGGAGCAGGTCGCCGATGTTGAGGTACACGACCTTGTCGACGAGCCGCATGTCGACGGTCCCGCTGCCGCCGATACCAAGCGAGCTCATGTCCATCTGCATCTCGAAGGCGCCGGCGGGCACGTCAAAGGCTCCGTTGATCGGAATGGAGATGAACTTGCCGGCCGCGTCGAGGCTGACGTAGCCGCGCATCTTGCCGGTCTTCGCCTCGGTCGCCTTGTCGGCAGACGCCGAGAGGAGCCGCGCGGCGAGCGGCCCTGTCGCCGTCGGTGCCGGACCCGTCGAGCTCCCACCCGAACCTCCGCACGCGGCAAGACCGATGACACAAGCCATCGACAGTGCAACAAGCGCACGACGCATCGCCGGAGACTCCCTGGGTTGACGGTGTGCACTGGCGTTGTCACCAGTGCGGTCACAGTCAATCGGCAGGAGGCCGCGCCTCCTTGATCGGGTGGACCACCGGGTCGATGGGCCTGCAAACGCCGAACGGGGCGCCCCCGAAGGGACGCCCCGCTCGCACAAGCTCGGGTGCTGGGTGGCGCTAGAAGCCGCCCATCCCGTCCATGCCGTCCATCCCGCCGGGCATCGCGGGAGCGGCCTCCTTCTCGGGCTTGTCGGCCACGACCGCCTCGGTGGTCAGGAACAGGGCCGCGATCGAGGCCGCGTTCTGCAGCGCCGAGCGCGTCACCTTGGCAGCATCGATGACGCCGGCCTTGACGAGGTCCTCGTACTCGCCCGTCGCCGCGTTGAGACCGTGCGCACCCCTCAAGCTCCGCACCTTCTCCACGATCACGCCACCCTCCATGCCCGCGTTGAGCGCGATCTGCTTGAGCGGCTCCTCGAGGGCACGAGCAACCATGCTGGCGCCGGTCGACTCGTCACCGTCGAGCGTCTTGGCGAGCTCGAGCACCTTCGCCTGCGCACGCAGCAGCGCGACGCCACCGCCCGGCACCACACCTTCCTCGACCGCTGCCTTGGTGGTCTGCACCGCGTCCTCGATGCGGTGCTTCTTCTCCTTGAGCTCCACCTCGGTGGCGGCACCCACCTTGATGATCGCCACGCCGCCCGACAGCTTCGCGAGACGCTCCTGGAGCTTCTCGCGGTCGTAGTCGGAATCGGTCGCGTCGATCTCGGACCGGATCTGGTTGATGCGACCCTGCACGTCGGAGCGGGTTCCCGAGCCCTCGACGATCGTCGTCTCGTCCTTGGTGACGACGACCTTGCGGGCCTTGCCCAGGAGGTCGAGGCCCACGCCCTCGAGCTTGAGGCCCACCTCCTCGGACACGACCTGGCCACCGGTGAGGATCGCCATGTCCTCGAGCATCGCCTTGCGGCGCTCGCCGAAGCCCGGCGCCTTCACCGCAACCGACTTGAACGTGCCGCGGATCTTGTTGACGACCAG
>DATBHZ010000141.1:0-14286 GCA_036557185.1 Acidimicrobiia bacterium | reverse complement strand
CGATGCGTGGGACCGCCGTGCCGACGAGGTGCTCTCGCTCATGCGCCTTCGGTAGCAAGAGCGACCGTCAGGGAGGCGGGTATCCCGCCGAGCAGGGAGCGTGGCCCGAGCGGCCCGCGCCGAAGGCGCGAGAGCGGGAAGGTCCGCGTTGGTCAGCCGCGGAGCTCGGCGCGGTGAGCGTCACGCACCGCGTCGATGCACGCGGCTCGTGCCGCACCCACCTCGGCATCGGTGAGCGTCCGGTCCGGGGCACGGAAACGGAGGGCGAACGCGAGGCTGCGCCTGCCGGTCCCGAGCGCGTCTGCGCGGAACTCGTCGAAGCAGCGCACGTCCTCCAAGAGCGGACCGGCGGCCTCGCGCACGGTTCGCTCCACCGCCTCGACCGTCACCCCCTCGTCGAGCACGAACGCGAGGTCGATGCTCGACGCCGGATAGCGCGACGGCGCCCGGAACGCACGGTCGCGGCGCGTGGCGTCGAGGAGCAAGTCGACGTCGACCTCGAACGCGACGGCGGGTGATTCGACTCCGAACCGCGCGACGACCTCCGGTGCGAGCTCCCCGACGTGACCTGCAGCGGTTCCGTCGAGCACGATGCCGGCGGACCGATCGGGAGCGAAGCCGGGAGCCGCGGCTCGCACCAGCTCGACGGACTCGAGCTCGAGCGCGCCGGTGAGCGCGCGCAGCGCGTCGACTGCGTCGTAGACGTCGACCTCACGATCGCCCTCGACCGGCGCGCGTGTGACCCGACCGGTGAAGAGGACCGCGAGGTGGTCGCGCTCGTCGGGGAGCAGATCACCCCGCCGCGGTTGCAGGAACACGTGGCCCAGCTCGAAGAGCGCGAGGTCCCCGAAGCCGTGGCCCGCATTGAACCCCGCGGTCTTCAGCAACCCCGGCAGGATCGCCGGGCGCAGGACCGGCTCCTCGGCACGCAACGCGTTCGTCGCCTCGACGATGCCGTCGAGCGGCAGGCCGAACCGCTCGAGGTCGGCGTGCGCGATGAGCGGGATCGTCAGCGCCTCGGACGCACCGACGCCCACGACCGCGTCGGCGACCGCCCTCCGATCGCGCTGGCGCGGCGTGAGCCCCCCACCCTGCTGCGTCGTGTGCGGCAGCGTGCGCGGGATCTTGTCGAGACCGAAACGTCGGCCGACCTCCTCGACGATGTCGATCTCGCGTTCGAGGTCGGGCCGGAACGTGGGCGCGACCGCGACGAACTCGTCACCCTTACCCTCGGTCGCGATCTCCAGCGGCTCGAGCAGCGTCTTCACCTCGCCGGCCGGGAGCTCGACACCGAGCACCGCGTTGACGCGGGCAGTGCGCACCGCGATCCGCTCCGGCTCGACGGGCGCCGGGTACTCGTCGACCGCGTCGCCGCTCACCGACGCGGCGGCGACCTCAGCCAGGAGCTGAGCAGCGCGTGTCGAGGCGACGAGCACACCGTTCGGGTCGACGCCCCGTTCGAAGCGATGGCTGGACTCCGATCGCAGGCCGAGCCGCTTGGACGTCCGCGAGATCCCCATCGGCGTGAAGTACGCGGATTCGAGCGCCACGTCCGTGGTGCCGTCGTGGATCTCGCTCTCGCCGCCGCCCATGATCCCGGCGATCGACTGCCCGCGGCGTTCCGCGTCGCACACGAGCAGATCCTCACCGCTCAGCGCGCGCTCCGCGCCGTCGAGAGTGGTGAGCCGCTCCCCTTCTGCCGCGAGCCGGACGACGACACCGCGTCCCGGCAGGCGGTCGAGGTCGAAGGCGTGGAGAGGCTGGCCGCGTTCGAGCAGCACGTAGTTCGTGACGTCCACCACGTTGGAGATCGGCCGCATCCCGGCCTTGGTCAGGCGCTGCTGCATCCAACCTGGCGACGTTCCCATCGCGACGGCGATCCGGCGCAACGTGAACCGCGGGCAGCGATCGGGCGCTTCGACCTCGACCGAGATGCCGGCCGGCCCCGGCCCCTGCGTCACCTCGGGATCGGGAACCGTGAACGGGAGCCCGAAGTGCGCAGCGAGCTCGCGCGCGACTCCGACCATCGACATCGCGTCCGGCCGGTTCGGCGTGATCGCAAGCTCGAACACCGGATCGTCCATGTCGAGGACGAGGACGACGTCGTCGCCGAGCTGCGCGGCCGGGTCGAGCTCGACGATGCCGCTGTGGTCGTCGCCGAGCCCGAGCTCCTTCGCGGAGCAGAGCATCCCGTCGGAGACCACGCCGCGGATCGGGAGGCGCTCGAGGGTGAATCCTCCGGGCAGCGTCGCGCCCGCGGGCGCGTACGGCACGACCATGCCCGCCGCCACGTTCGGGGCGCCGCAGACGACCGTCGTGGTGCCGTCGCCAAAGTCGATGTCGACGAGGCTCAGCCTGTCGGCGTTGGGGTGCTTGCGGACGTCGAGCGCCTTTGCGACCTTGACGCCGCGGATCTCCTCGCCGGGCGCGTCGACGGCCTCGACCTCGAGACCAAGCTGATCGAGGGCCGCGGCGATCGCGCCCGTCTCGGCATCGACCGGCACGAACTCGCGGATCCAGGAGAGAGGCGCGCGCACGGATCAGTACTGCGACAGGAAGCGGATGTCGTTGTCGAAGAAGGTGCGGATCGGCTCGACGCCGTAGCGGATCATCGGCATCCGCTCGAGCCCGAAGCCGAACGCGAAACCCGTGTACACCTCGGGATCGATGCCGACCGCCTCGAAGACGTTGGGGTCGACCATCCCACAGCCGCCGAGCTCGATCCATCCCGTGCTCGAGCAGACACGGCACCCTGCGCCGTCGCAGAACACGCACGTGATCGCGAACTCCGCCGACGGCTCGGTGAACGGGAAGAAGCTCGGGAGGAGCCGCGACTTCAGCTCCTTGCCGAAGTACGCGCTTGTGAACGCCTCGAGCGTGCCTGCGAGGTCGCCGAAGGTGATCCCCTCGTCGACGGCGAGCCCTTCGATCTGGTGGAACACCGGCGAGTGGCGCGCATCGAGCGTCTCGTTCCGGTAGGTGCGGCCGGGGATCACGACGTAGATCGGCGGCTTCTGCCGCTCCATCGTGCGGATCTGGACCGGCGACGTGTGCGTGCGCAGCAGGACCTGTTCGGGCTCCCCCAGGTTCACGTACAGCGTGTCCTGCATCGCGCGTGCGGGGTGGCCGGGCGGGAAGTTCAGCGCTTCGAAGTTGTGCCAGTCGTCCTCGACCTCGGGGCCCTCGGCCACCCGGTACCCGAGGCTCACGAAGACGTCCTCCAGCTCACGCTGGCACTGCGTGACGAGGTGGAGATGGCCACGCCGCGTGCCGTGGCTGCCGAGCGTGAGATCGATCGGCGGGCCCGACTCGGCGGCCGGCGCCAGCTCGGCGGCACGACCGTCGAGGGCGTCCTGGACGGCCTTGCTGTAGCTCCCGACCCGTTTCCCGGCCTCCGGGCGTTGGTCGGCCGGCAGGTCCTTGATGGACTCCTTCGCGGTCGCTGCCGCCGACTTCTTGCCGAGGAGCGACCGCTTGAGCTCTGCCAGATCCTCGATCGTCGACGCACCGGCGATCGCGGCGCGTGCGGCGTCGAGGTCGAGGTCGGTGACGGCGGCCATGGGTCTCCGGAGTCTAGAGACCACTCATCCCGCACCTGTTGACATTCCCGCCGGCCTTCTCCCGACTTTCTTGCGCAAACCGTTGCCCCAGCAACGCTTACTGCGAGAAAGTCGGGGGGAGGTGGGAGGTCAGCCCCGGGCGGTGCGCTGGCGGGCGGACTCGAACAGCAGGATGCTGCCGGCGACCGCGACGTTGAGGCTCTCCATCTCGCCCGACATCGGGATGCGGATCGTCTCGTCCAGCGTCCCGGCGATCTCGTCCGGGAGCCCGTGCGCCTCGTTGCCGAGGACGAACGCAACGGAGCGCGCCAGGTCGAGCTCACCGTACGGGCGCGCGCCCTCGGCCTCCGCGGCCGTGCCGAGCACCCGGCAGCCGGAAGCCCGGAGCGCGTCGATTGCCTCGTCGAGCTCACGCTCGACCACTGGGACCCCGAAGATGGCCCCGGCCGAGGCGCGCACCACTTTGGGGTTGTACGGATCGACGCCACCGCAGCAGACGACCCCGGAGCACCCAGCGGCCTCCGCGCTGCGCAGGAGGGTGCCGAGGTTGCCCGGCTCCGAGGTTCCGGCGGTGACCACGAAGGGAAAACCGCTCTCGATCCCCGCGACCGCGGACGGGTCCGGCATCGGCGCCACGGCGAGCACGGGCTGCGGCGTGCGGGTCGTCCCGACCTTCTCGAGCACGCCTTCCTTCAGCAGGTACCGCGGGATGCCCGCCTCGTCGGTGCGCGCGACGAGCGGTGCGAACGCCGTCGAGGCGCTCGGGCCGAGGAAGAGGGCCGACAGGGTGACGCCGCGGCGGAGCGCGTCGTCGACGAGCCGCGGCCCTTCGAGTACGAAGGCGTGCTCCGCCGCCCGCGCTTCCGGCTCTCGGAGCAACGCTCGGAGGCGCTTGACCTCGGCGTGACGCGCGCCGAGCGACGCCATGGGGCCGGGACTCACGGCAACGCGCGCGTCAGGCGGCCTCGAGCGCCTCGCGAGCCGTCGTCACGAGCGCGCCGAAGGCCTCGCTGTCGCGCACCGCGATGTCGGCGAGAACCTTGCGGTCGACTTCGACGTCGGCAGCTTTCAGGCCGGCGATGAACCGCGAGTAGCTGATGCCTTGCTCGCGGCACGCTGCGTTGATGCGCACGATCCAGAGCTTGCGGAACTCGCCCTTGCGCGCCCGGCGATCACGGAACGCGTACTGCCCGGAGTGCAGGAGCTGCTCGTTCGCCTGCCGGAAGTGCCTGCTGCGCGAGGCGGAATAGCCCTCGGCCTTCTCGAGCACTGCCCGGTGGTGCTTCTTGCCCTGAACTGCGCGCTTGACGCGTGCCATTGCTCCCTCTCCTCGTCGCGTTGCGTGGGCTCGGCACTGCTAGGCCCGGCCGAGCAACCGGTCGACGTGTCGCTTGTCACCGCCGGTGACCTCGGCGCCACGAGCGAGCCGTCGTGTTCGCTTCGTGGCCTTGTGCTCGAGCAGGTGGGCACGGAAGGCCTTGCGGCGCCGGATCTTCCCGGAGCCGGTCACCTTGAACCGCTTCGCGGCACCCCGGTGGGTCTTGACCTTCGGCATCGTTCAGGCTCCTGTCGGTGCGCTCGACGTGTCGGGCGCGGGTTCGCTCGTCTGCTCGGTCTCGCCCGGCACCGTGGTGCCGGCATCCTTCTGCTTGCTCGGTGCTGGCCTCGCCCGCTTGGTCGTGGGATGCAGCACCATCGTCATGTTGCGACCGTCCTGACGGGGTGCGGCTTCGACGATCGCGATGTCTTCGACGTCTGCAGCGATCTTGTCGAGGATCTTGCGACCCAGCTCCGGGTGCGCCATCTCACGGCCTCGGAACATGATCGTGAGCTTGACTTTGTTGCCCTCACCCAGGAAGCGCTGCACGTGCTTCATCTTGGTCGTGTAGTCGTGACCGTCGATCTTGGGACGGAACTTCATCTCCTTGATCACGACGTTCGTCGCCTTCTTGCGTGACTCCTTGCGTCGCTGTTGCTGCTCGTACTGCCAACGCCTGTAGTCCATGATCCGGCACACCGGTGGATTGGCGTTGGGAGCGACCTCGACCAGGTCCAGCTCCTGCTCTCGTGCGATGGCCAGTGCCTGCGGGAGCGGTTGGACCCCCAGCTGCTCGCCGTCGTCGGCGATCAGGAGGACTTCACGTGCACGGATCCGGTCGTTGATCCGAGCCTCGTCAGCGGCAGCGATGTTGCCTTCTCCCCGTTGCGGTCATATGTCTCCTCGTGTCGTCGGTTGTCTCGTGTGTCTCGTGCTCACGTGCCTGGACGCGCAAGCGACGGACGAGGAAGCGTCCGTCGCACCGACCGTGGGTCCGGTCGAAAAGAGGACGACCCTGGCTCGTCTGCTCGACGGCCGGGTGGGGAGCAACCGCCTGGTGCGGGGCGACTCCCACTTCCCATGTGAATTGTCGTGCAAGGATACCAGTCGATGAGCAGTCTCTGGACACCGTACGGCGAGGATCCGGTCGGTGGCCAACACGGTGAGCAGCAGCCCGCAGGCGGAGCACCACCCGGTCCCGGAGGTCCGGGCGGCGAGGAGCTCGATCCCGAGCAGATGCGGCAGATGCTCGCCAGGCTCGCGGCCACGCCCGTCGAGGCGATCGTCACGCAGTTCGCGGTCGAGCTCCAGGAGATCGCGATCCTGCATCTCGGGTTGAGCGGCGAACGCGCGGAGTCGCTCGCGCAGGCGGCGCTCGCCATCGACGCGATGGGCGCGCTCGTCGACGGCCTCGGCGATCGGCTCGCGCCCAACACGGAACCGCTCCGCCAGGCGGTCGCGCAGCTGCGACTCGGCTTCGTCGAGGCTCGCAACCAGGGCCGGCCGGACGCGGGCGCAGCGAGAGCCGAACCAAGCAGTGAACCGGGCACGGAGGCAGGTACCGACGCGGGCACCGACGCTGGTACGGACACCGACTGAGGATGCCGACCGAGGACCTGTTCATCGGGGACTATGCCCTGATCGGCGACACCCAGACGGCCGCGCTCGTCGGCAAGAACGGCTCGATCGACTGGCTATGCGTCCCGCGCTTCGACTCCGGCGCGGTGTTCGCCAATTTGGTCGGCAGCACTGACAACGGCCATTGGCAGCTCTCGCCCGCGGGCGGCGTCCAGAAGGTCGAGCGGCAGTACCGGCCCGACACGCTCGTGCTCGAGACCACGTTCACGACGGACGAGGGCGTCGTCACGGTGATCGACTGCATGCCGATCCGGGGCCGCACCATCGACATCGCGCGTGTGGTCAAGGGCGTGTCGGGACGCGTTCCCATGCACATGGATCTCGTGATCCGCTTCGACTACGGGTCGGTCGTGCCCTGGGTGGGTCGCCGGGAAGAGGACCTCGTCGCCGTCGCGGGCCCGAACGCGCTCCTCCTGCACACACCCGTGCACACCCACGGCGCCGGGCGCACGACCATCGCAGACTTCGTGGTCGAGGAAGGCGACGAGATCCCCTTCGTGCTCGCCTACTACGCGTCGCACGAGCCTCCGCCACGGTTTCCCGATGCCCACCGGGCGATCCAGGACACGACGCGGTGGTGGAAGCACTGGTCGGGACAGTGCATCTACGAGGGGCGTTGGCGCGACGCGGTGATGCGCTCGCTGATCACGCTCAAGGCACTGACCTACGCGCCCACGGGCGGGATCGTCGCCGCGCCCACGACATCGCTCCCCGAATGGCCCGGAGGCGTGCGCAACTGGGATTACCGGTACTGCTGGCTGCGCGACGCGACGCTCACGCTCTTCTCGCTCACAGCGGGCGGTTACAAGGAGGAGGCGCTCGCCTGGCGCGACTGGCTCCTGCGCGCCGCCGCAGGGGACCCCGACGATCTCCAGATCATGTACGGGCCTGCCGGCGAGCGGCGGCTCACGGAGTTCATCGTGGACTGGCTCCCGGGGTACGAGAGCTCCGCCCCGGTGCGGGTGGGAAACGCCGCGTCCGAGCAGTTCCAGCTCGACGTGTACGGCGAGGTCCTTTCGACGCTCTACCGGACGCGCCGCCTGATCAAGGACCCGGGCTTGCACCGTGACTCGTGGGGACTCGAGGTCGCGCTGCTCGATTCCCTCGAGCAGCGTTGGCGGCGGCCCGACGACGGCATCTGGGAGATGCGCGGCCCGCGGCAGCACTTCGTGCACTCCAAGGGGATGGCCTGGCTGGCGTTCGACCGTGCCGTCCGGAACGTCGACAACTTCGGCCTCGACGGGCCGCGCGACAAGTGGGCGGCGACCCGCGACGAGATCCACCGCCAGATCTGCGAAGAGGGATTCGATCCCGAGCTGAACGCGTTCACCCAGGCATACGGCTCGAAGGAGCTCGACGCGTCGGTGCTCATGCTGCCGCTCGTGGGCTTCCTGCCCCCTGACGACCCGCGTGTGCGCGGCACCGTCGACGCGATCGAGCGCGAGCTCCTGCACGACGGCTTCGTGCTGCGCTACGAGACGAAGGAAGGCGGCGACGCCGACGGGCTCCCGAAGGGAGAGGGCGCCTTCCTGCCCTGCTCCTTCTGGCTGGCGGACAACCTCAAGATGCTCGATCGCGAGGCCGAGGCCGAGCACCTGCTCGAACGGCTCATCGGTCTGAGCAACGACGTCGGGCTCCTCGCCGAGGAGTACGACCCATCCTCGGGCCGGCAGCTCGGCAACTTCCCGCAGGCGTTCACCCACGTGAGCCTGGTGGCGACTGCGGCGCACCTCTCGGCGGAGGGCGGCCTGCCCGCGCTGCTCGACCACCCCACCATCTGAGCCTCAGCCCGACGGCGTGACCCCGACGGCCTGCCACGTACCGAGGTGCCCGGGCGCCACCTCGAACTCGACGAGCGTCTTCACCGCGATCGTGCGAGACCCGTCCGAGATCTGCGTGCAGTGGAAGCCGTAGCGAGACCCGTCGGCCGCCTCGATCTCGCCGAGGCCGCGGGCGTCGTCGAAGGCGACCACGGTCCCGCGTCTCGTCGACGGGGTGTCGCTCAATGCACGATCTTCGCGATCGGCAGCTCGATGATGCCCGTCGCGCCGATGTCCTTGAGTGCGGGGATGAGCGTGTTGATCTCCGACTTGGCCACGACGGTCTCGACCGCGTAGCCGCCCTCGCCGAAGAGCTTCGCGATCGTGGGCGACTTGAGCGCCGGGAGCACACTGATCACGCGATCGAGATTGGCCTCGTCGATGTTCAGCTTCACCAGGACGCGGCCGCGCGCCTCGAGCGCTCCTTCGAGCAGCGTCCGGACCTGCTCCATGGCCTTGCGCTTCGCGGGGTCCTTGTACGCGCGGGGGTTGGCGATCAGCTCCGTGTACGACACGAGGATCGTGTCGAGGATGCGCAAACCCGCAGCGCGCAACGCGCGCCCTGTCTCGGTGATCTCGACGACCGCGTCGGCGATCTCGGGGATCTTCGCCTCGGTCGCGCCGTAGGAGAGCGTGATGTCGGCATCGACGCCGGCGTCCGTGAAGAACCGCCGCGTGAGCTCCGGGTACTCGGTGTGCACCCGGAGCCCGTCCGGCAGGTCCCGTACCGCCTGGGCGGGCGAATCTGCTGCCACGGCCAGCACCATCCGGATCGGCCGGGCGGTCGCCTTCGAGTAGTGGAGCTCGGCCAGGGTCACGACGTCGGCGCCCGTCTCCTCGACCCAGTCGCGGCCCGTGATGCCGACGTCGAACAGGCCGGACGCGATGTACCGCGGGATCTCCTGCGGCCGCAGGACCGTGACGTCGAGGACGCGCGGGTCGTCGACGGTGCCCCGGTAGTCGACGTCGGAGCCGCGCGAGACGGTGAGGTCCGCATCCTCGAAGAGCTGCATCGTGGCTCGCTCGAGTGAGCCCTTGGGAAGGACGAGTCGTAGCACGACCCTGCAGGCTACGCCACGATCAGCCGGTAACCCATCTCGTATTCGTCGAGCGCCCGCAACGACCCGTAACGGCGATCCCACGCGCCGCTGTCGAGATCCGCGCGCAGTCGCGCGTTTCCTCGCGCGAGAACGCTCGGTTCGAGCTGCGCGAGGTTCGACGTGTTGCGCTGGACCTCCGGCTCGAGATACCGCTCGGGACGGTTCCAGAACGCACCGCCGAACCCGTCGGTGCAGTCGGCGGGTACCGGGACCGGTTCGACGGATGCCGTGCCGCCGAGCAGCTCGACCAAGCGATCGACGCGCGGGGCCCGGCGCTCGGTCGGGAGATCCCGCATCTCGGGGAAGTAGTCCATGAGCCAGAAGTCAACGAGCATGTTCGGCTCGAAGGCGAGCACGACCTGGCGCGCGGAGACACGCTGCATCTCGGCGATCCCGGCCTCGAGGTCGAGCCAGTGGTGCATGGTCAGTATCGCCATCGCCGCATCGAAGGTCGCGTCCGCGAATGGGACGGCCTCGCACGATCCGCGCACCGCGGGGGCGCTGCCAGGGACACGCTGCTCGAGCATGACCGACGAGGGCTCGAGCGCCACGACGCTGCGGTCTCGGGGCTCGTAGTTGCCCGTGCCGGCGCCGATGTTGAGCACGGATCGAGCGGCGCCGAGCCCGTCGGTGATCCGCGCTGCGATCCTGCGGTCGGCGCGCCGGGTCCGTGCGTACGTCCGACCGATCCGCTCGTAGACGGGCGCCCCGGCGGGGCGCTCCGCCGCCGTCACGGGAGGTCGCGCAGCAGAGCGACCATCTCCAGGGCGGTCACCGCCGCCTCCTCGCCCTTGTGGCCCTCGCACCCGCCGATTCGATCGCGGGCCTGCTGCAGCGTGTCGGTGGTCAGCACCCCGAAGACGATCGGGACACCCGTGTCGAGCGCGACGGCCTGGAGCCCGCGTGCGGCCTCACCGGCGACGAAGTCGAAGTGAGGCGTGTCGCCGCGGATCACGGCGCCCAGGCACACGACGGCATCGCACGTCTTGCCGAGGGCGAGCTTCTTGGCGACGAGCGGCAGCTCGAACGCCCCGGGGACCCATGCGACCGTCACGTCGCCGGGCGCGACTCCCGTCCCTTCGAGCGCGCGCTGTGCGCCGGCGAGCAGCTCTTCGGTGATGTGCCGGTTGAACCGGGCGACGACGAGCGCGACCCGCATCCCCGCGCCGTCGATGCGCTCTGCGGCGGCGTACTCACCCATCGGGGCATCTCCTTCGGTAGAGGGCGTGCGGCAGCCCTGCATGCTCGATGTCGCGTTCGTAGCCGAAGCCCACGTGCTCCATGACGCGACGAGACCCGATGTTGGTCGTGAGCGCGAACGCAACGAGCTCGTCGATCCCCAGCGGCTTGTCCCCGATCCCGACAACGGTCGAGGCGGCTTCGGTCGCGTAGCCGAAGCCCCAGTGATCGGCGGCGATCGCGTAGAGCAGCTCCGTACCGCCCGGGCCGCCGACATTGGTCGGCTTCAAGCCGACCCAGCCGAGCGGCGCGCTGCCCGATGCCGGTCGCAGGACCCAGGTACCGAACCCGTGGTGATCCCATTCGCGGACCTTCGCCGCGACGAGCGAGGCCACGTTGGCGGCGTCTCGCGCTCCGCCCAGCGTCGCGTACACGCGGGGATCCGAGAACATCGCCTCGAAAAAGGCAGCGTCCGCGCCGTCCACCCGGTCGCCGCGGAGCCGCAGCGTCGTGAAGCTCTCGGGCGCGTCGACCTTCGTGATCAACTCCCGCCGAGCCCTTCGTCCTCGAGCTCGAGGAGATGGCCCATCTTCTCCTGCTTCGCTCGCAGGTAGGCGATGTTCTCCTCGTTGGGCGCGATCGAGAGCGGGACGCGCTCGACGATCTCCAGTCCGAAGCCCTCGAGGCCGCCGTACTTCGCCGGGTTGTTCGTCATGACGCGCATCGTGGTGATCCCGAGGTCGACGAGGATCTGCGAGCCGATGCCGTACTCCCGGGAGTCCGCGGGGAAGCCGAGCTCCTCGTTCGCCTCGACGGTGTCGCGGCCCTGGTCCTGCAGTGTGTAGGCGCGCAGCTTGTGGCCGAGCCCGATGCCGCGACCCTCGTGACCTCGCAAGTACACGACGACGCCCTGACCGTCGTTCGCGATCTGCTCGAGCGCCCGGTCGAGCTGCAGCCCGCAGTCGCAGCGCATCGAGCCGAACACGTCGCCGGTGAGGCACTCCGAGTGCACCCGGACGAGGACGCGCTCCTGACCGGCGACGTCGCCGCGCACGAACGCGATGTGCTCGACACCGTCGAGCAGGCTCTCGAAGACGTACGCCGTGAAGTCGCCGTACTTGGTCGGGATACGCGCTTCGGACACGCGGCGCACGAGCTTCTCGCGATGACGCCGGTAACGGATCAGATCGGCGATGGTGATCAGCTGCAGGTCGTGCTCCGCGGCGAAGGCCTGGAGCTGCGGCAGGCGCGCCATCGTGCCGTCGTCGTTGACCACCTCCGCGAGCACGCCGGCAGGCTCCAGACCGGCGAGGCGCGCGAGATCGACCGAGGCCTCGGTGTGCCCGGCGCGCTTGAGCACGCCTCCCTCGCGGTAGCGCAACGGGAAGATGTGGCCCGGGCGCACGAAGTCGTCCGCCGTCGCGTTCGGCGAGATGAGGGTCTGCACCGTGGTCGCGCGGTCGATCGCAGAGATGCCCGTCGTGGTCCCCTCACGCGCGTCGACCGACACCGTGAACGCCGTGCGCTGCGACTCCGTGTTGTGCGACACCATGAGCGGGAGCTGCAGACGGTCGAGCCGCTCCCCCGTCATCGGCATGCAGATCACACCGCTCGTATGGCGCACCATGAAGCCCATGGCCTCGGGCGTGATCTTGTCGGCCGCGACGATCAGATCGCCCTCGTTCTCGCGATCCTCGTCGTCGACGACGATGACGATCTCGCCGCGAGCGATCGCCGCGATCGCGTTCTCGATGTGGTCGAAGGTCATGATGAGGTGATCTCCTTCCGGAGCTCGTGGCCCAGGAGTCGCTCGACGTACTTCGCGAGCACGTCGACCTCGAGGTTGACTGTGGAGTCGGGCTGACGCCACCCGAGGTTCGTGACAGCGAGCGTGTGCGGGATGACCGCGATGTCGAATCCGTCGTCGCGCAACGAAGCGACCGTCAGGCTGATGCCGTCGATCGCGATCGACCCTTTCTCGACGACATAGCGCGTGATTGCCTGCGGCGCCGAGAACTGCATGCGCGTCGAGCCGTCGGGCAGTGCGTCGCGCGCGAGGAGCTCGCCGACTCCGTCGACGTGGCCCTGGACGAGGTGGCCGCCCAGGCGCTCCGTGAGCGTCACCGGGCGCTCGAGGTTCACCGGATCCCCGACGACGAGTGTGCCGAGCGTGGTGCGTTCGAGCGTCTCGGTGACGGAATCCGCAGCCCAACGGTCAGGCCCGAGCTCGACGACGGTGAGACAGCAGCCGTTCACGGCGATCGAGGCGCCGAGCACGGCGTCTTCCAGCACCTTCTCGGCGCGCACCTCGATCCGCGCACCGCCCTCCACCGGACGGACCTGCTCGACCGTGCCGAGCTCCTCGATGATGCCGGTGAACATCAGCCGGCCCCCGGCTCGAGCGTGACGCGCACGTCTTGGCCGATTCGAGCGGCGTCGAGCACGCGCCACCGCGGTGCCTGATCGATCGCGGCGGGCCCGGCGAAGTCGATGCCCGGGAGCCCGCCGGTTCCGAGGAGCGTCGGTGCGATGTATGCCACGACCTGATCAGCGCACTGCTGCTCGATGCACGAGCCGTGCAAGCGGGCGCCGCCCTCGACGAGCGCCTGGAGCACGCCGTAGCTGCGTGCGAGCAGCTCCCAGGTCGCGCCGAGGTCGACACCTTCGGCCGCGGGGGCCACCAGCTCGACCTTGGCACCCGCCGCGCGCCAGGCGTCGACCGCGGATGCGGGTGCACGCTCCGTCGTCACGACGAGTGTGGGCGCGAGCGCGGTGTCGAAGAGCGGACCGCTCGTGTCGACACGGCCGCGCCCGTCGAGCACGACCCGCAGCGGCTGGGCAGGCGGCATCGGATCCGCGTCCCGAACGGTGAGAGCGGGACGGTCGGCGAGGGCGGTGCCTGCACCGACGACGATCGCCTGCGACGCCGCGCGCAAGCGGTGTGCGTCGGCGCGAGCTTCCGGACCGGTGATCCAGCGCGAGCTTCCGTCCGCGGCTGCAGTGCGCCCGTCGAGGCTCATCGCAGTCTTGAGCACGACGAACGCGCGGCCCGTACGGCGCTGGTGCAGGTAGGGCGCGAGGTCCCGGGCCACCTCGTCGGACGCGACGCCGACCTCCACGTCGACTCCCGCGGCGCGCAGGCGTGTGATCCCGTCGCCGCAGACGTGCGGATCGGGATCCTCGAGCGCCACCACCACGCGCGCGACGCCGGCTTCGATCAGCGCGTCGGTGCACGGCGGCGTGCGGCCCTGGTGCGCGCAGGGCTCGAGGGTCACATAGACGGTTGCGCCGCGCGCCCGAGCGCCTGCGGTGTGCAGGGCCTCGACCTCGGCGTGCGGTCCGCCGGGAGGGGCCGTCGCGCCCGTGCCGAGCACCGTGCCGTCGGCACCCACGACCACGGCGCCGACCCAGGGGTTCGGAGCGGTGCGGGTCCGGGCGCGTGACGCAGCCTCACGGGCCCGCTCCATCGCTTCGCGATCGCCACGCTCCGTCACCGCACGCTCCGGGACATCTGCGTCCGCGGGATGCGTTCGGGGAGCACGGCATCGGCCGGGCGCGCGCGGCGCCGGGCTCGCCACCCTCTCCCATCCGGACTCTCACCGTCGGCCCAGGATTTTCCACCTGGTCGGCCCACCGCCGGCTGCGGCAGGTTCGCGGGCTCCCGCACCTCG
>DATBHZ010000140.1:0-15109 GCA_036557185.1 Acidimicrobiia bacterium | reverse complement strand
CGGCTCTCGAGCCGGCGAGTCTGCTCGTCGGGACTCACCTCCAGCCAGTACTTGATCAGCAGGATGCCGGAGTCGAGCATCGCCTTCTCGACGGTCGGCGCCTGCTCCAGGAAGCGCTGGGCCTCCAGCTCCGTGCAGAAGCCCATGACCCGTTCGACGCCGGCGCGGTTGTACCAGCTCCGGTCGAAGATCACGACCTCTCCCCCGGCGGGGAGGTGCGGGATGTAGCGCTGGAAGTACATCTGTGACCGCTCGCGGTCGTTGGGCGCGGGGAGGGCGACCACCCGGAACACACGTGGGCTGACCCGCTGCGTGATGGCCTGGATGGTCCCGCCCTTGCCGGCCGTGTCCCGCCCTTCGAACACGATGCAGATCTTGGCACCGGACGCCTTGACCCATTCCTGGAGTGCCACGAGCTCGGCGTGGAGCCGACGGAGCTCGTGGAGGTACTCCTTGTTCTTCATCTTCGGAGGTGACGCGTCCGTGTCTCTCTTGTTCATGTCATGACACCTTCTCGCTGCTCGCTCGCGCAGGACCGACGGCGCGCTCGACACCGAGCGTCGTGAGCTCCGGCGAGCGTTGCCGGCGGAACAGCTTCCCGAGCTCGATCACGACGGGGAGCGCCAGCGCGAGCGCGATCGCCACGATCCATTGCGGGCCGGTCAGGCGTTGCGTCAACAATCCGTCTTGGAGGCTCGGGAGCTGGGTGGCGAGGAAGATGGTCGCGACCGGGACCAGCGAGACGCCGAGCGCCGTGAGGATCGGCGGCGTGAGCCCGCTTGCAGGGTCTCGGCGGTTGGTCAACGCGTTGAAGATGGTGCCGAGGCCCATCACGACGAACGTCATCGTCAGTGATGCCGACGGATGGCTCGTGCTGGGAGAGTCGGGCCCGGCGACCAGAGCGACGAACGCGGCGGCTGCGAGCACGGCACCGTAGATGACCCAGAGCGTCACGGCAGCGCGGTTCGCGATCGGCAGGTTCGGGTCTCGCGGCGGGCGATGCATGACGTCGGGGTCCCCCGGATCGAGCGCGATGACCACGACACCCGGCACCGTGACGAACACCAGCAGGTAGAGGATCATGAGCGGCGTGAGTGCGACGCCTTCGTTCGCGTTGAAGATCGTGGCGGCCACGAACAAGATCACGAACGACAGCAGCTGGGTCATCTGGTAACGGACGTACGAGACGATCTTCTCGTAGACCCGGCGGCCGATCTCCACGGCGTTCACGAGCGTTCCGAAGTTGTCGTCGGTGAGGATCATCCGCCCGGCCTGCTTGGTCACCTCGCTCCCCGAGCCCATGGCGACGCCGATGTCGGCCTGTTTCAGCGCGGCAGCGTCGTTGACGGCATCCCCGGTCATGGCCACGATCAGCCCCCGTTCCTGCATCACACGAGCGAGGCGCAGCTTGTCCTCGGGCGTCACGCGGCCGAAGACGTGCAGCTCGGGCAGTTGCGCCGCGAGCTCTTCGTCGGACAGCGCCTGGAGCTCGCTGCCGCTGATCGCTCCCGGCCCGAGCCCCAGCTCCTCGCCGATCGCCTTCGCGGTGACCGCGTGGTCGCCCGTGATCATGCGCACGTCGATCCCAGCGCCGAGGGCGGTGTGGACGGCGCTCTTCGCTTCGGCTCGCAGCGGATCGATGATGCCGACGAGACCTACGAAGCCGAGGTCCTGCGTGAGGGACATCGGATCGGTGTTCATGGTGTCGAGCTCTCCGTCGTCCACGAAGCGCGCTGCGAAGGCGAGGACGCGCAGCCCCTGCTCCCCCATGCGCGCGTTCGCCGCGTCGATGTCGGATCTCGCCTGATCGATGGGGATCTGGTCGTCGCTCAGCGGCCCTCCGGCACGCCCACACCGTGCGAGCACGACGTCCGGGCCGCCCTTCACCAGCTCCACGACCCGTTCCTTGCCGGCGAGGGTCGCTCGATGGAACGTGGCCATGAACTTGTAGTTCGAGTCGAACGGGACCTCGGCCAGGCGAGGATACGCGCGACGCGTCTCCTCGGCGTCGACAGCGAGCTTGGCCGACAGCACGACGAGCGCGGCTTCCGTCGGATCGCCGACAACACTGCCGTCGTCGCTGACGGTCGCGTCGCTGTCGAGGGCCATGCCGAGAGCGAGGTTCGTGAAGTCGGGCATCGGCACACCGGCCGCCGCCCTGATGGCGCCCGTCTTCCGGTATCCCTCGCCCTCCACCGTGAACCACGAGCCGTTCGCATAGACGACCGACACCATCATCTGGTTCATCGTGAGCGTGCCGGTCTTGTCGGTGTTGATCACGCTCGTCGCGCCCAAGGTCTCGACGTCCGTCAGGTTCTTCACGATCGCCTTGGCGTCCGCGAGCTGCTTCGCACCCATTGACAAGAGGCCGGAGACGAACGCGGGAAGTCCCGTCGGGATGGCGGAGATCGCCATCGCGGTGCCGAGCAGGAAGAGCTCCTGCGCGTCCATGCCGCGGGCGAGGCCGACGACGAAGATGAAGGCGACCGCCGTCCAGGCGATGATGCCCAGGACCTTCGTCAGCGAGTCGAGCTCCCTCTGCAACGGCGACCGCGTGCGCGTCACCGACGTGAGCATCGTCGCGATCCGCCCCATCTGCGTCCGCATCCCGGTCGCGGTGACCACGATCGAGCCGGTCCCGCGCGTGACGGACGTGTTCTGGAACAGCATGTTCGACCTGTCGCCGAGCGCGACGTCCGCGGTCGGGAGCACGCCGGCGTCCTTGCCGATCGGCGCGCTCTCGCCGGTGAGCGCGGCCTCCTGCGCCTCGAGCGTCGCCGAGCGGATGATCCGACCGTCCGCCGGAACGACGTCACCGGCCTCCAGCTGCACGACGTCACCGGGAACGAGATCGACCGCAGGCACCAGGGCGACGGCGCCGTCCCGGACCACCTTCGCGTGGGGCACTTGCAGGTTCGACAGCGCAGTCACGCTCGCACGTGCCTTCAGCTCTTGACGTGACCCGAGCACGACGTTCAAGAGGATCAGCAGCGCCACGATGATGCCGGTGGACACCTCACCGATGGCGAAGCTCACCACGGCGACCGCGACCAGCATGAGGTTCATCGGATCGCGCAGCTGCCCGGCGGCGACGGCCCAGACCGACGGCGGCTTCTCGCTGGTGATCTCGTTCGATCCGAGCTCCGCCAAGCGGCTCGCAGCCTCGGCCGCGCTCAGCCCGGACGTGACATCCGTCCCAAATGACGCCGCGACCTGCGAAGCCTCCAATGCGTACGCAGGCGATTCGGGTGTTGCTGCGGTGTTCGTTTGCTCGGTCTCGGTCATGGAGTCGGCACCGGTGCGCAAGCTAGCCCGGTGCAGCGCGGTGCTGCGAGGTACTCCACTCTCGTTGCGCCGAGCGCTCACGTGCCCTTCGTGTCGCTCACATCGATCCTTCACAATCGCTGGTTACGTTGCAGAGCAGTCGAGATCGAGGAGCGCACGCAATGCAGATGAGCGGTTCCGGCGGGATCCTGTCCGTGCCGGGAGAACACTTCCCCGGGCTCATCGCCCTCATCGCGGTTCCGCTGCTGCTGGTCGTCGGGGGCCTCGCGTTGCGAGCTCTCGCCAAGCACGAGGTGGGATGGGCGGAAGCCGTGTGGCGCAGCGTGGGTCAGCTCTCTTCGCCCGCACGAGTGGTGCTGTTCGGCGCGCTGATCGGGGCGGTCGTCCACGCGGCGCTGGTGCCCACGCACTGGGCGGACGACCACAACGTGGCGCTGCTGTTCATCGTCGACACTGCCGGCTTCGCGCTCGCGATGGCCTGGATCCTCCTGCGCCGCCGGCACTGGGCCGCCGTGAGCGCCGCGATGCTGCTCGGCACCGTCGGCGTCTACGCGTGGTACCTGCTCACCGGGCGCGAGGACCCTGACATCGTCGGTCTCCTGACCACCGCCGTCGAGCTCGCCGCAGGACTCGTCGCGGTGTCGGCAATCCTCTGGAGTAGCGCAGAGCGGTCTCGGACCCGCGGGCCGCGATGGATCGTCGTCACGGGCGCGGCCGTCGTGCTCGCAGTCGTCGGCATGAGCGCCGTGGCCGCGGCTTCACCGACGTCGCCGGACGGTGACGCTGCAAGTACGAGCACTCGCGGCATGGCGGGCATGACGGGTTCCGGCTCCGCGGAGCATCCGCTCTCCTTGACGACGACTTCGCCGGCGGGCGCGATCGCGTGGCCCGACAACATGTCGAACATGGGGCCGGGAATGCGGATGGCCACAGGTGACTGCACCGCGCAGCCGAGCGCTGCCGAGCAACGGGCCGCTGTGCAGCTCGTCGATCAGACCGCCACCGCGGTCGCGCCCTACCGCAGCCTCGCGGCCGCGAAGGCGGCCGGCTACGTGCCGGTCACACCGTCGGGCAAGAAAATCGTGCACTACATCAATCCGTCGATCTACCGGCAGCACCCGACGCTCGATCCGACACAGATCCCGGTGCTCGTCTACGTCAACACCGCGCGTGGCGCGGTCCTCTCGGCCGCGATGTATCTGATGCCGAGGACGACCGCGGGCAACCCGCCGCAGCCCGGCGGATGCCTCACGCAATGGCATGTCCACACGGACCTCTGCTTCAACGGCGGGACCGTTATCGGACGCAACGACGCCGGCAACTGCTCCGGCGGCGTCAACCTCGCGACGGCGCCGATGATGCACGTATGGATGATCCCGGTCTCCGGCGGACCGCTCGCGCCGGATCCGCCGAAGCTCGACGAGGTCGTGGCCGCACGGCAGATGATGGCGACGAGCCCGGTCAACGGGATCGCCTGACCTCCTGACGCCGACCTCGCGGATGGGCGGTCCGGCGTCTTGCCGGCCGCCCACCCCGAGATTCGCTCAGTACCAGCGCCGGCCCCAAGCTGCGCCGGCACCTTCGGCCACCCACAGAATTGCGCCGATAACGGCGAGGATGATCCCGATCGTCCAGAGCACCGGGATACCCAGCAGGAAGCCGATGACGAGCAGGATCACGCCGAGGATGAGCATGACGTCCTCCCTACGAGGTTGTGAGGGTTCGTCCACACAGGTACCCGCCGACTCATCGCCCTGAACCGCCTTCCGCCTCCGCGACCGCGTCGAATCGCGAGCAGTGCAGCATGTGTTCGCCGGGCACGCGAGCTGGGTAACCGGTACCGGATGAATCGACGCGCGCACCGGGTCGACCCCTCGTGTCACGGTCAGGCCCGACCGACAGTCGATCTCGGCGATGAGCATGCGCGTGAGGCGCGGCAGGCCGCAGAGCTTCTCGTCCATGATCTGCAGATGGGCTGGGACAGTCACGACGCGGCGATCGCGGATCGCCGGCTGGCTGTCGACGTGCTGTGGGGAAGTCCGTTCGGTGCGAGCGTCCGCGGCTACGACCGGCTCCATCAGATCCACAAGGAGCTGAAGCGCAAGGCCGTGGGGGGCGCGTCGTCACGCTTCGAGATCGTGGAGTGCGTCGCACCGGCCCCGGGGGTCGCGCTCGCCCAAGTGCGTCGAACGGCACTCGATGCCGACGGTCGCGCGCTGCCCGCGGATGACGACGCGAGCGCGGCGTTCTCCGAGCTCGCGCTCTATGTGCTCGTGAAGCGAGGTGACTGCTGGTGGGTCTGCGCTGCACAGAACACTTCGATCAGCACCACGCCCGGCGCGACCTAGGCGGCGTCCACGCTCCGCGCGCAGCGCCCGAGGTCACGGGATGCGAACGGGCTGCCCGGGTAAACGCGAGCTAACCCATCGAGCGCTTGCGTAGGAGGCCCTTCGGGCGCCACATCCGAGCAACGACCGGCCCGGCGGAGCGGCCGGTATGGCGCCGCCGCCGTGCGGGATTGCGCGGCCCCGGAACGGGGTATGTGGATGCGGTCGCCGTTCACGGTGGGAGCTGAATGAGCCGGGTGCGCTTGCAGGTGGGCCTCGTGATGACCTCCGCCCTTGCGCTCCTCGCATTCCTTGTTGTCGTCTGCGATCCCGAAGCCGTGTCCTCGAGCGCGGCCGACGCGCCTCCACCAGCGCCGCCCGTGGCACATCTCTTCGCTCGTGACTGCGCGACCTGCCACGGCGCCGATGCGCGCGGCACGGACCTTGCCCCCGATCTGCACGGCGTGGGTCGCGCGCTGATCGACTACGAGCTCTCGACGGGCCGGATGCCCCTCCCGACGACCAACCCGACGCAAACGCCCGAACGCGGGACGCCGAAGTATTCGCCCGCCACGATCCGCGAGCTCGTCGAGTACGTGGCCGCGCTCGCCGGTGGGCACGGGCCGCCGATACCGCAGGTCGATCCGGCACGCGGCGATCTCTCGGAGGGCGGCGACCTCTTCCGGTTGAACTGCGCGGCGTGCCATTCGTGGGCCGGCACCGGCGGCGCGCTGGTTGATCGGGCGGCACCCTCGACGCACGAAGCGGACGCCCAACAGATCGCGGAAGCCATTCGGACCGGTCCCGGGAACATGCCGGCGTTCGGCAGCGCAGTGTTCGACGAGCACCAGCTCAACTCCATCGTGCGCTACGTCCGCTATCTCGATCATCCCGACGACCACGGCGGCACTCCGCTCTGGCATCTCGGTCCGCTCGCCGAGGGTGCGGTCGCCGTCTTCGTCGCTCTCGGAGCCCTCCTCCTCGCGGTCCGTTGGATCGGGACGCGCACGTGAGCCGTCGGCCGGCGGGACTCGCGGCTGAATGGGTGATCGTCGGCTGCTTCACCGCGTCGACGCTCGGCGGCATCGGGCTCGCGATCACCTATGCCCTCGGCGGTCAGCCTCAGCTCGAGGGAGTGCTCCTCGGCATCGCGCTGCTCGGGCTCGGTGTGGGACTCATCGCGTGGGCGCACCGGTTCCTTCCCCACGGCCCGTTCGAAGAGGAACGCGAAGAGCTCGGGGCCGGCCCCGTCGAGGAGGAGGCCCTCGAGGCGGATATCGAACGTGGCGGCGTCCTCACCCGCCGGCGGCTGATCGTCGGGGGCCTGACCGGCGCGTTGGGTGCCCTCACCGTCGCGTTCCTCTTCCCGATCCGCTCGCTCGGCCCCGCGCCCGGGGGTTCGCTCTTCCATACGCCGTGGCGCGCGGGGAGCCGGGCCATCACCGACGCGGGACGACCGGTCCTCGCGGCGAGCGTGCCGACCGGGGGCCTCGTGACCGTGTTCCCCGACGGACATCCCGACTCGGCGGACGGGCAGGTGGTGCTGGTGCGGGTGGACCCGGACCAGCTCCGGCTCCCCGCCGGGCGCCGCGGATGGGCTCCGAACGGGCTGATCGCCTACTCGAAGGTCTGCACCCACGCCGGCTGCCCGGTCGGCCTGTACGAGGCGCGCAAGAACACCTTGCTGTGCCCGTGTCACCAGTCGAGCTTCGACGTCCTCACCGGGGGCAATCCCGTGCTCGGTCCTGCTGCGCGCGCTCTGCCGCAGCTCCCCATAGCGATCGACGCCCAGGGTTACGTGATCGCGCAGAGCGACTTCGACGAGCCGATCGGCCCGACGTTCTGGAACCGGGACTCCCGATGAGGCGGGTGCGCATCCTGGTGTTCGTCGGCGTCTGTGCACTCCTGGTCACCGGCTGCGGAGCGGCCAACTCGATCGTGAACCCCAAGGGCTCGGAAGCAAAGAGCATCGCGGGCATCTGGTGGGTGGCGTTCGGGCTCGCCACGTTCGTGTACGTCGTGGTGAGCGGCCTCATCATCTACGCGATCACGCGAGGGCACCGAAAGGGCGCGCGAACCTCGGGCCTCCGCGAGAACTCCTTCATCTGGGTCGGCGGGGTGATCGTGCCCGTCCTGATCCTCGCCGTGATCGCGGTGCTGACCGTGCAGACCACCGCTTCGTTGCGAGCGGCATCACCCGACGAGCTGCACATCGACGTCACGGGGAAGCTCTGGTGGTGGGGGGTGCGCTATCCGGCGAGCGGGATCGTGACCGCGAACGAGCTGCACCTCCCCGCAGGCCAACCGGTCGACATCCACCTCACGTCCGACAACGTCGTCCACAGCTTCTGGGTGCCGCAGCTCGCGGGCAAGGAGGACGTGATCCCGGGGCAACCCAACGACCTGCGGTTCACGGCGAAGACGGTGGGCACATACATCGGCGAGTGCGCCGAATTCTGCGGTCTCCAACACGCGCACATGGGATTCCGCGTCGTCGTCCAGACGCCGGCCGACTTCGGTCGTTGGGTCGCACGGCGGCAGATCGCGCCCTCCGAGCCCGTGTCCGACGAGGCCGCCAAGGGCGCCACGATCTTCGACGCCCAGGCGTGCGCGGGTTGCCACACCATCCGCGGCACGAGCGCGAACGGCAAGGTCGGTCCCGACCTCACCGACTTCGGCTCGCGGCCGACCATCGGCGCCGGCGCCCTCGAGAACAACCAGCAGAACCTCGAGAAGTGGATCCGGGACGCGCCGGCGATCAAGCCCGGCACCGCCATGCCGTCGTTTCGATCGCTCTCGGAAGGTGACATCGCCGCAATCACCGCATACCTCGAGAGCTTGAAGTAGGGAGCCATGGCGATCCACACGAAGGTCAACGAGCAGCTCGAGCACGAGCTCGAGGAGAAATGGACCGACGAGCCCGGGATCCCCGGCTTCTTCAACACCGTGGATCACAAGCGGATCGGCATCCGCTACATCTACACGGCCTTCATCTTCTTCTTTGCGGCCGGAGCGATCGCGCTCGTCATGCGCGTGCAGCTGGCGCAGCCGAACTCCCACGTCTTGAGCCCGCAGACGTACAACGAGTTCTTCACGATGCACGGGACGACGATGATCTTCCTGTTCAACACGCCCGTGCTGGCCGGCTTCGGGAACTACCTGATCCCACTCATGATCGGCAGCCGCGACATGGCGTTCCCGAGACTGAACGCCTTCAGCTACTGGGTGTTCGTGCTCTCCGGGATCCTCTTGTACTCGAGCTTCGTGATCGGCCACGCGCCCGACGGCGGCTGGTTCGCCTATGTGCCGCTCACGAACACGCCGTACTCGAGTGGGATCAACATCGACTTCTGGGGCATCGCGGTGGTCTTCGTCGGCATCTCGACGACGGTCGGCGCGATCAACTTCATCGTCACCATCTTCAAGCTCCGCGCGCCGGGCATGACGTTGAACCGGATGCCCATCTACGTGTGGTCGATGCTCGTCTTCTCGTTGATGGCCATCTTCGCGGTCCCCGCGGTGACCGTTGCGGCATCGCTGCTCGAGCTCGACCGCCTGTTCGGCACGTCCTTCTACCACGTCGCCGGCGGCGGGAGCGTGCTGCTCTACCAACACCTCTTCTGGTTCTGGGGGCACCCGGAGGTCTACATCCTCTTCATCCCGGCCACCGGCATGATCTCGATGATCATCCCCGTCTTCTCGCGGCATCGACTCGCGGGCTACATCTGGGTTGCCACCGCGCTCGTCGCAGTCGCGTTCATCAGCTTCGGCGTGTGGGTGCACCACATGTTCGCGACGGGTGTCCCGGCGCTCGCGCTGTCGTTCTTCTCGGCGGTGAGCCTGATCATCACGATCCCGAGCGGCGTGCAGTTCTTCGCTTGGATAGGGACGATGTGGAAAGGCGTCGTGCAGTTCCGCACGGCGATGCTCTTCGCCATCGGGTTCCTGCTCATCTTCCTGCTCGGCGGGATCACCGGCGTCATGGTCGCGATTCTGCCGTTCGACTGGCAGGTCACCGACAGCTACTTCGTGGTCGCGCACTTCCACTACGTGCTCAACGGTGCGGTCGTGTTCCCGCTCTTCGGCGCGATCTACTACTGGCTCCCGAAGATGACCGGGAAGATGCTCAGCGAGCGTCTCGGCAAGATCAGCTTCTGGACGATGTTCGTCGGGTTCAACGTCGCGTTCTTCCCGATGCACATCCTCGGCTTCCTCGGCATGCCGCGACGCGTGTACACGTACGACGCCGGGCTCGGCTGGGACGGCCTCAACCTGGTGGTGACGATCGCGTCCTTCGTGTTCGGCCTCGGGGCCCTGTTGACGCTGTTCAACTTCCTCTGGAGCCAGCGCCACGGCGAGAGCGCGCCTCCCGATCCCTGGCGCGCCGACACGTTGGAATGGGCGACCACCTCGCCGCCTCCCGAGTACAACTTCGCCAAGATCCCCGTGGTCACGAGCCGTGACCCGTTGTGGGACGAGCAACCGTTGCGTGTCGCGGAGCCGGGACCCGAGCCGCTCAGCGCGCTCACTGCGACCGGCGCGCTGGAGAAGACGATGCCGGTCACCGAAGGCATGGACGCCAAGCCGCAAGCGACGCTGGGCATCCCTGAACCCAGCTACCTCCCGTTTGTCGCCGCGCTCGGTGTCGGTGGCCTATTCGTGGGGCTGCTCGTCAAGGCTGCGCTGATCGGCGTCATCGGCGTCGGCGTCGGCGCGCTCGCGGTCGTCTGGTGGTTGTGGCGCACGGACGAGGATCTCCGATGAGCCAGGCAACGCTGCCCGTCACCACCGCGCCGCGCGACCGCGGCTATTCGACCGCGTGGTGGGGAATGGTCGTGCTCATCACCACGGAAGCGATGATCTTCCTCGCGCTGCTCTCCGCGTACTTCTTCATCCGGGCGAGCGTGCCGCGCTGGCCCATCGGCGGCCTCCCGGAGCCCGAGCTGCACCGCAGCGTCATCTTCACCGTGATCCTGCTCGCCAGCTCCATCCCGATCGTCTGGATGGAGGTTGCGCTGAAGCGCGGCAACATGCGACAGGTCAAGGGAACGCTGCTGCTCGCGTTCCTGATGGGCGCAGCCTTCTTGGGGAACACCGCCTACGACTACACCCACATGGACTTCGGGTGGCGGGTGAACGCGTACTCGTCGCTCTTCTGGGGGATCATCGGCCTGCACGCGTTGCACGTGCTCGTCGGGCTGCTCATGAGCGCGACCGTCCAGGTGAAGGTTTGGTTGGGCAAGGTCTCGCCCGAACGGCACACGACCCCTGAGGTGTTCGCGCTCTACTGGCACTTCGTCGACGGTGTCTGGATCTTCGTCTTCACGTCCCTGATCCTCTCGCCCCACTTCGGACGATGAGCCTCCGGCTGCGCGGCTTCCCCGACCACGGCTTCCTCGTGTGGTTCGCGGTCGGCGCAGGAATCTTCGCCTGGATGCTGCACCTCACCGCCCTCGCGGCGGTGGTCGGCTTCGCGCACGACAACAACAGCTTCTGGCTGTTCCACGTCATCAACTTCGGTTGCCTCGTCATCGCAGTCGTCGCGATTTGGCTGAGCTGGCTGCTGTACCGCGCCGGAGACGCTCCCGTCGAATCTGGAACGACAGGCGGCCGCATCCGTTTCCTCGGGGCGCTCTGCCTCCTCGTGAACGGGATCAACATCCTGCTGATCGTCGTGGAGGGCAGCTACGTGTTCTTCATACCGACGGGTCGATAGCTCATGCTCGAGATGCTCGTTCCCCTGGTGCTCTGCGGTGCGGCGCTCTGGTATGCGATCGGCGTGTCGCACGCATGGGCACGCGCAGGGCACGGCCGCATCATCCGCACCTGGCAGGCTTTCGCGTTCGGCGCTGCGCTCGTGGTGCTGCTCGTGGCGCTCGCGACCCCACTAGAGCAGGCGGCCGACCGCGACCTCCCCATGCACATGGTGCAGCACATGCTGCTCCTCCTCGTCGTGCCGCCGCTCCTCGCGCTCGGCGCTCCGATCGTTGCGGCTGTGGAGGCGCTCCCGAGCAGCGCGCGACGGCGTGCGCAGCCGCTCCTACGCGGGGTGACCCGTTCGCAGGCGCGCCGGAGCTGGTTGCTGTGGACGGCGCTCGCGCTGGCGCTCGCGACCTTGACCCTCGCCGTGTGGCACCTCCCCGCGCTCTACGACGCGGCAGTGCGTAACGACGGGGTCCACGCGTTGGAGCACATCTCGTTCGTCGCCACCGGCACGCTGTTCTGGTGGATGGTCCTGCGCTCGGGGTCGCTCGACCGCCGCGGCTTCGGGGTGCTCGCCGTGTTCGTGGCCTCACTCCCTGCCTCGGCACTCGGCGTTCTCATGACCATGGCGTCGAGCCCCTGGTACGCGCCCTACGGAACCGGGCATCCCGCGCTCGTGCACCAACAGATCGCCGGAGCGATCATGTGGGGCTTCGGGGGCGTTGCGCTCGCGATCATCGCTGCGCTGCTCTTCGCCTCCTGGCTCAGCGCCATGGAGCGCCGCGAGGAGCGGCCGACCGAGGCAGCGGTGCCGGACCTGTGGTGACGAAACGGGTCGTCCGGTGGTTCGACTCGCGCCTCGGCGTCTCGGGCTTCGCGCGCTCGTCGCTCAACAAGGTGTTCCCCGACCAGTGGTCGTTCATGTTGGGCGAGATCGCGCTCTACTGCTTCGTGATCCTCGTGGTCACCGGTGTCTACCTCACGTTCTTCTTCGTGCCCAGCGCGAAGGACGTCGTCTATCACGGCAGCTACAAGCCGCTCCGCGGGCTGCACATGTCGGAGGCGTACCGGTCCGTCGTGAGCCTGAGCTTCGACGTCCGCGCGGGTTTGGTGATGCGCCAGATCCACCACTGGGCAGCGCTGGTGTTCATCGCGGCGATCGTGGCGCACCTGTGCCGCATCTTCTTCACCGGCGCATTCCGCCGGCCGCGAGAGCTCAACTGGATCGTCGGCGTGACCCTGTTGCTCCTGGCCATCTTCAACGGATTCGCCGGCTACTCCCTCCCTGACGATCTGCTCTCGGGCACGGGGCTGCGCATCGCGTACTCGATCGCGCTGTCGATCCCCGTCATCGGGACCTGGCTCGCGTTCCTGGTCTTCGGCGGTGAGTTCCCCGCGTCGGACATCATCCCGCGGCTTTTCATCATCCACGTGCTGCTCATCCCCGCCGCGATCGCGACGTTGCTCGCGGCACACCTCGGGATCCTCTGGCGGCAGAAGCACACGCAGTTCCGTGGTCGCGGCCGGCACGAGCGCAACGTCGTCGGCTCGCGTCTGTGGCCCACATACGCTGTGAAGAGCGTCGGTCTCTTCGCGCTGATCGCGGGCGTGCTGTCGCTGCTGGGCGGCCTCGCTCAGATCAACCCGATCTGGCTCTACGGGCCGTTCAGGCCATCCGCAGTGTCGACAGCCGCCCAACCGGACTGGTACGTCGGCTGGATCGAGGGGGCGCTGAGGCTCATGCCCCCCGCGCTCGTGCACATCGGGCCCTACTCGATCTCGGAGGTGTTCTGGCCCGCCATCCTGCTCCCGGGCTTGACGTTCCTGATGCTCTATGCCTGGCCGTTCGTCGAGGCGCGCGTCACGCGCGACTACGCCGAGCACCATCTCCTCGATCGCCCGAGCGAGCACCCGGTACGAACCGCGCTCGGCGTCGCGGTGCTGACCTTCTACATCGTGTTGCTCTTCGCCGGCGGCCAGGACATCTGGGCGGACCTCTTGCATCTCTCGCTCGACACCGTCATCTGGACGTTCCGCACCATGGTGATCGTGCTCCCGATCCTGACCGGTTTGTTCACCTGGAAGCTGTGCCGCGACCTCTCGGCCGGCCGGCATGCGCGCAAGCTCGAGGAGATGACGCAACCGCCTGTCGCTGCCAGCGAGGAACCAGCGACACCTGCCGCCCGCCGTTAGGCGTCTGGGGCGGGTTTACGCGGCGAAGCCGGGGGTAGCTCAGCCGTGGGCCACGAGGGCGGAAAGGACCAGCTGTGGACATCACCAAGGTGCTCGAAGCCGACCACCGTCAAGTCGAGGATCTCTTCGCGAAGATCAGCAGAGCCGAGGGCTCGGATCGCCCGCCTTTGATCGAGGAGCTCGCGACTTCGCTCCGCGGCCACATGGATCTCGAGGAATCCGAGCTGTACCCGAACATGGGCCGCGTGACAGGCGAAGAGTCGGTCGAGGAGGCCAACGAGGAGCACGACCTCACACGCAAGGGTCTCGACGACATGATCTCGCTCGCGCCCGACGATCCCGGCTTCGGCGCCGCGCTCGACTCGGTGAAGGCGGGCGTGATGCACCACGTCAAGGAGGAGGAGGGCGAGATCTTCCCCGCGCTCCGCAAAGAAGGGACCGTCCTCGTCGACATCGCCACCCCGTTCATGCAACGGCGGCTCGACCTCGGGATGCCCATGCCGGCGTCGGCGCTCGCGGCCGCCTCGACCAAGGAAGAGCTGCTGCACGAAGCATCGAACGCGGAGATCAAGGGCGCGAGCTCGATGAGCAAGGACGAGCTCGCCGAGGCGCTGGCCGCAAAGATGAGCTGAGCGGCGCGCCGTTCGGTGCCGGACTCAGCGGGCCGGTGCCGGCCAACCGTCGACGGGGCAACCCTTGGCTGTCAGCTTCGTCTTGGGCCACGCGGGATTGAGCGCGGCAGGAAGCTCTGGAACCATCCAGGCGGTCGCGCCGGACCGCAGCACGCGGTTGAGGACGCCGGCGCCGGTCGCCGCGGCGGGGAGTCGTCCCGTCGCGAGATATTGCAACGCCGGCGTGATGCCTGCTCCGTGAAAGCCGTTCACCGTACGCACCGGCACGAGTGGCGACTGTCCGACCGGTGGGATCGTCGCCGCGCTCGCGATGGGCAGGAACGCGACCACCCGTGCTTGCGGAGCGGGGCACAGCATGCCGGTACGCAGCGCGGGCGCGTGGTCGACAATCGATCGCAGGAACGGCATGTCGGGATCGAGATCAGTGTGTGCGAAACCGCCGACGATGGCGCTCAACGCGCGTGTCAGCGTGCCTGCCGCGACGCCCCATCCTTCGTGACCTTCCGGCGGGTAGTAGACGCGTCCCGGCTCTACGAGCGGGCTCACCATGACGAGGTCGGAGACCGGCGCGTGCGGGAACTCCTGCAGGTAGCTCCGAGCAACCACGCTTCCCTCGCTCGCCGCGACGATGCGGACGGGTTCGCCCGACATGCTCGACAGCCACCGCACCTCTCGGTCCATCTTCACCTCGAGTTGGCCGAGCGACTGGTGCGTCTGCGCCCGCGTGTACGGCAGCGGATAGCCGCGGCTGTCGGAACCGCGGTACGAGAACCGCCAGACCTCGAAGTCGGACCCCAGAATCGTCTGGGCCTCCGGTCGGCCGTCCCAGGTGCTGTCGAAACCGCCGGCTATCAGGACCGGGATGCGGCCGCGGTCGAGGCTCGCGTGCGCGCTGCGCTGCGACTGGCTCGGCAGTCGACCGACGAGGTGCACCTGCCAGCCCGACACCGGCGCCGCGACCAGGAAGAG